>CAVDSU010000006.1:0-45818 GCA_963611685.1 bacterium
AAGCGGCATCGGTGCCAGTGCCGCGCCCAAATTGGCGTGGAATTCCCGCGGGGCGTCCGCTCTAACTTGCTCACAGCGA
Source organism: bacterium (assembly GCA_963611685.1). GTDB lineage: Bacteria > Verrucomicrobiota > Lentisphaeria > Oligosphaerales > Oligosphaeraceae > UBA1724. The sequence goes on from CAVDSU010000006.1 coordinate 80, forward strand.
ACTGCGCCCGCGTTTTGCGCCCGTTACATCAGCCGTTGGACGAGTTCCTGGAGTGCGGGTTCCATGAGGGCGACGCACTGTTGGTAGGATTCCAGGGGTTGTTTATTGGGATCGAAGACATCCCTGTCCTGTCGGAGGATGGACATGAGAGTCTTGGTCTTGTTTCGTGCGGAGACGAAATTCGAGGTGAGTTCCTTTTCCTGGTCCCGTGTCATGCAGAGGATGAGTTCTGCGGACTTGATGAGTTTCGGGGAGAGGAGTTGCACGCCCAGCCGGCGGGGCTCGATGCCGCGTTCTTTGAGGACGGTGGTCACGTGGTCGGCGATATGCTGTCCATGGAAGGCACGGATGCCGGCGGAGTCGCAGGAGCAGTCCTGGAGACCGGCCTGTTGTGCGAGTTGTTGGAAGATCGCGGCGGCGAGGGGTGCGCGTGTCCTGTCGGAGCTACAGACGAAGAGGATTCGTGGCATGGGCGTGTATTGTGGAGGGCGATCGCTACTTCTGGAGGGAGCGGAAGTACGCGATGGTGGCGGCGAGTCCCTCCTCGAAGTTGGAGCAGGGCTTGAAGCCGGTGGCCTTGAGCTTGTCGATGGCGGCGTAGGAGTGTTTCACGTCGCCGGCGCGGACGGCCTGGTGGACGATTTCGGAGTGCGAGCCGGTGATTTCGACGATCTTCTTTGCCAGGTCATTGATGGTGATGACGCCGCCGTAGGCGATATTGTGGACGCCGGTGGCGGTGGATTCGGTGGCGAAGAAGGCATTGGCGCGCGCGATGTCCTTCACGTAGATGAAATCGCGGGTCTGTTCGCCGTCGCCGAAGATGGTGAGGGGCTCGTTTGCCAGTGCCTTGGCCACGAAGATGGGCACTGCGGCGGCGTACTGGCTGTGGGGATTTTGGCGGGGTCCGAAGACATTGAAGTACCGCAGGCAGGCGGTAGGCAGATTGCGCTCGCGGGTATACATGGCGCAGTAGTATTCGTCGTCGAGCTTGGTGACCGCGTAGGGGCTCTTTGGCTCGGGGCACATGGTCTCGCGCTTGGGGACCTCGGGGTTGTCGCCGTAGATGGCGGCGGAGGTAGAGAGGCAGAGCTTCTTGGCGCCGGCTTGTGCGGCGGCCTCCAGGACATTCAGGGTGCCCTGGGTGTTGATCTCCACGCACTCCTGGGGCTTCGCCATGGATTCGGGGACAGAGATCATGGCGGCCAGGTGGAAGACGTAGTCCACGCCCTCCATCGCCTTTGCCAGGAAGGGCTTGTCGAGGATGGATCCCTCGCGGAAGTCCACCTGGAAGCCCTCCAGGTTCTTCTTGAATCCGGTGCGGAGGTTATCCAGGACGCGGACCTCAGCCTTTCCCTGGAACATTTCAACGATGTGGCTGCCGATGAATCCGGCGCCGCCGGTGACGAGAATGCGCATGATTGCGGAGACTCCTTTGTGAAGGCTTGCGGTTTGAGTGAGTGAGCGTTGTCTTATGCCTGTTGGGCGAGGGACTTCGCGTCCTTACCCAGGCGGAAGGCGGTGAGTGCGGCCTGGACCACGGCGTCGCCCTTGCGGGCGAAGTGCTGTTCAATGGCCTTTTCGAGGAAGGTGGGGTCCAGTCCCAGGAAGTTCGCGATGGCGCCCAAGAGCACGATATTGGTGTTTCGGGGGTTTCCGGACTTCTTGGCCAGGTCGGTGGTGTCGAGGAGGACCAGTCCGGGGAGCTTATGGAGTTCGCGGATGACCTCTTCTTCGGCGGGGTAGTCGCCGATATTGACCACGGGGGTTCGGTCGGTGATGACGGTGCCGGTGGGGGCGAGGCTCTGTGCGTGCCGGAGTGCCTCCATGGGCTCCATGGCGACCACCAGGTCGGCGGCGCCGGCGGTGATTTGGTCGGCCAGGATGGGCTGGCTGGAGAGTCGGAGGTGTGCGAAGACGGAGCCGCCGCGCTGGCTCATGCCGTGGATTTCGGACTGCTTCACGTGGAGGTTCTCCGCCACGGCCATCTTTCCGAGGATGGCGGCGATGGTGAGGATTCCCTGTCCGCCCACGCCGGCGAGGACGATGTCACATTTCATAGTGTTTCTTCTCCTGTTTTGGAGGGAATGGAAGGTGTGTTTTTGTGTCCGGGGGGTGGCGGTCGCTACTTCTTGGCGACCTTCCGGCGGAGGGTCTGGATGCACTCGCGGCGTGCGATGACGACGGAGACTCCGGGGTAGTTGAGCTCCTCCTCGAAGAGCGCCTCGTTCTCCTGGTGCTTGGCGGGCAGGGGGGTGATGACGCGGATGTGTTCGGGGGAGACGCCCAGGCCCTTCACCAGCTCCTCCAGGCGTCCCAGCGCGGCGGAGTCCTGTCCGCCGGTCATGCCGACGGTGAGATTGTCGAGGATGACGACGGTGATGGGGGCGTTTTCCCAGATGGCGTCGAGCAGTCCGGTCATTCCGGAGTGTGTGAAGGTGGAGTCGCCGATGACGGCGACGGCGTGTTTCATGCCGTTGTCCGCGGCGCCCTTTGCCAGGGTGATGGAGGCGCCCATGTCGACGCAGGAGGTGATGGCGTTGTAGGGAGGCAGTGCGCCGAGGGTGTAGCAGCCGATGTCGCCGAAGACCTTGGCGTCGCCGACCTTCTGGGTGGCCTCGGTGAGGGCGCGGTAGGTATCGGCGTGGGGGCATCCGTCGCAGAGCCGCGGGGGTCTCTGCCGGAGGAGTGTGCTGGGCTCCAGGAGTGCGGGCGTGGGCAGTCCGCAGGCCAGCTGGACGGCGCGGGTGGAGAGTTCGCCGGTGCGGGGGAGTGCGCCGGTGAGCCGTCCGGTGATGCGGGGATCGCCGAAGAGTCCGCGGAGGAGGTCCTCGACGACGGGCATGCCCTCTTCGACCACCAGGATCTTCTCGCATTCGTCGAGGAGCTTCTGGATCTTCTTGCGGGGGAGGGGATACTGGGAGAGCTTGAGGACGGGGTGGGGGCACTTGCCCTGGTAGGCCTCCATGAGGTAGTTGTATCCGATGCCGCACGCCAGGATGCCCAGGGACTTGTCGGCGCCGTCAAAGTAGGCATTGAAGGGCGAGTCCTCGCTTTCCTGGCGGAAGGCGTCCTGCTTGGCGAGCAGCGCGTTGTAGTTCGCTTTTGCGATGGCGGGCAGCAGGACGAACTTCTTGGGGTTTTCGGGGAAATGGACGTCGTTCTGGGGGCGTGCGGCGTCGGCGAGCTTCACGTCTGCGCGGGAGTGCGAGAGTCGTGTGGTGAATCGGACCAGGACGGGCGTCTGGTATTTTTCGGAGAGCTCGAAGGCGTAGGCGGGCAGCTCGTATGCCTCCTGCTGGGTAGCGGGTTCCATGACGGGGATCATGGCGAACTTTCCGTAGAATCGGCTGTCCTGCTCGTTCTGGGAGGAGTGCATGGAGGGATCGTCGGCCACGGTGACCAGGAGACCGCCGTTTGCGCCGGTGATGGCGGAGTTCATGAAGCCGTCGGCGCAGGCATTGAGTCCCACGTGCTTCATGCAGGCGATGGCGCGCTTGCCCATGTAGCTGGCGCCGATGGCCTCCTCCATGGCGGCCTTCTCGTTGCAGGACCACTGGCGGTGGATCTTCCGTTCCGCGGCCAGGGGGGACGCCTGGAAGTACTCCATGATTTCGGTGGAGGGGGTCCCGGGGTATGCGTAGCAGGCGGAGATGCCGGCGTCCATGGCGCCTTGTGCGTAGGCTTCGTCGCCCAGAAGGAGTTTGGTGGTGGTCATGGTGGTGTGGGGTGAATGGGGGTGTTTTGCGATCAAGAGAAGGGGTGTCTTGCGCTGAGGGCCTGTGCCAGGGTGGGGGCGTCGGCGTATGCCAGGTCGGCGCCGGTGGGCACCCCGATGGCCAGTCGCGTGATGGTGAGTCCCTCGCGCTGGAAGTCGTCCATGAGGAGTTTCGCGGTGGCCTGTCCCTCCACGTCGGTGCTTGTGGCCAGAATCAGCTCCTTGACCTCCGGATTTTGGAGGCGTTCGCCGAGGGCGTGCCAATGGAGGTGTTCTGGTGTGACTCCGGAGAGCGGGGAGAAGCGTCCGCCCAGGACATGGTAGAGCCCCTTGTAGCAGCCGGTGCGTTCCAGGACGGGCACCTGCGGGGCGGTCTCCACCACGCAGATCTTCGTGCGGTCGCGATTTTCGGAAGCGCAGATTTGGCAGAGTCCGCCGCCTTCGGTGTAGAAGCCGCAGACGGGGCAGGGGGTCACCTGCTGCTTGAGGGTGGCGAGCTCCTCCGCCAGCGCGGCCAAGTCGCTCTCCTTCCAGCGCAACAGCTCCCAGACATGGCGCAATGCCGTCTGGGATCCCACGCCGGGGAGCTTCCGCAGGCGCGCAACCAGGCGTTCAATGGGTGTCGGGAGCTTGATTTCCATGGAGGATGGGAGGGGAGCTGGGATGCGGTCTAGAGGGGGATGACGCCATCGTAGGGCTGTGTGCCCAGGGAGGCGGCGACCTGCTTCACGGCGGGGCGCTCGGAGAGGGCCTTGAGCTCCTCCTTGGTGGCGCGGCGATAGTTGGTGCCCGCGATGGACTGGTAGTCCTCACGGGGAGAATCCTGGGAGAGGAGCGCCTGGACGCCGGCAGAGACGCCCTCCGCAGACGCACCGCCGGCATTCAGCCAATCCCACTTCCCATTCGCCTCCATAGGAGCATCATTCCCTTCCCCTCCCTCGCCATTCAATAACGCCGGCGGAATCTCCATGGGAGGAGCCTCTTTCAATACAACAGGCGCGGGAGCAGGAGCAGGAGCGGGAGCAGGCACTACAGGAGCAGGAGCAGGAGCGGGAGCGGGAGCGGGAGCAGGAGCGGGCACTACAGGCGCGGGAGCAGGAGCGGGCACTACAGGCGCGGGAGCAGGAGCGGGCACTACAGGCGCGGGAGCAGGAGCGGGCACTACAGGCGCGGGAGCAGGAGCGGGCACTACAGGCGCGGGAGCAGGAGCGGGCACTACAGGCGCGGGCTCCGTCTTTGGCGCCTCTTCCTTTGGCGGTTCTGCCACGGGTGTGGGCTTTGCGGGCTCTTCCGTCTTGGGCGCGGCCTCCGCCGTCTTCGGCGGTTCTGTCGCCACGGGGTTAGGCGCCGGTTTGGGTGTGGGTGTGGGAGCCTGTGGGGGTGGTGGTGTGGTGAGTGTGGGGGGGACTCGTGGGGTGACCTTTTCTTTGGGGATGAGTCCGCTGATGACATTGAGATGTGTGAGGATATCGTCGAGGGAGGTGCTGTGGACCTCGTTGGCGAGTTGGCTCACCAGGACCTCCAGCGCCATGCGCTTATTGAGGCACTGTTTGAACGAGCGTTCCTGCGGGATGATGGCCGCCAGCAGTCGTCGGGGGAGTGCGGGATCGACGGAGCGCGCCAGTTGCTGGAAATACTGGATTTCCTCGGGGACCAGTTCCAGGTATTTGGCGGACTCTTTGCAGGAGCCCGTCAGCATGAGATTTCGGAGGAATTCCGTCAGGGCGTCATAGACCTGTTCCAGATCGCGGCCGCTGTCGGCGAGTGCGCCGACCATTTCCAGGGAGCGGGAGAGGTCGTTGAAGAGGATCCCCTGGGCGATCTCGCGGATTTCGGTGCCGGAGGCCAGTCCGAAGATTTGGATGACGTCGCTTTCGCGGATGGTCTCCTCGGGGGTGGTTCCGCCGCAGAAGGAGATGATCTGGTCCAGAGTGGAGAGCGCGTCGCGCATTCCGCCATTGGCGGCGCGTGCCACGGCGGCGAGCGCCTGGTCTTCCACGTGGAGCTTCTCGGCGTTGGCGATTTCGCGGAGTCGGTTGACGATGAGGGGCACGGGGATGCGCCGCAGATCGAAGCGCTGGCAGCGGGAGATGATGGTGGGGAGGACCTTATGGACCTCGGTGGTCGCGAAGATGAACTTGATGTAGGGCGGGGGCTCCTCCAGGGTCTTCAGCAAGGCATTCCACGCCTGCGGCGTGAGCATGTGTACCTCGTCCATGATGATGATCTTGAAGGGGCTCTTCACGGGCGGGAACGCCATCTGTTCCCGGATGGGCTGGATATGCTCCACCTTGTTGTGGCTGGCGGCATCGATTTCGATGACGTCCATGGAGGAGCCATCGGCGATTTCGCGGCAGGATTCGCACTGGCAGCAGGGCTCGCCGTCGACGCGGTGCAGGCAATTGAGGGCCTTTGCGAAGATTCGCGCGGAGGTCGTTTTCCCGATGCCTCGCGAGCCCACGAAGAGATAGGCGTGTCCGGTCCGTCCGGTATTGAGGGCGTTTTTCAGGGTGCGTGCGATGTGTTCTTGTCCCACGACCTCTGCAAAGGTCTGGGGACGCCACTTCCTGGCCAATACTTGATACGACATCTGACCTCCGCCCGCGCGCGCTAGCTAGGGATTCCGAATAGGGACGATACAAAAAAAGTCATGCCGCGCATTCCGGAGTTGCTGGCACCCAAGCTGCATGCTTAGGGCTGCTTGGTTCCCCATCTGACCCGGTTCACAAACACCTTGCCGCACAGGTTCCGAAATACGCGACATGACGGCGCTTAATATAAGACCTCCCACCGCGTTTTGTAGCGCCTGCCCCCCTAGAAATAGAAAAATCCCTCACCCCCCCCCCTCGGCATTTTGCGTCGGGGCCTTGGCGTGGCCCTATCCGCGCTTCAGGAGTTCCATGAACTCGTTGCGGGTGGCCTGGGAGCGTCGGAAGGATCCCAGGACGGCGCTGGTGACCATGAGGGAGTTTTGTTTTTGGACGCCGCGCATCATCATGCAGAGGTGGTGGCATTCCATGACCACTCCCACGCCCTCCGCGTCAATCTTCTCCCGGACATACGAGGCGATTTGCTGGGTGAGGCGTTCCTGGAGTTGGAGCCGCCGCGCGAAGCAGTCCACGATGCGCGCCAGCTTGGAGACCCCGTAGACCTTTCCGCGGGGGATGTATCCGATGTGGCAGCGTCCGTAGAAGGGGAGCAGGTGGTGTTCGCAGAGGGAGTATACCTCGATGTCCTTGACCACCACCATGTGGTTGCACTCCTCGCTGAAGATGGCGTCCCCCACGATGTCGTCCGGATTCTGGGCGTATCCGCCCAGCAGGAACTGGTAGGACTTCTCTACGCGCTCCGGCGTCTTCACCAGCCCCTCGCGGGTGGGATCCTCGCCGCAAAGGCGGAGGATCTCCCGGACATGGTCGGCGACTGTGAGGTCGCGGGATGCGTTTTCGAGGTCAGGCATGGGGCGGGTGCGTCGTGGATGGAAGGTGCGGTGGGCGGCGGGGCAGTCGTTGCGTGCGGGGGCTATTCGAAGCGTCCGCAGCAGGCCTTGTATTTCTTTCCGGAGCCGCAGGGGCAGGGATCATTGCGTCCCACCTTGGGCTGCTGGCGCCGGATGGTGGTGGGCTGCGGCTGCTTGCGCGCGCCGCCTTCCCCATTGCCCTCGAATTGTCCCAGCGACTGGTGGAGCGTCTGGATATTTCCGGCGGGTCTTCTGGGGGCGATGGGGGGCAGGGCGGGCTTCTTCTTGGGGGCGTCCTGGGTCTCCTCGCTGTCCTCTTCCTCCGGGTTCTGCTTGCCGCTGGCGGGCTGCTGCCGGATCACCATGCGGTAGCGGAAGATGTTCATGGAGACGGAGTCCTTGATGGTATTGAGCAGGTTGGAGTAGAGGTTATAGGCCTCCTGCTTGTATTCCACCAGGGGATCCCGCTGGCCGTAGGAGCGCAGCTGGACGCTCTGGCGCAGGTCGTCCATGTCGTAGAGGTGCGCCTGGTAGAGGTTGTCCAGGGCGTCGAGCATGATGAAGCGCTCCAGCCAGCGGCTGGCCTCGGGGCCCTCCACCTTCTCCTTGAGGGAGTAGACCTGGTCGATGCCATCCATGATGGCCTGGATGAGGGTCTCGGCGTCCTTCTGGTTTTCGGGCTTGGTGAAGGTCTCGGGGGGGAAGGAGAAGGGGATGGTGCGTCCCAGCCACTCCTGGAGCTCGGTGGTATCCAGGTCGCTGTTGCGGGAGCGCGCGGCGAAAGCGGCGTCGACGCGTTCGCCGACGGCGGTGCGGATGAAGTCCATGAGGAGCTTCCGGGAGTCCTCGGTGGTGAGGATTTCGTGTCGCAGGCCGTAGATGGCGGCGCGCTGCTTGTTCATCACGTCGTCGTATTCCAGAGTGCGCTTGCGGATGCTGAAGTGCTGCTGTTCCACGCGGCGCTGTGCCTTTTCCACGGCGCGGGTGAGCATTCCGTGGGAGAGCTCCTGGCCGTCTTCGAGGCCAAGGCGTCCCATGATGGCGGCGAGGCGGTCGGATGCAAAAAGTCGCATCAGGTTGTCTTCCAGGGAGATATAGAATCTGCTGGAACCGGGGTCGCCCTGTCGGGAGCAGCGTCCGCGCAGCTGGAGGTCGATGCGTCGGGCGTCGTGGCGTTCGGAGCCGATGACGTGGAGTCCGCCGAGTTCCTTGACGCCGGGTCCCAGCTTGATGTCGGTGCCTCGGCCGGCCATGTTGGTGGCGATGGTGACTGCGCCGCGCTGTCCGGCGCGCGCCACGATCTCCGCCTCGCTCTGGTTGTGCTTGGCGTTCAGGACATTGTGGATGATCTTCTCGCGGGTGAGCAGTCGGCTGAGCAGTTCGGAGACCTCCACGGAGATGGTGCCCACCAGCACGGGCTGGCCCTTCAGGTTGCACTCCTTGATCTCCTCGATGATGGCGCGGTACTTTTCGCGCTGGGTCTTGTAGATCCGGTCATCGTAGTCGATGCGCTGGCAGGGCCGGTTGGTGGGGATGGTGACCACATCCAGGTTATAGATGGACTTGAATTCGGTGGCCTCGGTGGCGGCGGTGCCGGTCATGCCGCCGAGCTTCTCGTACATGCGGAAGTAGTTCTGGATGGTGATGGAGGCGAGGGTCTGGGTCTCGCGCTCGATCTTCACGTTCTCCTTGGCCTCCAGCGCCTGGTGCAGTCCCTCGGAGAAGCGTCGTCCGGGCTGGGGGCGTCCGGTGAATTCGTCGACGATGATGACCTTGTTGTCCTGCACGACATATTGGACGTCCTTTTCGAAGAGGCAGTATGCGCGGAGGAGCTGGGAGATATTGTGGAGCAGCTCGGCCTTGGTGTCGTATTCCACCTGGACGGCCTTCCGGCGCTCCAGCTTTTCCTCGGGGGAGAGGGTGTTGTCGCCATCCAGTTCGCTGAAGATGGTGGGGAGATCGGGGATGACGAATGCCTGGGGATCGGAGGGCATGAGGTCCCGGCGGCCCTTCTCGGAGAGCTCGGACTCGCCGCCCTTCTCGTCCACGGAGAAGTAGAGCTCCTGCTTGATGTCCTGGAGCAATCCGCGGTTCACGTCGGAGTGCCACTCCGCATCCACCTTCTCCAGGCCCTTGCGGACGCCGGGGTCTTCCATGAAGCGGCGCAGGAGCTTGTGGCGGGGCATGGCCATCTGGACCTTCGCCAGCAGGTGGTAGGCGTCGTCTTTGTCCTGGGAGGTGGCGTCGGGCTTGTCGAGGAGGGCCTTGGCGTCCTGGAGGAGCCCGGCGACCAGTCGGAACTGCTTGGCGTAGAGGGATTCCACCATGGGCTTCACCTTGTCGTACATGTGGGTGGAGACCTTGGCGGGTCCGGCGATGATCAGCGGGGTGCGTGCCTCGTCGATGAGGATGGAGTCGATTTCGTCGACGATGGCGTAGTAGTAGTCGCGCTGGACCAGCTCCTCCTTCGAGTGCGCCATGCCCATGTCGCGGAGGTAGTCGAAGCCGAATTCGGAGTTTGTGCCGTAGGTGATGTCGCATGCGTATTGTTCGCGGCGGACCTGCGGGGACTGGTTGTTCTGGATGCATCCCACGGTGAGGCCCAGCCAGCGCAGGACATGCCCCATCCAATCGGAGTCACGGCGCGCCAGGTAGTCGTTGACGGTGACCAGCTGGACGTTCTTGCCGGTGAGGGCATTGAGGTAGAGGGGCATGGTGGCCACCAGGGTCTTTCCTTCACCGGTGGCCATTTCCGCGATCTTGGACTGGTTCAGGACGATGCCGCCCATGATCTGGACGTCGAAGGGGACCATGTCCCACTCCAGGCGGTGTCCGGTGACCTCCACGAAATGCTCCTCCTCCTTGGTGGATTCCTTCAGGCGCCGGCAGGCGTCCTTCACCACGGCGTAGGCCTCGCACATGATCTGGTCCACGGTCTCGCCATTCTTCAGGCGTTCCTTGAATTCCGGCGTCTTGGCGCGCAGCTCGTCGTCGGAGAGGGACCGATATTGCTCTGCCAGCTGGTTCACCTTCTGGACGAGGGGCCAGAGCTTGTTGACCACGCGCTTGTTGCGGCTGCTGAAGAGCTTTTTGATAATCCAGTCGAGAAGCATCGTTCTAGGGGACAGTGGGGGCTGGGGATCAGGGAGGCGTTCCTCCGGAGGGAGGGAAGGAGGGAGAAGGAAAAGGTGGGGTCGTCCCTCCGGGGGAGTCTGTTTTTTGGGGGGGGAGGCGGGTTATTTGGAACCGGGGTGTTCCAGGGGCTTTCCCTGTGCGCAGATGGGGCATTCGGCGGGATTGAAGGTGCGCAGGGAGAGCTTGATGAGGCTATGGAAGGGGATGCCGAAGTCCACGTCGCCGTGGCTGCGGTCCACCATGACGGTGACGCCCACGGGGATGGCGCCGAAGGAGCGCGCCAGGTCGATGGTCTGCTGGACGCGTCCGCCCTTGGTGACCACGTCTTCCGCGATGAGGACGCGCTCGCCGGGCTTCAGGGTGAATCCGCGGCGGAGGATCAGGTTCGACTGGTCGTCCTTTTCGGCGAAGATGGCGCGGGTCTGGAGGGCCTTTGCCACTTCCTGTCCGACCACGATGCCGCCGATGGCGGGGGAGAGGACCACGTCGATGTTTTCGCCGGCCCAGGGCTTGGCCATTTCCGCGCAGAGCTTGCTGGCGATGTCGGCATATTGCAGGAGGAGCGCGGCCTGGAAATACTGGTCGCTGTGGAGTCCGCTGCGCAGGAGGAAGTGTCCGTTGAGCAGAGCGCCGGTGTCGGACATGTACTTCAGGATTTCGGTTTCGTTCATGATGGGGTTCCTTTTGTAGGAGTCGTGAGGGATTTGCGGAGAGGGCGGGGTGCCCTCTCTTCGGAGAGGCGTGGGAGTCGTGCGCGTACGCGCGTGTGTCTTTTAGGAAAGGGTCGGGAGTCTACCGTGCCTTCTGGGGCTTGACGGCATTTCGGAGCTGGTCGATGCCGTCGCAGATGGCGACGGCCAGGCGGTCCTGGTAGTCGGCGCGCTGGAGGTTCGCGCGTTCCTTGTCGTTGGAGAGGTATCCGACTTCCACCAGCATGGCGGGTGCGGGGGTATCGATGACGACCTTGAATTGCTTGCGCCGCAGTCCGCGGTCCTGTGCGCCGGTTGCCTTGAGGAGCGCCCGCTGGGTGAAGAATCCCCAGAGTGCGCTGGTGCGCTGGAAGGGCGTCGCCTTTCCCTGCTTGCCGATGTTCGTGGTGCCCACGGAGGGGACGCCGGGGGGATTGGCCACATAGACCTCGATGCCGTTGCCGTCGGTGCTCTCCATGGCATTGGTGTGGAGGGAGAGGAAGAGGTCCGCCTTCTTGGACTCGGCGAAGGAGCATCGCTGGTCCAGCGTGAGGGTCGTGTCGCCATTGCGGGTCATGCTGACCTTGTAGCCGCGCTTGCGGAGGATGGAGGCCACCTTCCGCGCCATGAGGAGATTCAGGTCCTTCTCCAGGAACTTTCCGCGGGCAGCGCCCTGGTCCTTGCCGCCGTGTCCGGCGTCCACCACGATGTGCTGGATGGCGCGGCGGGGGAGCTTCGCGGTCTGCAGGAGCGGCTCCAGGAGTTCCGTGAAGTCGGTCTTCTCCAGGTAGAAGCGCCCGTGGTTGACGATGACGGGGAAGCTGAGGCTGGCCTGGATGCCGGCAATTTGGCAGAAGGCCTGGCGTTCCGTGAAGACCAGGGTCTCGCTTCGGGGCGTCGTGAGGGTCAGCAGGAAGTCCTTTCCGCTCTTCTTCGTGGCGCTCTTGAAGCCGTAGCGCGCCGCCAGGTCTAGCAGGTCCACGTAGGTGCGCTTCAGGTGCGTGATCTCCCGGAGCGCCTTCTTGGGCTGGGGGACCGGCCAGCCCTTCAGCGTGGTGGCGGGCGCCTTGGGGACCGCGGGCATGGGACGCGACGCCGGCTTTGTCGCCGGCTTGGCGGTCTTCGCCGGAGTGGCGGTCTTCACGGGCCGGGAGGTCAGCAGCGGCTTTTTGCGGGCGGTCGCCTTTTCGGCGGCGTGCAGGGTGCTGGCCGCCGCCAGCAGGAGCGTGGTGGCGGTCAGGATTGCGACGATGGCGGCGAGTCGGCTCATGCGGGGAAGGGGAGCTCGGGGGTGCCCTTTTTGTGCATGACGAGTTCGGCGGGCTTTTCGCCGCGGATCACGCCGGCGTCCACGATGCATTCGCCCGACAGTCCCTCGGAGGCCTTCGGGATTTCGAACATGACATCCAGCATCCGCTTTTCCAGGATGGCGCGCAGTCCGCGGGCGCCGGTGCCCTTGGTGTGGGCGATGGCGGCGACGGCCTCCAGGGCGTCCTGGGTGATGGTCAGCTCGATGCCGGAGAGCTTCATGAGCTCCTGGTACTGCTTCACCAGGGAGTTCTTGGGCTCGGTGAGGATGTGCAGGAGGTCGTCCTGGGAGAGCTCCTTGAGGGACGCGATGATGGGGAGTCGTCCCACGAATTCGGGGATGAGTCCGAATTGGACCAGGTCCTCGGGCTCCACGTGGTTCAGGGGATTCTTGGCGATATCCTCCTGCTCCTTGCGGGCCACCGCCTCGTCGGCGCTCTCGCCGTCACCGCCGTGGAGGAATCCCAGCTGGCGGGAGCCGCCGCGTCGGGAGACGATCTTGTCGAGTCCCACGAAGGCGCCGCCGCAGATGAAGAGGATGTTCTTGGTATTCAGGTGGATGTATTCCTGGTCGGGGTGCTTTCTGCCGCCCTTGGGAGGAATGTTCGCCACCGTGTTCTCCACAATCTTCAGCAACGCCTGCTGCACGCCCTCGCCGGAGACGTCGCGGGTGATGGAGACATTCTGGGTCTTGCGGGCGATCTTGTCGATCTCGTCCACGTAGACGATGCCCACCTCCGCCTTCTCCAGGTCGTAGTCGGCCGCCTGCACCAGCCGCAGAAGGATGTTCTCCACGTCCTCGCCGACATATCCGGCCTCGGTGAGGGTGGTGGCGTCGGAGATGGCGAAGGGGACCTTCAGCAGCCGCGCCAGCGCCTGCGCCAGCAGCGTCTTTCCGGAGCCGGTGGGACCGACCATGAGCACGTTGCTCTTGGTCAGCTCCACGGTGTCCTGGGGCGCAATGCCCTTGGCGAGCTGCTGGCGCTCGAAGAGGACGCGCTTGTAGTGGTTGAAGACCGCCACGGAGAGCGTGCGCTTGGCCTCCTCCTGACCGTAGCAATACTGGCTCAGGTAGTCGTAGATCTCCTTCGGCGTCTGGAGGCTGTCCCAGGAGAGCCCCGCCTCCTTCTTCCGGCGGGGCGCCGCGCTCGCGGAGCTGGCGCCGGCGGCGAAGTCGTCGAACTCGGAACGGCGCTTCCCGGTGGCGGCTTCGGGGGCGACCGCCTTGGGGTTGATGCCGCAGCGCTCCACGATGTCCTCCTGGCCCATGATCACCAGATTTCGCATGAAATCGGCCAGGTTGGTCCAGCATCCGGGAGTGGCGATGCCGCGTTCGTAGCACAGTCCCAGCGCCTGGAGATGCGCCATGGTCTCGGGGTCATGGCAGGCGTAGGTGGCTTCCAGGAAGGCGTGTGCGCAGTGCCGGCAGACCACGGGGAGGGATTCGTCCAGGTGGGAGAGATCGACGGCGAGTTCCTCGCGGGGGTAGGCTTCGCCGCACATGATGCACCGTGGCTCGCTCTTGCGGGTGGTGCGCTTGGTTTTGGAGGTCGTTGCCATGGGCGCTAGTTCTTGGCGGTGGCCTTGGGCTGGGGCTCGATGATGGCGTCCACCACGTGGTAGTCGCGGGCCTCCTGGGCGGACATGAAGAAGTCGCGTTCGGAGTCCTTTGCGATCTGTTCGGCGGTCTTTCCGATGTGCTTGGCGAGGATATCGTAGAGCACCGCCTTGGTCTTCATGATCTCCTGCGCCTGGATGTTGATGTCGGCCGCGGTGCCCTGGCAGCCGCCGGAGGGCTGGTGGATCATGATGCGGGAGTGGGGCAGGGCGAAGCGCTTTCCGGCGGCGCCGGCGGCCAGCAGGACGGCGCCCATGGAGGCGGCCTGTCCGATGCAGTAGGTGCGCACGTCGCAGGAGAGCATCTGCATGGTGTCGTAGATGGCCAGGCCCGCGGAGACCACGCCGCCGGGGGAGTTGATGTAGAAGTGGATGTCCTTCTTGGGATCCTCGCTCTGCAGGAAGAGGAACTGCGCCATGATGCAGTTCGCCACGGCGTCGTCTACCTCGCTGCCCAGCATGACGATGCGGTCCTTCAGCAGGCGGGAGTAGATGTCGTATTGCCGCTCGCCGTTGCCGGTCTGCTCAATGACGTAGGGTGCGTAGAAGCTCATAGTTTTCCTCCGGAAAATAGGTTTGGGGTGGTGCGGTGGAGCCTTTCGCTTGGACGCTCCGAGAAAACGCAGAGAGCACGCGAAAGAGGGCGAAGGGGACGGTGTGGCGTGCGGCCGCGGGCGTGCGCTCCCGCGGGCGTGCCGCGGGCGTTTATGCGCTCATGCGCGCAGGCGTACGCGTACAAGAGTGCCGCCGGTGCGTAAAAGGGTACCGTGCCGGCGGCGAGACAAGCGCACACGGCGAAGCGCCGCGGCGTTGTGCCGTGGCGTGTTCGCGTGCGTATCGGGGGATGTGGCGCAGGGGGGGGAGGAGGGAAGCGCGGCAGTGCGCGATCCCCTCTCCTTTCCTTGCGCGGACGAAGCTATGGGGGAGCGGAGGCTTTAGGCCTCTTCGGTGATTTCGGCCTTGTCCAGGAGGACCTTCAGGCTCTTCTGGCGCATGAGGCTGGAGTACATGTTCTGGAGCATGCCCTCCTGCTTCTGGACGGCGGTGAGGAAGGCGTCCAGGTCCATGCCCATGCTCTGGGCGCGGCCGGCGCAGTAGTTCAGCAGATCCTGCTGGCTCACCTCGACCTTCTCCTTCTGGGCAATCTCGTCCAGGGCGAGGACCATGCGCATGGACTCGGGGACCTCCTTGTCGGCCTTCTCGCACTCTTCCTGGAACTTCTTGTCGAATTCCTCACCCTTCAGGCCCTGCTTCTCCAGGCGCTCCTTGGCGCGGTCCTTGGCGTCCTGGAGGTTTTCGGCCAGCAGTGCGGGGGGCAGGGGGAAGTCCAGCAGGGCGCTGTAGTCCTTCTGGAGCTTGGTCAAGACCTCCACCTCGGCGGCGGACTTGGCATTGGCCTCCATCTGCTCGCGGAGATTCGCCTTCACCTCGTCCAGGCTGTGGACGCCGGTCTGCTTTGCGAATTCCTCGTCGAACTTAGGAGGAGTGAAGCCGTGGATTTCGCGGATGGTGAAGTGGTAGGGGATGGTCTTTCCGGCCAGTTCCTTCACGCGGAAGTCCTCGGGGAAGTGCACTTCCGTGTCCTTGGTGGAGTCGAGGGTGGCTCCGACGAGGGCGTTGATGACGCCGGGGATGCTCTCGGGCTCCCGCAGGATCTGCCAGGAGTTGGTGCCGGAGAGGATGTACTTCGCCTGGGGGATCTCCTTCAGGGCGTCGTCGGCGTCGGTGGTGAAGTCCACGCGGAGCATATCGCCGGCTTCGGCGGGGCGGGTGACCTTCTCGTAGTTTCCGTGCATGCGGACGAAGGTCTCGGCGGCCTCATCGACCTGCTTGTCTTCGATGGCGACCTTCTTGCGGGTGGCCTTGAGGCCCTGGTAGGCGGGCAGCTCGAATTCGGGGAAGACCTCGAAGGTGGCCTTCAGGGAGAAGTCCTGGTCGGGGGTGTACTCGGGGAGCTTGTCGTTTTCCAGGGCGATCTTTCCGGCGAGGCGGACTTTCTTCTCGACCAAGACCTCATCCAGGGCGCGGTTCAGCAGGTTCTGCGCGGTCTCCTCGCAGATGTCCTTTCCGAACTGGGAGAGGACGTAGGACATGGGGACATGGCCTGCCCGGAAGCCGGGACGCTGAATCTTGCTGGTGTACTTGGTCAGCACATCCTTGTACGTCTTCTTGCCGTCCTTGGCGGGCACCACGGCAGTCAACTGCATGGAGCACGGAGCGAGGTTGATCAGGTCGGCCTGCAGACCACTTTTGTAGGTTTCCACGGTGAAAAACTCCTTCAGTAAGGAAAAAGAGCTTGTTGCTATAGAATGCACTCCGCCAATCATTCGGCAGGAGGCCGGGCGGAGAGTGGCATACTATAATCTCCCGAAAGCCCTTCGCATTCCTTTCCCCACGCTTTCCGCATTTCTCACGCCGCCTTATAGTTAGCGAAAAGCCGGCGACGACACGCGGCCACCCTTTTTAGTCCCTCCGGCAGACCCCCGAAACACCCACCCCCTTGCTTTTCTGAACAATGCGCACCGCATCTATTCTCCTCCTGGGATTGTGTGCCTCCGCCTTTCTGCTGGCGGGCTGCCGGAGTACGAACGCCAATCTTCTGAGCTACGAGCTCCAGATGAAGGCGGGGCGGTATGATGGCGCGGCGTCGACGATGGTGCGGGAGGCGGACCGCGGCAATGGCGACCAGCTCTTGTGGCGGTTGCTGGCGGGCAATGCGTATATGGCGTCGGGGGCCTCGGAGAGCGCGGTGTCGCAGCTGGATTTGGCGGAGGATGTCTTCTTGGCCAACGACGGCGCGTCGGCGGTGTCCCGTGGCGCGCGGCAGGCGCGGGGAATGCTGACCAATGACCTGGCATTCCCCTATCAAGGATATGGGCAGGACCGGATCTTCTGCTGCCTCTACAAGGCGCTGGAGTATTCCGCGATGGGGAATTTCGCGGCCACGCGCACGGAGTTGAATCGCGCGGCGGAGCACCAGGAGAATTGGCTCTTTGAGCGTCGGAGGGCGTTGTCGGCGGCGGAGGAGGAGTTGTCGCGGGAGTTGTCGGAGGTTCCCGAGGAGGAGCGCGTGGAGGGATTGGATGCCGGGCAGAGCGCGCAGCGGGTCCTTTCGGACGGCGATTTCCTGTCGACGGTGAAGGCGGAGCTCTCCTACGATCCCGAGGCGGTGGATCTCTCGCGGCTGGCCGCCGCCGACTACGCGAATGCCTACCTCGCGCATTTCTGCGGGGTCTTCCGGTGGATCCAGGGGGATGGCGGGCGCGACTACCTGCGCGATGCCGCGGGACTGCGACCCGACAACCCGGTCGTGAAACGGGATTTCCAGGAGTCGGACAAGGGGATGCGTCCCCGCGACCAGGTATGGATCTACGTGGAGGACGGTCTCTGTCCCGACCGCGTGGAACGCCGCATCGATCTGCCGCTGATCCTGCTGCCCGGCATCGGCGGCTACGCCCCCTACGCCGGAATGGCCTTTCCGCTCCTGCGCGAAAATGCCCCCGCGGCGGTGTATTCCGTGGTCTGCCAGGAGCAGAAGAGACTGCCCATGAGTCTCCTTCAGGATGTGGATCGGCTGATCCGCACGGAGTACAATGTCTACATGAAGGGCGCGCTTCCGCGGGAGATCGCTCGCGCGACGACGAAGGTGGCCGCACAGGTGGCGCTGGGAATCGTGGCGAATTCCAGCCGCGACAACTACTCCGCGATGATGGCCGCCCGCGCCGCACAGGCCGCCGCCGCCGCCTGGGCAATCTCTACCACCGCCGCGGATCTGCGCTCCTGGATCACGCTCCCGAAATATGTCTGGATGCAACGGGTGGACCGGCCCGCCGACGGAAAACTGGCCGTCCTGGCCGAGAATGCCGGCGTACAGGAGATCCTCCATCTCGATCTCCCACAGGGAAATACGATCGTATGGATCCGAAAGTTCACCCCCGGCACCACGATGGTGGCAAAGGTGATAACCTATTGAAAATGAGGAATTAGGGATGAAGAATGGGGAATATCCAAAGGACAGGGGGCAGGCCCCCCGCACCCCCCTATGCCCCTACCTATAGATGCCGTTGCCCCAGCGGCGGCGCCAGTACTGCGGCTCCCGCCGCGGAATGGCGCCTGCAGGCACCTTGCAAACCTACTGCCTAATTCCTTTCTCCCTACCACCTGATGATTCGGCGGGGGGGGCCTAGTGTGGGCAATAGGGCAGGACTGTGGCGGGGTAGGCCTTTTGTATTGGTGCTGGTTGAGCGCTATTTTATGGGGGAAGAATAGGTCCGGAAGAAGAGTGCGATTTCCGGCTTTCCCATTTGCCCGGATGCTCGAGGGTGAGAAACTCAGGGGTGAAAATCATTTTGCCAGTTCTTGGAAGGATTCCTTGTAGCGGGCGGTGATGCGTTCTCTGGCGGCGCGAACGGCATCTTGATGGGAGTCGTCTTTCATGGGCGTGAGGATTAGTGCCTTCCCATCTGTGGTTATTTCAAAGAGACTCTCTGGGGAGGCTCCCAGGAGTTCTAGAATGGGACGCTCAATGACGAGGGCGGCGCTGTTCCCATGGCGGGTGAGTTTCTTGATCATGGTAAAATCTCCCTTCTTTGTTACAACGGTGTAATACTAATATACTGCCATTGTGCAACCTGTTATCTACGGTGGCTCCCGCCGCGGAATGGCGCCTGCAGGCACCTTGCAAACCTACTGCCTAACTCCCTTTTCCCTACCACCTGATGATTCGGCGGGGGGGGGCTGCACCTCCGTTGGGCGGAAGGAAGGAGCAGTCTGGCGTCGTCTTGCTACGTTCGGCTACGCCGTGTTTCGGGGTGTCGGCGCAAGATTGGCCATGGTCGGGGTAACGGGGAAAAATGGCGCAAGGCGGTTACGTATGCACAATGCCCACTCAAAAAAAGTTGCTGAAGAACCAAAATATTTTTCGTTCTGGTCTTGTGATTCGGGAAAAATTGCCAAATAATTTGATAAGGCTGTTTTTTCGTTTGTTTGATTCGATAGCCCTCTGGGAGGAGAAATTCATGCGCAAGCATTTTACTTTGATTGAGCTTCTGGTTGTGATTGCAATCATTGCCATTTTGGCGGCGATGCTTCTGCCCGCGCTGAGCAAGGCGCGCGAGAAGGCGCGTTCCATCAGCTGCGTGAACAACCTGAAGCAGATCGCACTCTTCGGCGCGTTGTACCAGAACGACTACGATGACTACATCATTGGTTCCGTGCCCTGGAGTTCCAAGCGCGCCGAGAAGTCGAACGGGTGGGGCTCCTGTGGTTTCCAGGTGATGATGATGCTGGACTACGACCTGGATCCCAAGGCGCTGGAGTGCCCCGCCTCCCCCATCTCCGTGATTCCCGAGATGCGTGCCATCCAGCAGGACATCTCGAAGTGCGAGATGACCTACTATGGCTCGAAGGTCTCCTATGGCATCAACTTCCGCACCTTCGGCATGTATATGAATCCGGACAGCTCCAACGGAAAGGGCGAATATCGTCCCGTGACCCTGAATATGTTCTCCACCAACGGGGGAATGCCGGCGGCTGCGATTTGGGCTGCGGACTCGGCGCCCCAGGCGGAAAACCCCACGCTGCTGCAGCACGACATGAGCTTCCATATCCTGCATAGCCGCGTCTATCCCGACCATTCGGGGGAAGTCTACAACTGGCTGTATCCCATCGCCGTCAGACATGCCAAGATGGCGAATGTGGCCATGATCGACGGACACGTGGAAACGCTCCCCGATACCCAGATCGTCTGGAACGGCAGCGCCACCGGCGACAATGTCCACCGCTGGAACCCCCGCTATGTGGACAAGACGATCTACAAGGACGTGACAAAATAGGGACGGCGCGACGCCTGCTGCTAGTTAGCCGTTGGTAGTTCATGGGTTCGGCTACTATGCGGCGGGCGTGCATCCCCCCTTTGTGTATAGAAGGATTCCTGCTGGCGCATCCGTGCCGGTAGGAATCCTTTTAATTTAGGAAGGGCGCGGGTGCGGTGGCGTCGATATGGAGTCTGGGGAGGGATAGTTTCCAGGCGTGCAGTGCCTGTGTTGGGAGGACGAGTCGTTGCCAGTCCTCGGGGGTGAGGGTGCTGGTTGCGAAGCGCAGGAAGATCGTGTCGTCGACGCCGTAGAGTTTATCTCCCACAATTGGGAATCCGAGGGAGCAGAGAGTCGCGCGGATTTGGTGTGTGCGTCCGGTATGGAGTCCGGCTTCCAGGAGTGTGAAGGGGCCGGTGGGATCGGGGAGGAAGCGTGGTGGGAGTCCCTCTTTTTGTGGGGCGAGGCGGTAGGTCCCGCGGACGGTGAAATCGGTCTGTGCGGTGACGGCCTCGGGGTCCTCGGGGAGTTCCACCAGATCGGAATCGCCGTCGTTGAGGATGGGCCGGAAGCACTTTTTCTTTTCCACGGGGGAGTGCGGGTCTTTCATGAGCCATCCGTTGGCGAAGAGGGTCTTCCAGGCGGGTCGTCCGTGGACCATGCAGAGATACTTCTTGTGCGCCTCGATGCCCAGGGAGTGCAGGAGCTTCGCTGCGGTTGCGGCGAAGCGCGGCGTCTTGCCCACCAGGACGATGCCGGAGGTCTCCCGGTCCAGCCGGTTGACGAAGTGGATCCCCTGCTGACCCTTCGCCTGTCGCAGCCACGCCCAGAGGGTGTGGTTGAAGAAGCGTCCGGCGGGATGGCAGGGGAGATTTCCGGGCTTGTTGATCAGGAGGAAGTCGTCGGTCTCCTGGAGGACGTGTACATCGAAGGAGACCTCCTGCTCCGGAAGATCCCCCGCTTGGAAGAAGAGGTGTTCTCCGCCGCGAAGGGGCGTCTCGTCAGAGGCGACCACGCCGTCCAAAAACAGATTCCCACGGCCAATCTCGCCGCGCCACTGCTCGCGGTTCAAATAGTTGTAGCGGCGCTCCAGAAAATCCAGAAGACAATTCCCCGACTCCTCTGCGGGAATTTGGACCTCGACGGTCCGCTCCATGGGAAGAAAGGGGAGAAGCATGGGGGAAAGGGTGAAAAAAGGAGGAAGGAGGAAGTTAGGCCAGGATTCCGCAGGCGGAACCCCGCGCCGGAATTTACCCGGCGTGCGTGTCGAGCGCGCCCAAATTGGCGCGCAGTCGTGAATTAGGAGTTTGGCGCCGACGCGCAATGTGCATTGGCGTCGCCATGGGTGTACTGTAAATTCCCGTGTGGGGGTTTATTTTATGCCGTTTGGTTTCCCGTGGGGGGAGTCTAGGCTGTTTTTTTGCGGGTGTCGCACGCCATGTGTCCCCGCCATACACTCTTTCAAAGGAATTTTATGAGCATCATCACCATAGTGGGCGCCGGCATGATGGGTTCGGCCATGTGCTTCCCCGCCTCGGACAACGGCCATGAGATCCGTCTGGTGGGCACTCCGTATGACAAGGAGGCCATCGCGCGCATCCGCCAGGACAACTTCCACCCGCGGCTGGGCATGAATCTCCCGCCCCGGGTGACGGCATACTACTTCGAGGAGTTGGACCAGGCGCTTTCAGGGGCGCAGGTGCTGGTGGCGGGCGTGCCCTCCTTCGGCATTGACTGGTTTGCCAAGGAGGTCCTTTCCCGGATTCCGGAGGATTTGGTGGTGCTTTCCGTGACGAAGGGCCTCGAGGACGAGCCGGATGGCAGCCTGATTCCCATTTCGGTGGCGTACAATCGCCATCCGGCACTGCAGGGTCGCCGACTCTGCATCAACTCCATCGGCGGTCCCTGCATCAGCCAGGAGCTCTGCCAGCGGATGCATACCAGTGTGGCGTTGTGCGGCGAGAACCAGGATACCCTCTATTGGCTGAAGAACCAGTTCATCACCACCTACTACCACATCCAGCCCTCCCAGGACGTGGTGGGCATCGAGTGCTCCGTGGCCATGAAGAATGCGTATGCCGTGGGCGTGGCGCTGGCCATTGGCCTGGCGAAACAGCAGGGCGTGTCGCTGAGCAATCCGCAGGCGTCGCTCTTCGGCCAGGCAGTCCGGGAGATGCTCCGGCTGGTGCATTTGCTGGGTGGGCAGACCGACAGCGTGATCTACGCCACCAGCGATCTGTATGTGACCATCAACTCCGGTCGTAACCGGAAGTTGGGCGAGGCGTTGGGCGAGGGACTTTCCTTGCGCGAGGCACTGGACAAGTTCCCCGGCATGACCCTGGAGTCCATCCCCATCATCACCCGCGCTGCGCGGGCGTTGCGCCGTCGCCACGAATTGGGTACCGCGAACTTCAACAAATTCCCGCTGTTGCGGCATTTGGACGAAATCATCAACCAGGGCGCACCCGTCCGGATTCCCTGGAACGAGTTCGGCTGAGCTGTGGGCTTGGGGGCTTTTGAGAGGAGGCATTTTCTGTGATGAAGATCGGCATTTTGATCCCGACTCGCGAGGAGGCCGTGGGGCTTCCTGCCGGGATCCCCTGCGCCACCGGCTTTGGACCCGGAAAGACCGCCGCCTGCGCCGCGGTGTCGAAGCTCCTCTTTCAGGATGGCTGCGACGCCATCTTCGTGTGGGGGACGGCGGGCGCCTTGCGACGGGAACAGCCCCTGGGCGGCATGATGGTGGTGGAGCAGGTGGCCTACAGCGACTACGACGTCTCCCCTCTCTATGGCTCCGATGGACTGGGATTCGTGCCCGAGATCGCCGAGAAGTGCTGGATGGACTGCCATCCCGGATTCCTCCGCGCCCTGCGTGAAAGGGTCCCCGAATTCTTTCCGAATCATCCGCTGCTGAAGGGCCGCATTGCGGCGGGCGACGTCTTCGACAACGCCAAATACTATCGCGCGGACAACCGGATCGAGAATGCCGCCGACGGCGTGGACATGGAGAGCCCCGCGGTGGTGCACTTCTGCCGGCTGGCCGAGCGCATCCGGGGTCGACGCATCCCCGTGGGAGTCCTCCGGCTGCTCTCCAATTATATCGGGGGCTCCGCCGGCGACGAATTCCTGGAGACCCTGAAGGATATTGCCGCCATCAACGCCAAGATGGGCGAATTCCTGCCGGCGCTGGCGGCGTCCCTGGAAGAGGGCTGAGGCCCCGGGCACTCCCTCTATGCTGGCCTTCGCCCATCCCGGAGTCCTGTGGCTGCTGCCCCTGGCGGCCGCACCACTGCTGATTCATCTATTGGGACGGGATCGGCCACCTCGACTCGTATTCCCCACACTGCGCTTTTTGCGCCCCACGCCCGCTGCCGTGCAGGGTCGGCGGCGCTGGCAGGACGTGCTCCTCATGGTCGTCCGAATGGCGCTGCTGGCGGTGTTGTGTCTTTTGGCGGCGGGACCCCTTTTGCCTCCGAAGGCCTCTGTGGACAATGCCGCGGGGGCCTCGATCCGCCGCGGCGTGGCGATTCTGTTGGACGACTCCGCGTCCATGCGGGGAAATCGCGGGCCGCTGCTTGAGGAATGCCGCGCGTTGCGGGAGCAGATCGGGGTGGGCGACTGTGTGGTGTGGCGCATGGGGTCGTGTGGCGAGGAGTCTCCTGCGGATGCCGAGTGGACGGGCGGCTGGAGTGCGGGGCGTCCCGGCTTGGCGTTGGAGGCGGCGTCGGAGTGGCTTTCGCGCTATCCGGTGGAGGGGCGGGAGCTCCATGTCTTCAGCGATTTCCAGGAGAGCGACTGGGATTCCGTGGAGGGGGCGCTGCCTCCGGGGACTCGTCTGGTGCTCCATGCGCCTGCGTCACCGGTTTCGGAGAATTGTGGCGTCATGCGCGTCGGGGTGCGCAGTGCGGCGGGGGGGCGTCTTCGCGTGCAGGCGCACCTGCGTCATTGGGGGGATGCGCCCGTGGGCCGTGAGGCGGTGCTGTCCCTCAGCGGCCGTGAATTGCGCCAGTCGGTGGAATTGCCTGCGGCGGGCGAGGCGGTGGCGGTCTTTCTGGTGGAGCCCGGCGAGGACGCGCGGGGCGAATTGCGTCTGGAGCCCGGCGATGGCTTTGACTTTGATGACCGGCGGACCTTCTGGGCGCGGATTCCCCCGCCGCGGCAATTGGCTGCGGTGGTGCCGGGGCCGGAGGACGGCACGGTGGGAGAGGAGCTGGCTTTCTTCTGCACGCCCGCCTTCACGGCGGAACCCCCGGAGAGCATCCCGCGCTTCGCCATAGAGACCCTGGGCGTGGAATCCCTTCCCCTGCTGGATCTGGAAGAGCTCTCCGCCGTGCTGCTGCTGGGCACCGCCGAACGGTTGCTGCCCGAGGAGCTCTTGCGCTTGCGGGAGTACGTGGAGTCCGGCGGCGTGCTGGTATCGGTGCCGGGAGTGGCGCCGCTGCTGGGGTGGCGTCAGCTGCAGGATGCGGGCTTGGCGCCGGAGGGCCTAGGCGAGGTGGTGACCCGTCGCACGGGCATCGGCGAGCTGCCCGCAGGGAGCCCCCTGGCGAATCTCTTTCCCCCCCAGGAGCCCTCGGATCTCCACCTTTTTGCCATTCATCGGCACCTGAAGATCTCCCTGGCGCCGGGCGACGGACAGACAGTCCTCTCCACCCTGGAGGGCGATCCCGCGCTGGTGAAACGCACCCTGGGACGCGGACAATGCCTCCTCTTTGCCTTCGGATTCCACTCCGCGGACTCCAATTTCCCGCTCTCGCGCTCCTTCGTGCCGCTGTGCCGAGAACTCCTGGAGGGCGCAGTGCCCGAGGACTCCGGGCGGCTGCGGCTCTCTTGCGGCGAGGGAGCCCCGGACGGCTGGGAGGAGGTGTCCCCCAAGGCCTTCCAGGAACCCGGGTTGCTGGAACACGCCGGGCGACTGGTGGAGGTCTGGACTCCCGCCGGCGAATCCGTCCCCCGATACCTCCCCGTGGAGGATGTGCGGCGGGCGCTGCTGATGCACCGGGGCGACGATGCGGGCGTCGGAGGGCGCACAAACGAATTGGCCCCCCGCGGCCGGAGCCTCCAGGCACACTTCCTGGCGGCGCTGATTCTTCTTCTTCTGGGAGAGGCACTTCTGGCGGACTGGGGACGACGGGCGCCTTCTTCGTCGAAGACCTGATTTGACGAGGCGAACAACGGCTGTTTTTGCCTCCGAAATTATGGTACGGCTTTTTCCCTTTTCGACGCTTTTCCCATTTTTTATCATCCTCTAAAACCCTCTTTGATTTCTCATGAGACTCGCATCCATTTGGTCTGACCATGCCGTGATCCAGCGCAACAAGCCCGTCGTCGTGTGGGGATGGTGCGACGCCAAGCGCACCGTGGTGCGCGGCTTCCTGGGTGACCGCCAAGTCCAGGGACTCACCTCCTGGGACGGACGCTTCGAATTGCGCTTCCCTGCGCTGGCGTCCTCCCGCAATCCCCTGGAGCTGCGGATCACCTGTGGAAGCGAGGAGTGCGTGGTGCGCGACCTAGTGGTAGGCGAGGTCTGGCTGGTCTCCGGGCAGTCCAATGCGGAGTTCCCCCTGAGGACCTTCGCTCCCGGCGATCCATTGGAGCAGACTGCCGACTACCTGAAAGAGGGCGGCGAGGATCCGCTCCTGCGCTGCTTCACCACCCGAAACGACAGCGTGGCGAATCCCGGCAGCGAGCTGGCGCCCGGCGCATCCTGGGAGCTCTCCGCCGCGGACACCGCCCGCGACTTCACCGCCATCGGCGCCTGGTTCGCGCTGAATCTTCGCAAGCGCTTCCCGGAGGTGCCCGTGGGCATCGTTCACTCCTCCTGGGGCGGCACCGTGGTCTCCGCCTGGATGAGCCGCGAGGCGCTGATGGCGCGTCCGGAGAACCGCGCGGGTGTCGAGCATGCCGAGTCGATGGCGAACGCCCCCGAGCGCTGGGGGACCCTGGAGGGGCGCGAAGTCCTGCCGTATTGCATGGGCAATGACGCCAACATCGACTTCTCAAAGGTCACCGAGAAGGACCGCGGCAACCAGGGCATCGGAAAAGGCTACGCCGCCGTGGACTGCGACGAGTCCGACTGGGGCAGCCTGGAGGTCCCCGGCTCCTGGATGGGACAGAAATTCTCCACCCATGGCGCGGTGTGGGTGCGCAAGGCGGTGGAGCTTCCCGCCAGCTGGGCGGGGCAGGACCTGGAACTCCACCTCGGTCCCGTGGACAAGCATGACGTCACCTACTTCAATGGCGTGCAGGTGGGCGCCACGGGCAAGGACTTCGATACCGAATACTGGTGCCAGCTCCGCGTCTACCCGGTGCCCGGCGACCTGGTGAAGGCGGGGAGGAATGTGCTGGCGGTGCGCGCCTTCTGCTTCTATTTCGACGGGAGCTTCGGTGGCAGCGAGAAGCTCTACTTCCTGAAGAATGTGTCCACCGGCGAGACCATCCCCCTGTGCGAAGAGAAGCGCTGGAAGGCGAAGGTGGAATACGCCTTCACCCCCGAGAGCACCCGCCCCGGCGCCTATTCCGTGCCCATTGACCAGAATGCGCCCCACCGGCTCTTCGACAACAAGATCCGGCCTCTCATCCCCTTCGCCATCCGCGGCGTGCTCTGGTATCAGGGCGAGAGCGACACGGACCTGTTGGAGTCCACCGAACTCTACCAGATGCGCTTCGGCGACATGATCCGCGACTGGCGGCGCGCCTGGGGGCAGGGCGACGACTTCCCCTTCTTCTTCGTGCAGCTGGCGAACTACTCTTCCCCCGTCCCGGAACGCTGGCTCCGCATCCAGGACGCACAGCGGCGCGTCTATCTGTCCACTCCGAACACCGGCGTGATCACCGCCAATGACCTGGCGCTCTTCGAGGTCTGCGACATCCATCCCCACGACAAGCGCTCCTTCGGACGCCGACTCTTCCTCCAGGCGGTATCGCGGGTCTACGGTGACGCCACGGTGGTGCCCCAGGGGCCCACGCTGGATTCCATCAGCCGCCAGGGCGAGAAGGTGCTCTGCCTGCACTTCCAATACGGACAGGGCCTCCATGCCGAGGGCGCGGAGGAGCTCAAGGGCTTCGAGGTCGCGGGCGCCGACGGGAAGTTCTTCCCTGCGCAGGCGGAGATCCAGGGCGACTGCGTGGCGCTGAGCTCTCCGGAGGTCGCCGTGGCCATGGCGGTGCGCTACAACGCGAACGTGTCTAGTCCCGAGGGCAACCTGCGCAATGGCGCGGGACTGCCCGCGCTCTCCTTCCTCCAGGAGGCGTAGAAAAATCCCCCCGTTTCCTCCTAGCCACTTCCCGATAGACAGCCATGAGACTCGCATCCATTTGGTCTGACCATGCCGTGATCCAGCGCAACAAGCCCGTCGTCGTGTGGGGATGGTGCGACGCCAAGCGCACCGTGGTGCGCGGCACCCTGGGCGACAGCCAAGTCCAGGGACTCACCTCCTGGGACGGGCGCTTCGAGCTGCGCTTCCCTGCGCTGGAGGCCTCCCGCAATTCCCTGGAGCTGCGCGTCGCCTGTGGCGCCGAGGAGTGCGTGGTGCGCGACCTAGTGGTAGGCGAGGTCTGGTTGGTCTCCGGTCAGTCCAATGCGGAGTTTCCCCTGAAGACCTACCTCTCCGGAGATGCGCAGGAGCAGGCGACCGCATTCTTGGCGGAGGGCGGCGAGGACCCGCTCCTGCGCTGCTTCACTACGCCCAACGACGCCACGGCGGCGCCGGGGGCGGAGTTGCCGCCGGGGGGCGAATGGCAGCTCTCCAGCGCCACGACCGCGCCCGACTTCACCGCCATCGGCGCCTGGTTCGCGCTGAATCTTCGCAAGCACTTCCCGCAGGTGCCCGTGGGCATCGTGCACTCCTCCTGGGGCGGCACGCCCGTCGTTGCCTGGCTGAGCCGCGAGGCATTGGCGCTGCGTCCGGAAAACCGCGAGGAGCTCCTGCTGACGGACCAGCGGGCGAATGCGCCTTCCAGCTGGGAGCTTCTGACGAATGGGCAGGAGGCGCTCCCCGGGAGCATCTACAGCGAATGCTACGACTTTGCGCAGTTCACCCAGAAGGACCGCGGCAACGAGGGTTTCGGGAGGGGCTACGCCGCCGTGGACTTCGATGACTCCCAGTGGGGCGCGCTTCCGCTTCCCTGTTCCTGGATTGCCCGGAAGTTCTCCACTCACGGCGCCGTCTGGGTTCGCAAGGCGGTGGAACTGCCCGCCAGCTGGGCGGGACAGGAGCTGGTGCTGCATCTGGGGAACATCGACAAGCAGGACGTGAGCTACTTCAATGGCGTGCAGGTAGGCGCCATGGGCAAGGGCTTCGAGCTCCTGCACTGGAACGAGTCCCGCGCCTACCCGGTGCCGGGTGCGCTGGTGAAGGCGGGCCGGAACCTGGTGGCGGTGCGCGCCTTCAGCTTCTATACCGACGGCGCCTTCGGCGGCGTGGATGCCTCCTACTGCCTGGAGAATCCCGCCACTGGCGAGAGGGTCCCCCTGTGCGACGGCGCTCCCTGGAAGGCCTGCGTGGAATACGCCTTCCAGTGCCAGAAGACCCCGCCGCAGGCGCTCAACTTCGCCGCCGCCGCAGGCGCCGCGCACCGGCTCTTCGACAACAAGATCCGACCCCTTATCCCCTTCGCCATCCGCGGCGTGCTCTGGTACCAGGGCGAGACGGACGCGGACCTGGAACGCACCACCGCACTCTACCAGATGCGCTTCGGCGACCTGATCCGCGATTGGCGGCGCGCGTGGGGGCAGGGCGAGGACTTCCCCTTCTTCTTCGTGCAGCTGGCGAACTTCCAGGCGAATTTCCCCGGGAATTGGCTCCGCATCCAGGACGCGCAGCGGCGCGTCTACCTGGAGACTCCCAACACCGGCGTGGTCACGGGAAGCGACCTGGCGCTCTTCGAATCCCATGACATCCATCCCCACGACAAGCGCTCCTTCGGACGCCGGCTCTTCCTCCAGGCACTCTCGCGGGTCTACGGCGACGCCACGGTGGTCCCCCAGGGACCCACCCTGGATTCCCTCCACCGACAGGGCGAAAGCGTGCTCTGCCTGCACTTCCAATACGGCGAGGGCCTCCATGCCGAGGGCGCAAAGGAGCTCAAGGGCTTCGAGGTCGCGGGCGCCGACGGGAAGTTCTTCCCTGCGCAGGCGGAGATCCAGGGCGACTGCGTGGCGCTGAGCTCTCCGGAGGTCGCCGTGGCCATGGCGGTGCGCTACAACGCCGAGGTGGCTCATCCCGAAGGCAACCTGCGCAATGGCGCGGGACTGCCCGCGCTCTCCTTTGTCCAGACCGCCTAGTTTGTGCATGCGCCGGGGGGCGTCTGCAGGGAGGGGGATATGGGCAGTTTATGGGACGCAGGCTAAATTATGCCGTTTCTTTTTTTGGGGGAAACTCTTGTGTCCTTTGCGCCTGCTCCCCTCCCTGATTTCTTCCTGGCGTGGAGGGCGTGTTTGTTTTTTTGTTGAGGGGAGGGGTTGACTATGATTGTCGTTTTGAAGGAGAATCCCGAGGCCGGCCAATTGAAGGATTTGACGGCGTGGCTGAAGAGCCAGGGACTGGAGATCCATGTTTCCCGCGGTGCGCGGCAGATGATCCTGGGCTTGGTGGGGGATACCTCCCGAGTGGACATGGATCTGCTCAATGCCCTGGACATCGTGGACGAGGTGAAGCGTGTCCAGGATCCCTATAAGGCCGCCAACCGGAAGTTCCATCCGGAAGACACCGTCATCGAACTGCCCAACGGCGTGAAGATCGGCGGCGGGCACTTTGCGCTGATTGCGGGGCCCTGTTCCGTGGAGAGCGAGGAGCAGATTTGCACCGTGGCGAAGGCGGTGAAGGCGTCGGGCGCCAATGTCCTGCGGGGCGGCGCCTTCAAGCCCCGGACCTCGCCGTATTCCTTCCAGGGAATGCGGGAGCGCGGCATCAAGCTGTTGCTGGAGGCCAAGAAGGAGACCGGGTTGCCCGTGGTCTCCGAGATCATGGACGCCTCGCAACTGCCCCTCTTCGACGAGGTGGACATCATCCAGGTGGGCGCACGGAATATGCAGAATTTCGAGCTGCTCCATGCCCTGGGGCACCTCCAGAAGCCCATCCTGCTGAAGCGGGGGCTGGCGAATACCTACGAGGAGCTCCTGATGAGCGCCGAGCATATCATGAGCGGCGGAAATACGCAGGTCATGCTCTGCGAACGCGGCATCCGCACCTTCGAGACCTATACCCGAAATGTGCTGGATCTCACCGCAGTCCCCGTGCTCCACAAGCTCTCGCATCTGCCCGTCATCGTGGATCCCAGCCACGCCTCCGGGCGCTCCTGGCTGGTGCCACCCATGGCGGTCGCCGCCGCGGCGACCGGCGCGGATGGCCTGATCGTGGAGGTCCATAACGACCCCGAACACGCCTGGTGCGACGGACCACAGTCCATCACTCCCGCCGTCTTCCAGGAGCTGGTCCCCAAGATCCGCGCGGTGCGCAGCACCCTCGGCATGAAGGAGGGCGAATAGCCATGAAGACCATCGGCGTTGTGGGACTGGGACTCATCGGCGGCTCGCTGGCCCGCGCCATCAAGGCGCGCGGCGGCTGCCGGGTGCTGGGAGCCGACATCCAGGAATCGGTGCGCCTCCGCGCGAAGCTGGTCGGCGCGGTGGATGGCGTCCTGGAGGATGGTGAGCTGGACAAGGTGGACATGCTGATTTTGTCCCTGTATCCCCAGGGGACCATCCAGTGGATGAAGGAACACGTTTCGCATCTGCGTCCCGGGACGCTGGTCGTGGACTGCTGCGGCGTGAAGCGGGTGGTCTGCGAGGCGCTGGGCGCCCTCTGCAAGGATCGCGGACTGGTCTTTTTGGGCGGCCATCCCATGGCGGGCATCGAGCGCTCGGGCTTCGAGGCGTCCATGGGGAATCTCTTCAACCAGGCGTCCATGATTTTGGTGCCCCAGGGCGCCCTTCCCATCGAGACTCTGGAGCGGGTGAAGAACTTCTTTCTGGAATTGGGCTTCGGCAGCGTGAAATTCACGACGGCGGAGGAGCACGACCGGATCATCGCGTACACCAGCCAGTTGCCGCATGTCCTGGCGAGCTCCTACGTGCAGTCCCCCACCGCCCTCCAGCATAGCGGATTCTCGGCGGGGTCCTTCCGGGACATGAGCCGCGTGGCCACCATGCAGGAGGTCCTCTGGAGCGAACTCTTCCTGGCAAATCGCGACGACCTGCTGAAGGAGCTGGATCACGTCATCGGGAATCTCCAGGCCTATCGGACGGCACTCGCCGACGGCGACGAGGCGGCGCTCCAGAAGCTGATCCGGACGGGCCGCGAGACCAAGGAGAAGGTCAATGCCCTGCCTCGGACTCCCTATTCCCTCTTCTAGCGACCGCGGGCGCCCTTCTACTGCTCTGTGCCGCGGTGCCGATACCGCTCGAAAGCGCTGCTAGCCACAGACGGCTTTCCTCTGGCGGAATCCCCAAAGGACGGAGGGACTTGCGCCCCCAGTGCCGGGGCATAAAGCGTAAAAAAAAATTTCCCAGTGCTCCCAAACGAAGGCGCCGTGCCCCCCGTGCCGGGGCATAAGCGCCGGCACGCCACGGCGTAAGCCAAGCGCAGCGAGGCGAAGTCGGGCTTCTCTTTTCTTCCGCCTACCGGCGGTCTTCCGCCTACCGGCGGTACTTTGCGCGCCAATTGGGCGCGCTTGGCGGAATCGCCGGGATCCCGGCGATGGGTTTCGGCACGAAACCCTGGCCGAACTTTCTCCTTCCTCCTTCCTCCTTCCTCCTTCCTCCTTTTTTCATTTTCATGCTTTCCCTCTCTCGCATCCCGGTTCACTGCTCTGGTGGCGACTACCAGGTCGCCATCGGACGGGGCGCGCTGTCCCTCCTGCCGGAGTTGGTGGTGCGCCTGGGCGCCCATCGCGTTGCGGTGATTACGGACAGCAATGTGGCGCCGTTGCATCTGCAGCGGGTCATGGCGCTTTTGCCCGAGGGCGCCGTTTCGCACGTCTTTCCTGCCGGCGAGGCCAGCAAGACCCTCTCTTCCATTGCGGAGATGCTGGACTTTCTGGCGAATGCGCAGTTGACTCGGAGCGACTTGGTGGTTGCGTTGGGCGGCGGCGTGACGGGCGACATGGCGGGCTTTACGGCGGCCATCTACCTGCGCGGCATCCGCGTGGTGCAGATCCCCACGACGCTTCTGGCTGCCATCGACTCCTCGGTGGGCGGCAAGACGGGCGTGGACTTGCCGCAGGGGAAGAATCTGGCGGGCGCCTTCTGGCAGCCCAGCGGAGTCCTTTGCGATACCGAGCTATTGGAGACCCTCCCGCAACGCATCCTCTTCGACGGCGTGGCGGAGGCCATCAAATACGGCGTGATCCGCGACAAGGCGCTCTTCCAGACTCTGGCGGCCCCCAAGGGACTCCAGGAACACCTCCGCGAGGTCATTGCGCGCTGCGTGGAGATCAAGGCGGAGATCGTCGCGGGAGACGAATTCGACCGCGGCGACCGCGCGTTGCTGAATTTTGGACACACCATCGGCCATGCCGTGGAGCGCCGGAGCCACTTCGGGATCTCCCACGGACAGGCGGTCGCCATCGGCATGGCGGCCATCACCCGGATGGCGGAACGCCAGGGGTGGTGCCGCGAGCCGGAGTTGCACGTGGCGCTGGAGCAGGCACTTCGGCAATACGAGCTCCCCGTGGCGCTCCCCTATCCCTGGGAGGAGCTGGTGGAGGCGATGCTCCATGACAAGAAGCGCAGCGGCGATTCCCTGACGCTGGTGGTGCCGGAGACTCTGGGGCATTGCGTGTTGCGCCGGGTGCCGATCGCACAAATCCGCTCGGGATGGGAGAATGCATGAGCCGCGTTTCGTTGACTCCCCATCTTTGGCGGGGCGAGGTCCCGATTCCGTCCTCCAAGTCCGTGGCGCATCGGCAGATGATCTGCGCGGCGCTGGCGGGCGTCTCGCCGGCAAGAGTGACTCTGCATGGCCCCGCGTCTGCGGATCTGCTTGCCACACGGCGCTGTCTGGAGGCACTGCTGGATCCCACTGCCGCTGAACCCGTTCTGGACTGCGGGGAATCCGGCAGCACGCTGCGTTTCCTGATGCCCGTGGCCGCCGCCTTGGGACGCCCCGCACACTTCACGGGGCAGGGCCGTCTGCCGGAACGACCCGTGGATACCCTCCTGGCGGAATTGCGACGGCATGGCGTCCGCTGTGATGGCGAGCACCTCCCGCTGACGCTGCAGGGCCCGCTGTCCGGCGGGGAATTCGCTCTTCCGGGAAACATCTCCTCGCAATTTGTTACCGGAATCCTCCTGGCGTTGCCCCTGACGGGACAGGAGGGCGTGGTGCGCCTCACGACGCCCCTGGAATCCCGGGACTACGTGACCCTGACTCTGGATGCCATGCGGCGCTTCGGGGTGTCGGTGGAGGAGTCCCCCGAGGCCTTCCGCGTCCCCGGAAACCAGCGCTACCGCGCATGCGCGGACATGCCGCCCGTGGAGGGCGATTGGTCCGCCGCCGCATTCCCCATGGTCGCCGCCGCCATTGCCCACGGCAATCCCGAGGGGCTCCTGCTGAAGAATTTGTCGGCGCACTCCGCCCAGGGCGACCGGCGGGTGGTGGAGCTCCTCCGCGCCTTCGGCGCTCCTGTGGACTTCGCCGGCGCGGATCTCCGGGTGCGTCCCGGCGAGCTCCATGCGGTGGAAGAGATCGACGTGCGCGCCATTCCGGACATGGTCCCCGCGTTGGCGGTGGTGGCGGGGCTCTCCCGGGGCACCACCCATTTTGTCCACGCGGAGCGTCTGCGCCTGAAGGAGTCCGATCGCCTGGAGGCGGTCCGGCGGCTGCTGCTTTCCTTGGGCGGCGTGGCGGAGACCACCCGGGATACCCTGACGGTCACCGGCGTGGCGCGCTATCATGGCGGCGTAGTGGATGGCGTCAACGACCACCGCATTGTCATGGCGGCGGCCGCCGCGGCCTGCGCTGCGGATGGCGTGGTGGAGATCCTAGACGCCCAGGCGGTGTCCAAGTCCTGGCCGGCCTTCTGGCAGGCCTATTCCCTTTGCACTGGAGAGGAGATCTCGTTGTGAATTCCTTCGGCAAGAACATTCGGTTGACTATCTTCGGCGAATCCCACGGCCCCGCAATCGGCTGCACTTTAGAGGGACTCCCCGCCGGATTCCCCGTGGACCTGGAGGCACTCCAGGAATTCCTGGATCGCCGCGCTCCCGGACGCAGCGCACTGGCAACGCAACGAAAAGAACCCGATGCCCCCGAATTCCTCGCCGGACTCCAGGATGGCGTCACCACCGGCGCCACCCTCTGCGCCATCATCCGGAATGCCGACCAGCACTCCCGGGACTACAGCGACCTGAAGGACTGCCCGCGTCCCGGCCACGCCGATTACCCCGCCGCAGTGAAATTCCACGGCTTCAATGACATCCGCGGCGGCGGGATCTTCTCCGGACGCCTGACGGCGCCACTGTGCATCGCCGGCGGAATCCTGCTGCAGATTCTGGAGAAGAAGGGCGTCACCATCGGGGCGCACATCGCCCAGATCGGCAATGTGGGCGACGAGGTCTTTGATCCCGTGCTGGTGAGCCGCGCCGAATTGCGGCGGGTCTCCCGAAAGCCCTTCCCTGTCCTGGACGACGAGGCCGGCGCATACATGCGGGAGCTCGTGGAGGCCGCGCGCAAGGAGCGCGATTCCGTGGGCGGCGTGGTGGAGGCCGCGGTGGTGGGGCTCCCTGCCGGCGTGGGCGACCCCATGTTCGATGGACTGGAAAACCGCCTCTCCCAGGCACTCTTCGCCATCCCCGCAGTGAAGGGCGTCTCCTTCGGCGACGGCTTCTACAGCAGCTGCGTGCGCGGCAGCGAAAACAACGACCCGTATGTGGTGGACGCCAAGGGCCGCGTGCGCACGGAGACCAACCACTGCGGCGGCATCCTGGGCGGCATCTCCACGGGAATGCCACTGGTCTTCCGCGCGGCCTTCAAGCCCACGCCCTCCATCGGACAACCCCAGAAGAGCGTCTCGCTCTCCAAACACGAGCCACAGGAACTCTCCATCGCCGGACGACACGATCCCTGCATCGTCGTGCGCGCGGTGCCGGTGGTCATGGCGGCCGCCGCCCTGGCGGTCTATGACGCCCTCCGGGAACCCCGCCCCTAAAACGCAAGCGGGAAAACCCCCTTTCTCTCTTTCTTCAATAAATAATCCCCAACAATTCGAGGAATTTTCATGGAACGTGACGCATGGATTCTGGTGACGGGCGGCGCGGGGCTCATCGGCAGCGCGATCGTCTACCGCCTCAACCAGATGGGCTACGAGAACATCGTGATCGTGGACTCCCTGAAAGACGGCGAGAAGTGGCAGAATCTCCGGGCACTCCGCTTCGCCGACTACTTCGAGAAGGACGACGGCTTCTACGAGGAGCTCTCTTCCGGACTCCTGGACAAGAAGTATCCCTTCCAGGTCATTTTCCATCTGGGAAACTGCTCCGATACCACCGAGCCCGATGCCTCCTATCTCATCGAAAACAACTTCGCTTGCGGAAAGCTCCTGGCCGACTACTGCGTCCGCCGCGGCGTCCGCATGGTATATGCCTCCAGCGCGGCTACCTACGGCGACGGCGAACAGGGCTTCCAGGACGACGAAAAGACCATCCATCTGCTGCGGCCCCTCAACAAGTACGGATACTCCAAGCAGATCTTCGACCAGTATCTCCTGCATCGCGGCTGGCTGACCTCCCCCGTGGAGGGCGGCGCCTCCTTCGTCGGCGTGAAATACTCCAATGTCTTCGGCCCCAACGAATACCACAAGGGAAAGATGCGCAGCATGCTCCTTCGCTGCTATGAGCAGATTTCCAAGGACGGCGAGGTGAAGCTCTTCAAGAGCTACCGCCCCGAATACGCCGACGGCGAGCAGGTGCGGGACTTCCTCTACGTGACCGACGCCGCCAACATGACCATCTTCTTCATGAACGACGGCGCAAAATGCTGCGGTCTCTACAACATCGGCTACGGCTCCACACGCTCCTGGAATGACTTGGCACACGCCATGTTCGACGCCATGGGACGGGAACCCCGCATCCAGTACATCGAGATGCCCGAGGAGCTCAAGGCGCGGTACCAATACTACACTTGCCTGGAGATGGACAAGATCCGGAAGGCGGGATACGCCGAAAAGCCCCTCACGCTCGAGGAGGCCGCACGGGAATACGTCCGCTATCTGGACAAGGGCGCGCATCTGGGAGATCTCTAGCCCGCCGACTCATGACGCGATTCCCCGTCATCCTGCTGGCATTCCTCCTGGCGTGGGGACTCCGCGCCCAGGACGCCGCCGCCCCCGCGGAGGTCCTCCGGATGCAATTGGAGGAGAGCCGCCAGGCGCTGGCGCAGTGCCAGGCGGAACGCCAGCAGCTCCAGGAGACCCTGGCGCTCCGGGAACAGGAATTGGCCGGTCTCCGGAGGGACTACGCCACTATCCTCATGGACTCCGACCGCCTCGCACGCTCGCTGGCGGCACAGGACCTGAAGGCCGCACACCTCCTCCGAGAGGCCGACAACGCCCAAGACGAATCCCCCGACGCCGTGGAAATGCTCGCCGTCTTGGGGGACTGCCGACGACTCCTCCTGGCTCTCCAGGAGACCTGCAAGAAAAACCGCGACGCCGCCTCCGCTGCCCTGGAGGCCGCACAGGCCTCCCAGCCCCTCAAGGACAAGGTGCAGGACAGCGCCGAGGAGGTCCGGAAACAACTGGAACAGTGCCTCGGCGTCGTCGGATTGGCGGCGCAAGGCCAGGCCCTCGCCATCGGCAGCTGCGCTGTCCTTCAGGTGGACCCCGAGACCCAATTGGCCCTCCTGGACCAGGGGTCCCTCCACGGACTCCGCGAGGGATCCCTCCTCCAATGGAAACGCGGCGAAGAGACTCTGGCGACTCTGGAAGTGGTCCTGGTCCGCCCCACACGCGCCGCCGCAATCCCCAAGGACGGCAAAATCCAGACCCTCCCCCCAGGAACCCTCCTCCATCGCGTCGCACCGGCTCAATAAAAAAAACACGCGCCGGCATCCCCGGATGACAAATCCGGACACCCTCTCCCCCGCCTCTTCGCCCTTTTTTCGAGGGGAGACTGGAAAATTTCGGGGCGCCTGTTACATTAAGCGTCCTTGCACTACGACCCGGGGAAGGGTACGCCCTGCGGCCTTCCGCCGCTTTCCCTGCGTCGAAACACATTTTCTCCTGGTCGAATCCGAGCTGGGCGGGGTTTCTCGCCACGGCAAGACAGGCTCCGCCGGTGGCTTATTGCCCGCCATACCCCGGAGCATGGCTGGGAGGCGGCGAGCAAGACGCCGCGCACGGGGATCCGCCTGAAAACACCCTCTAATCGAGGACTGCGCCCCCCTGCGCCCCGGAACAAAAACGCCCCGCCGCACCGAAAAACGCTCTTTTTTTTCGTTACGTTCGTCCCAAACAAGGAACCCTAAACACAGCAAAGATGGAAAAAATCGCCATTTCCAAGTATGTGCGGATTTCTCCCTTCAAGGCACGTGAAGTCACGCGCCTGATCCAGGGGAAGCCTGCCATCACGGCGTTGAACACCGTGGCGCTGATTCCGCGAAAGGCGGCACGCCTGGTGGAGGCAACGCTGAAGTCTGCCGTGGCCAATGCCGAGAACGCAGAGGTCGGCGCCGTCAACCGGAGCCAGCTGATCGTCAAGGAGGCCGTCGTCGGCGAGGGCCCCACCATGCGCCGCTTCTGGCCGCGCAGCCGTGGATCCGCCGGACGCATCCTTAAGCGCACCAGCCATATCCGCATCACCGTATCGGACCAGGCATAATCAGGAGGAATCACTGTGGGTCAAAAAGTTAATCCGATTGGCTTCCGCCTTCCTCTCCGCAAGGACTGGAAGTCCCGCTGGTTCGCACGGAGCCACGAGAAGGTCGGCAGCATCAACAAGTCCTTCGGAGAACTCCTCCAGGAGGATCTGAAAATCCGCAAGAAGCTGGATGTTCTCCTGAAGAACGCCAGCGTCTCCAAGGTGCTCATCGAGCGCTTCGGACGCCGCCTGCGCCTCACCATCTTCACCGCTCGCCCCGGCATCATCATCACCGGACACTTCGAGGATCGCAACGACCGCAAGGGCGCACGCCCCGCGGCCCCCGCTGCCGATGCCAAGAACGAGAAGAAGGGCGCCGGCCTCGACAAGATCAAGGAAGAACTCCAGGACGTCGCCAAGGACGAGGAAATCCTCGTCGACGTCAAGGAGATCCGCGTGCCTGAGGTGGACGCCACCCTGGTGGCCGAGTCCATCGCTCAGCAGCTGGAGCGCCGTGTGGCTTTCCGCCGCGCCATGAAGCGCGCCATCCAGACCGCCATGGAACGCGGCGCCGAGGGCGTCCGTATCCGCATCAGCGGCCGTCTGGGCGGCGCCGAACTGGCCCGTGTCGAGCAGTACAAGGAAGGAAAGGTGCCCCTGCACACCCTCTCCGCCAACATCGACTACGGCTTCGTGGAAGCTCACACCCTGGCCGGCCTGATTGGAATCAAAGTCTGGATCTGCAAACCCGAAAACTGGGAGGAAATCAACAATGCCATTAATGCCAAAACGCGCAGAGCACCGAAAGGTGCAACGCGGAACGCGCGCGGGCCTCGCAACGCGCAATAACAAGCTGGACTTCGGCGACTACGGCCTCCAGGTCCTGGAGCGCGCCTGGCTGACTGGTGCCCAGATTGAGGCGGCTCGTGTGGCGGCTACCCGCCGCATGGAGCGTAAGGGCCAGATCTGGATCCGCGTCTTCCCCGACAAGCCCGTCTCCAAGAAGCCCTTGGAAACCCGTATGGGTAAGGGAAAGGGCGCTCCCGAATTCTGGGTCGCCGTTATCCGTCCCGGTAACATGCTCATCGAGCTCTCCGGATGCTCCGAGACTGTTGCCAAGGAAGCCCTGGCACTGGCGTCCAGCAAGCTGCCCGTCCGCTGCCGCTTCCTCTCCCGTTACGTCGCCGAATAGTCAGAATGGCGGGAGTCCCCCGGAGGAGGACGACGCCGAAAGGCGCCGCCACTCCTCCCCAAGACCCCCCCGCCAAGAGACCAAGGAGATTTTCAAAATGAAAGCATCCGAGATCCGTCAGAAGACCGACGACGAGATTCTGCAGCTGCTCACCGAGAATCGCCGGGAGATCTTCCAGCTCCGTCTGAAGTTCCAGACCAGCGAGCTGAAGGACACCGCCCGCATCGGTAAGCTCCGCAAGGACATCGCCCGTCTGCACACCGAGATGACCGCCCGCAAGGCGGCGAAGGCCTAAACACGAAGGGGTACAACAAGATGTCAGAAGATACTCAGAATGTCGCCACCCCCGCCGCCGCGGAGGTCCGCGAAAATCACCGCAAGGTGCGCGTGGGCACTGTCGTTAGCGACAAGCAGGACAAGACCCGCGTCGTCGCCGTGGCCCGCACCGCTCCCGATCCCCTCTACAAGAAGGTGATCAAGCACACCACCAAGTTCTACGTCCATGACGAGAACAACGAGTCCAAGGTCGGCGATGTCGTCCGCATCATGGAGACTCGTCCTCTCTCTAAGATGAAGCGCTGGCGCCTGGTTGAAATCCAGAAGCACGCGGACACCGACTAACCCACCAAGCCCTAGGAGAATACCAACATGATTCAGATGCAGACCACACTTGAGGTGGCTGACAACACCGGCGCCAAGGAGATCATGGCCATCCGGTGCATCGGACAGGGCAAGGGATACGCCGAAATCGGCGATATCATCAAGGCCAGTGTCAAGGAGGCCCAGCCCCGCGGCGTCGTCAAGAAGGGCGACGTGGTCAAGGCCGTTGTCGTGCGCACCGCAAAGAACATCCGCCGTCCCGACGGCAGCTGCCTCCGCTTCGACCGCGATGCAGCCGTCATCATCGACGACTCCAACAACCCCCGTGGCACCCGTATCTTCGGACCGGTTGCCCGCGAACTGCGAGACAAGAATTTCACCAAGATCATCTCGCTGGCCCCGGAGGTGCTGTAAATGTCCAAAGCCAACATCAAGAAAGACGACATCGTCGTCGTCCTCGCCGGTTCCGACAAGGGCAAGAAGGGCAAGGTCCTGCGGGTCGACCGCAAGGCCGGCCGGGTCACCGTGGAAGGCGTGAACGTGCAGAAGAAGACCATGCGCCGCAGCCAGGAGCGTCCCCAGGGCGGCATCATGGACGTTGAGGGTCCCATCGACATCAGCAACGTGATGGAGGAGACCCGCTACAACGCGCGTCCCCAGATCGCCAAGGCCAAGCAGTCCTAGACGGCAGGAGGAGACCAATGAACACCAATCCGCTCTACAAGAAATACCAGGACGAGGTGATTCCTGCGCTGAAGAGCAACCACAGCTACGCGAATCCGATGGAGATTCCGAAGCTGGTGAAGGTTGTGCTCAACAGCGGAGTCTCCCCGGACAAGGACCGCGAGACCCTGAACGAGGTGGTTGACACCCTGAGCAAGATCACCGGTCAGAAGGCCGTCATCACCAAGACCACGAAGAACATCAGCCAGTTCAAGCTGCGTGCCGGCATGAACGTGGGCGCTTCCGTGACCCTGCGCCGCGAGAAGATGTACAACTTCCTCTACCGTCTGGTGAACATCGTTCTGCCCCGCGTCCGCGACTTCCGCGGCATCCCCGCAAAGTCCTTCGACGGCGCCGGCAACTACACCTTCGGCCTCACCGACCAGTCGGTCTTCACCGAGATCGACATGGACAAGGCGAAGCACACGGTGGGTATGAACATCACCATCGTCACCACCGCGAAGACGGATGACGAGGCCCGGGACCTGTTGCAGCTCCTGGGAATGCCTTTCGCCAAGAACTGAGGAGGATACCGCCGTGGCCAAGAAAAGTCTGATCGTGAAGTCCCAGAGGACCCCGAAGTTCAGCAGCCGGGCCTACACCCGCTGCGAGCGCTGC
Source organism: bacterium (assembly GCA_963611685.1). Taxonomy (GTDB): domain Bacteria; phylum Verrucomicrobiota; class Lentisphaeria; order Oligosphaerales; family Oligosphaeraceae; genus UBA1724. Next base: position 40,747 of record CAVDSU010000006.1, read on the forward strand.
GGTCGTGTCCGGGCCGTGTACCGCAAGTTCCACCTCTGCCGCATCTGCCTGCGGGAGCTGGCCAGCAATGGCATGATCCCCGGCGTGACCAAGGCGAGCTGGTAAGCCAAGGAGGCAAACAACCATGAGCATGAGCGATCCAATTGCAGATATGCTGACTCGGGTGCGCAACGCCTCGAACGCGAAGCTGCCCACCGTTTCCATGCCCTCCAGCAAGCTGAAGGCCTCCCTGGCCCAGACGCTGCAGGAGACTGGATTCATTGACAGCTACGAGGTGACGGACCTGGGCAACAACAAGAAGGCCCTGAACATCGTCTTGAAGTACAAGGGCAAGAACTCCACTCCTGTCATCGAGGGAATCAAGCGCATCAGCCGTCCCTCCTGCCGGGTGTACGTGAACAGCGCCGAGATCCCCCGGGTTCTCGGCGGCCTCGGCGTGGCCATTTTGACCACCTCCCAGGGTCTGATGACTGACCGTGTGGCGCGCAAGCGCAACATCGGCGGCGAGCTGCTCTGCTATGTCTGGTAGTGTCAAACGGAGGAACAGCTAATGTCTAGAATGGGTAACAAGCCGATCGCACTGGATCCTTCGGTGAAGGTGGAGATCAAGGACGGCGTGGCAACCGTCAAGGGTCCCAAGGGCACCCTGAGCCAGGCCATTCCCTCCGACGTGACCGTCGCGGTGGCGGAGGATGGAAAGGCGATTCACGTGACCCGCGCCAGCGACGCGCGCCAGACCAAGATGAACCATGGTCTGATCCGCAGCCTTGTGAACAACATGGTGACCGGTGTCAGCAAGGGTTTCTCGATTGAGCTGGAGCTGGTTGGCGTCGGCTATCGTGCCGCGCTGAAGGGCCAGGAGCTGACCCTGAACCTGGGTTACAGCAACCCCCGCATCTACATGGTTCCCGAGAATGTGAAGTGCACCCTGAAGGATCAGACTCACATTCTGCTGGAGTCCATCGACAAGCAGGCTGTCGGCCAGGTGGCCGCCAGCATCCGCAGCAACCGCGTGCCCGACGCCTACCACGGCAAGGGCGTGCGCTACGCCGGCGAGCAGCTCTCCCTCAAGGAAGGCAAGAAGGTGTAGCGATTTGTCCCGGGCGGCCCTGGTCGAGCCTCGGCGCCCGCCGGTCTCTCCTTTCCCCGGTTTGGGGAAGGGGGGCGGTTCCGGCGGCGTCCGCGGTCAGGCCGGTCGTTCCAGGCGTGTCCCCCTGGCGAAAAAGGCACCGGGTCTCCCGGCGCGCTTCGCCCTGGGGAAGAGAAGGACACGCTGCGAACTGCCATGCGTGGCTTTGCGCCTTTGGGCGTGGAGTCCCGCGGTGGTTTGTGGCGGCCGCCGTACCAAGCCGGCGGCGAGTTGAAAAGGACAGAGAGAAACAATGAGCAAGCTCAGCAAGAAAGAACAGCGGATTCGCCGTCATCGCCATATCCGCAACAAGGTGTCTGGCACCGCCCAGCAGCCCCGTCTGTGCGTCTGCCGCACGGGCGCACACATTTACGCCCAGATCATCGACGACGAGGCTGGCGTGACCCTGGTGTCCGCCGCCACCGTGGAGAAGGTCTTCCGGGATCAGAAGCTGGCCGCCAACGTGAAGAGCGCGCAGGCCATCGGTGCCGCCATCGCCCAGCGGGCGTTGGAGAAGGAGATCAAGACCGTGGTCTTCGATCGTGGTGGATTCCCCTATCATGGCTGCGTGAAGGCCCTGGCCGACGCCGCTCGTGAGGCCGGTCTACAGTTCTAGTAATCACGACACCAAAGGGAGATTACATCCGTGGCAACTGCAATTGAAGAAAATGTGACCGTGGCCGAGGCCCCCGAGGCCACCGCCGCGGCCGCCCCCCGCAAGTCCGAGGGACGTCCCCAGCGCCGTGAAGGCCGCCGCGACCAGCGTCGTGAGCGGGAGGTTGAGCAGGACGAGTTCGAGGAGCGCACCATCGTTGTGAACCGTTCCACGAAGGTCGTGAAGGGAGGCAAGAACTTCTCCTTCAGCGCGCTGATCGTGGTTGGTGACAAGAAGGGCCGTGTTGGCATGGGCTTCGGCAAGGCCAACGAGGTCTCTGACGCCATCCGCAAGGGCGGCGAGCAGGCCCGTCGGCACCTGATGACGGTCCCCACCAATGGCGGCACCATCACCCACGCCGTGGAAGCCCGCTTCTGCGCGGCGAAGGTGCTTGTGAAGCCCGCCAGCCAGGGTACTGGTGTCATCGCCGGCGGCGGCATGCGTGCCGTGCTGGAGCTGGCCGGAATCCAGGACGTCCTCGCGAAGTCCCTGGGTAGCAGCAACCAGGCCAACGTGGTGAAGGCCACCTTCGACGCCCTGAAGAAGCTGCGCACCAAGGCCGAGATGTTGGAGAAGCGCGACCTGAAGGCGCTCTAAGGAGGAACTTTCCATGAAGCTTCATGAACTGAAGAATACCTTCAACCGCCAGGCCCGCAAGCGCGTCGGCCGTGGTGATGGTTCCGGCAACGGCCGTACGGCCGGCCGTGGTGACAAGGGTGCGGGTGCCCGCGCGGGTGCCAAGCGCCGTCCCTACTTCGAGGGTGGTCAGATCCCCCTGATCCGCCGTCTGCCCAAGCGCGGCTTCAACCACGCCACTCACGTGGAGTTCGAGGTCGTGAACCTGGACACTCTCGAGGCGCATTTCGAGGCCGGCGAGGAAGTGACCCGCGAGATCCTGGAGCAGAAGAGCCTTCTTTCCAAGGAGGCGCTTCCCCTGAAGATCCTGTGCCGCGGCGAGCTGACCAAGGCCCTGAAGGTCACTGCTGACAAGTTCAGCGCCCAGGCAAAGGCGAAGATCGAGGCCGTTGGCGGCACCGTGAATCAGCTGATGGCCTCCCATGACGAGGACAAGGCTGCCAAGCACGCCGCCCACGTGGCCTGCAAGAACAAGAAGAAGGCTCTCAAGGCTCAGGCCGAGGAGCTGAAGGGCTAGCGAGTCCCGGCCGCGAATCGTCCCTCGAGAAAACCTTTTCTCGGAGGAGGGTCCGCGGCCTCTTCTTAGGGGGAGGGCGCCGGCGCATCACGCCAGCGTCCTCCTGCCGTCCGCCTCTCTTTCTTTGGCAGACTCCCCGGTTGACAAATCCATTTCCCGGGTGACGTCGCGGAGGCGGCGCAAAAGACTGTCACGAAAGCGCCGTGGCCTTTTGCGGATTCTCGCGGTTCTCAATGAATTTCCACCGTCCCGCCCTTGCGGTGGGTGGTGATTAGGGTATATTGACTCCCTGCTGTTTTTCCGTGGCCGCCGCCGTCCTTTGTAGGGACGGGAGAGCTGCCGGATTCCCTTTCGTAAACTACACGTTCCCCCGAACCATACTGCCTATGTTTTCCGCCTATCTGAATTGCTTTAAGATTCCGGAATTGAGAAAGCGTCTTCTCTTCACCTTCGCCATGATCGCGCTGGTGCAGCTGACGGCGGCCATTCCCTGCCCCGGCATTGATCCGGCTCGCCTGAAGGAGCTCTTCGGAAATCTGAATGCCGACGCCGGCGCCTCCGGCATCATGGGCATGTTGAATCTCTTCAGCGGCGGCGCCATGGAGAAGTTCGCCATTGGCGCGCTGGGCATCATGCCCTACATCTCCGCGTCCATCATTCTGCAGCTGATGACCCCCGTGATCCCCGCGCTGAGCAAGATGACCCGCGAGGGCGAGAGCGGCATGCAGCAGTACAACTTCATCATGCGGTCCTTGACCGTGGTGGTTGCCATTGTGCAGGGCATCATGTTCTCCATGGCCATGATGGAGCCCGGCAGCGTGGGCCTGGGCGGCGCCTCTGTGGTGCTGAATCCCGGAATGGGCTTCATGGTCCAGACCATCATCATCCTGGTGGGTGGCTCCATGTTCATCACCTGGCTGGGCGAGATGGTCACCGAGCGTGGCGTGGGCAACGGCGCCTCCCTCATCATCACCGTGAATATCGTGGCTCGCATCCCCCAGGCCCTCATGAGCCTCTACCAGATGGTCTTCATCGGTAGCGCCACGGGCGAGAACCAGCTGACCTTCGTGCACCTGCTCATCCTCATCGCCCTCTTCGTGGCGGTGACCGTGGGCGCCATCGTCCTGACCGAGGGCATGCGCAAGATCCCCGTCCGCTACGCACAGCAGCGCTCTGTGGGCGGCTTCGGACGCTCCGCCGGCGTGCAGACCACCTACCTGCCTCTGCGCGTCAACTACGCAAACGTGATGCCCATCATCTTCGCGGGCGCCATCCTCTCCTTCCTGGAGATGCTCCTGCGCTACCTCCCCCAGGGAGCCGTCACCCAGTGGCTGGTGATCCACTTCCAGTATGGCAGCAACGGCTACATGCTCGTCTACGCGCTGCTGCTTCTCCTCTTCGCCTTCTTCTGGGTCGCCAACCAGTTCAACCCGATCCAGATCGCGGATGACTTCCAGAAGAACAACGGATACATCCCCGGCATCCGCCCCGGAAAGCCCACCAGTGACTTCCTGGACCACGCCATGACCCGCATCACTCTGGCCGGCGCACTGGGACTGCTGGTGCTGGCCATCCTGCCCATGATCCTGGCGACCTCCTTCCTGAAGATCCCCCACACCATCGCACAGTTCTTCGGCGGCACCAGCCTGCTGATCATCGTGGGTGTGATGCTGGATACCATGCGGCAGATCCAGACCTACCTCATCAGCCGGAACTACGATGGATTCCTCTCCAAGGGAATCCTCCGCAACGGCCGCATGATGTAGGACGATTTCCCAATCGCGAAAAAGGCAGGACGCCACATAGGCGCCCTGCCTTTTTTTGTGCCTGTGGCGCACAAAAAGGGAGGAAGGAGTCCGCCAGGGCTCTTCCGCCTGCCGGCGGTACGGTGCCGGCTTTTGGGGGCAGCAAGGCAGCACATCCTTACCACTGGCGCGTTATTTGGGTAGGCGAAGTTTCGCAGGAAGATCTCCAAAGGACGGAGGGGCTTACGCCCCCCGCGCCCCCCGTAATTGGTAGCTAGCAGTTAGTGGCTAGTGGCTAGCCTATGCGGTGCCGCAGGCGCCTTTCCGCCCCGCCTGGGGCGGTACGGTACCGCGGCGTGTGCCGCGGAAGAGCCGCGCAGCGACCTTATA
>CAVDSU010000007.1:0-10011 GCA_963611685.1 bacterium
CGAAACCCTGGCCTAACTTCTCGCAGACCCGCCGTAGCCTTGGCGAAGGCGGGCTCCCTCCTCCTTCCTCCTTTTTTCATAGGGCGCCGTGCGGCGCTCTACTAGGGCGCCGCACGGCGCTCTATATTATTTCAAAGTCACGGGGTGCTGCCCGGCGAGTGCCGGGATGGGCTGAGATAACACCCGAGAACCTGATCCGGATAATGCCGGCGGAGGAATGAAATGAAAGAATGCACGTTGTCGTGCGTCCGTGACGGGCGCAGATTTGGTCTGATTTGGTTTGGCGCCGCGATTTCCTTGGCGGAGATTGAGGCGGGCTTGTGGAGTCGCGGAAGCCTCTCCGCCGTGATATTGGGGCATGTCTTGGGAGGGCTCATGCTCTTCGTGGCCGGCATGATCGGCGCACGCACCCAGAAAAATGGCATGGAGTGCACGCGCGCCTTCTTTGGCAAGGGTGGCATGGCCTTCTTTGCCCTGGCGAATTTCCTGCAGCTGGTGGGCTGGACCGCCGTCATGCTCTCCCAGGGCGCGGATGCCGCGAAGGCGCTCTTGCCGGGCGTCCCGCTGTGGGGGCTCACCGCCATCCTGGGGGCGCTGGTGGTCGCCTGGCTCTTCGTGGGGCTGCGCTCCTTCTCCCTGATCTCTACCTGCACCATGACCCTGCTGCTCCTCATGGTCGCCATCCTCACCTTCCGGGTCTTCCACGGCGCCACACCCGTTCCCCAGGAAGAGGCGCCCTCCTTCTGGAGCGTCTTTGAACTCTCCCTGGCAATGCCGCTCTCCTGGCTGCCACTCATCTCCGACTACACCCGCGAAGCAAAATGCCCCCGCACCGCCTGCGCGGTCTCCGCAATCGTCTACACCCTGGGGAGCATCTGGATGTATGCCATCGGCATCGGATTGGCACGCTTGGGACAGGACAACATCGCCGCCGGCATCCTCCACGTGAACATGGGGCTCTGGGCGCTCTTCATCGTCCTGGTCTCCACCACCACCACCACCTTCCTGGATGCCTACAGCGCCGGCGAATCCATCAAGGCGCTCTTTGCCAAAATGCCCCCGAAGGCCGTGGGAGCGCTGGTCTGCGTCATCGGAGTCGCGCTCTCCCTGGGCGGAATCATGGCAAACTACACCGATTTCCTCTATCTCATCTCGTCACTCTTCGCCCCCATGGCCACCGTCATGATCGTCGCGTGGCTCCTCAAAAAGACCTGGATCCCCGGAAACGTCATCGCATTCGCTGCCGGATTCCTGGCATACCAACTCTGCCAGCGATTCCCCACACAATGCCATAGCCTCCCACCCTCACTCACCGCCATCGCACTGGCCGCAATCCTGGCGCTGACACTGAATGCCCTACGAGGGAAAAAGGCCTAGCCCTTGGACGGTAAAAAAAACAGGGAGAAGGGACGGCAACAAGCCGACGACACAAAAGAAACGGCACCTTGCAGGCTACACATTGCCCATTGCCCAACGCCCCCTCCCCTTCTCCCTCAAAAGCCTAAAAAAATCCACCTGCGGATTTTGTGCCTAAAAAATTTTTGCCTTTCTTTGGAATTCCTGTACATAACTTGTAGAAAGACTGTAAAGAACTCCGCATGTCTTTGGCGTTGCAGGGACTTTGCGAGACGGTGAAAATGCAGGTCTTTTCGCAGGAGTGCGTCCTGCCGGAAGAATCGTGCCAAGACGCCTCGGACGCCCTGAAAAATTGTAGAAAAATTTTTCCTCTAGGCGTGATCAAGGACTTACGCGGCAAACGGTGGAAAAATCCGCTATCAGGGAGGGTTCGGGGCTTGTAAGACCGCGAAAGAAGGCTTACCTTCCTCTCATGCCGTGATCACCGGAGCCTTTCCCCGAGCGGGAGGGTCTCCCCCGGCGATTCCCTCTGACGGGTCGCACCTCTTTTTCCCCTTTGGGCGATGCGGCGTCTCTGATTCTTCCTGTGTGCCGTCCAGGCGCGACGGGGACTGTCTCCCCGCTGACGATCTGGTCGGCTCTTTTGTCCCTAGAGGGCAAACCCCTTTCCCGGGGCGGACGTCTTTGGCTCGAGGGGAGCCGATGGTTTCCGCACCCACAAATCCTGCATCTTCTTTTGTCTCTCCCGAGGGGAAACGCCCCGGGACTGGCCACTTTCAACCGTAATGGCGCTGGAAAAGCCCGAAAATCTATCTTTTCTCTGGGAGCAGTGTTGCCGACTGCTGGACGAGCGAATCACGCCCCGCGTGGTCAACATGTGGTTCGGTCCCGCAGCGGCGTCCCCCGTCTCCCTCACGGACGAGCAATTTGTCCTAGGCTTCCCCCCGGACTCCTTCTTGGATTGGGCCGAGAACTACCGCAGCGATGTAGAGCTCTGCCTGGAGAAGGTGCTGGGTCGCCATGTGGAGGTCCTCTTCCAGGCCGGCGCCTACAACGCCGAAACCCCCGAGCCGTCCGCGAAGAAGGCCGAAGCGGAGAATGCCGTGGCCGCCGCGGCCCCATCCGCCGCTTCTGGCGTGGCCTCGTCGAAGGATTTGGCGCAAGCCGAGTCGACCCTGAAGAGCCTGATCCGCCTCTTTTCCTTCCAGACTTTCGTGGTCGGCGAAAACACGCAGTTCGCCTTCACCTGCTGCAAGGAAGTCGCCGCGCATCCCGGCGAATCCAAGAACCCGCTCTTTATCCATGGTCCCAGTGGACTAGGCAAGACGCACCTCCTCCAGGCAATCGCCCGTGAGGTCGTGGAGCAGGATCCCCGCAAGAAGGTGGTCTACATGCCCAGCGAGCAGTTCGGCAATCTCTACGTGGAGGCCGTCCGCAGCGGAAATGCCCAGCAGTCCATGCGGGAATTCCGCCAGCGTTTCCGCAATGTGGATGTGCTGTTGATTGACGACGTGCAGTTCTTCTGCGGGAAGGACGGCATGCAGGAGGAGTTCTTCCACACCTTCAACGAGCTCTACAACGGCCACAAGCAGATCGTCTGCGCCTCCGACCGCATTCCGCAGGACATGCCCGGTCTGGAAAAGCGTCTGGTCTCCCGCTTCGAGTGGGGCCTCACCGTGGACATCACGCCGCCCGATCTCCAGACCCGCGTCGCCATCCTGGAGGAAAAGCAGCACGCCTTCTCCCGGAAACTCCCCAACGACATCCTGGAATATCTGGCGCAGCGCATCAAGAGCAATGTGCGGAATCTGGAAAGCTCCCTTCTGACCCTCCAGGCATATCTCGACATGGTCCCCCTCCAGCGCTACCAGGAGGTCACCAAGGCACTGGTCGACAAGGTGGTCGGGAACAAATTCGAGGTGGACGCCGCCATGCAGCTCACCGTCAGCCGCATCCAGGAATTCGTCGCCCGCCGCTACGATGTCCGTATCCAGGACATGCGCGGAAAGAGCCGACAGACCGAAATCACCGTCCCGCGGCAAATCGCCATGTATCTCTCCCGGAAGATGACCGAGAAGTCCCTTCCCGAAATCGCCGCCGGCTTCGACAAGAGCCACCCAACCGTCCTGCACTCGATCTCCGTCGTCGAAAAGAAAATCGAGAAGTCCGAGGACTTCCGACAGGAGATCGCAGACCTGGAACGGAAAATATACGAAAACGGCTGACGGCCGCCCTCGCGCTGCTCGCCATGCGGGGCGGCGCTCTTCCGTTGCTTAAGCGGAGGCGAATTCTGCCCCCAAAACTGCGCCTCTCCCTTATGAATGGGGAATGCAGCGCTCTTCCACCGCGGCAATAATTCGCTGATGCCTTGGTATTTTTTTAGGGGGGGCGGGGGGCTTGCCTTGCGGAAACAACACGCCGGGCCCTTGATTGTTTTTTAGGGGGTGCGGGGGCTTGCCCCCGTCCTTTGGATATTCTCCCCTTCCCCACTCAACAATCTTTTCCTGGGGGACTTTCGCGGTCTAGCGCCACGGCGCTGGCGCGTTTGCCACACGCAATAGGCGTTTTTTTCCCCCATGAAATGCGGTTTTCAAGGATTTTCCCGCAGATCTGCGGCAGTAATCTGCCAGGTCGTATAGGTGCCATCGGCGTGGACGCGGAAGTATCGTACGCCGGGGTTTGCGTCGTTATAGCCAGAGAGGGTCGCGGATTTTGCATAGCCGAGAGTGATGCCGTTTTTGTCGGTGCCCAGGAAGTCGTTCACGTGATCGTGGCCGAAGAAAGCGCCCTTCATGTTTCCGCACTTGAGCCAGCTCTGGTAAAGGGTGCGTCCCTGGTAGGTATAGGGTTCGCTTTCATAGACGATCTTCCGAGGGGGGCACGGAGGCTCTTTCATCTGTCCCGTCACTCCGGGGGCCAATTTCAGGAACTTCTCCACCATGGGGCACCAGAGGGAGCCGTCGGCGCCCAGCATGTATTTTCCCAGTGCGGGCACCCACGCCATTCCGGGGACGGGGATGGCGTAGCGCTCGACCTCCGGGAGCCAGACTGCCCCCTGCGGGAGGGGCTGGATATGCTTTCCCAGAGGCTCGCTATAGAAGGCATTGGGGTCCTCTTTCGCGGCATCCACCGTCTCCAGGAATTGCGGATGCGCCTCCTGGACGGGCGCCACTTCCTGGAGGAGTCCATCCTCATAGACATCCCAGACAATGACGTGCTGGAACCAGAGGCAAGGCAGATGGGAGGCATTCTCTTCGTACCAGCGGATCTGCGCGTCGTCGCAGAGGTATTCTCCCCAGGGAATCTTGGGGGTGTCGGCGTCATCCATGATCACCAGGAGGAATTTGTCCTCGCCATTCTGGCGAAGAGCAATGGCGCCATTGCCCACGCCATAGAGCTCGGGCACATCGAAGTCCACAAAGAGCTCCCCGCCGAGCTTCTTGAAGCAGTCGTATTGCTCCTGGCGGTCCATAAGCTCGGGGTCCGTCTTTTGGGAGTCGTGATTGCCGAAGGTGACGGCAAAGCGGATATTGTGCTTCCGAAGAAGAGCCACAATGCGCTCCACTACCTTCGGGAAACTCTCGCGATTGCCAAAAAGCCAGGTGTTGTCGCCCGTGATGATCGCCAACGAGGGATGCACCCGCCCCAGATTCTCGTCCAAAAGCCGGAACGCCTCCTCGTTCACGGGATAATACTCGTGCATGTCCGTGATCTGACAGAGGACAAACTCGCCCCTTGCATCGAAATCCAGTCCAGGAAAACAAGAGGCGTGGACGCTATGCGCCTCTTCCGCCGTTTGGGCGACGGCAGGCTGTGCGGATAGTGTGGCAGACATCATAAGAAGGAAGGCGCAGAGCAAAGAAAGCATTCGCATGGCGAGAATGGGGAATGTGCAATATGCAATGTGCAGGGAACAAGAAAGAGAAATGATCTTGCTTTTCGGGAAAAGCCATCCCAACAAACAAGAGCGAAATCCGGGAGAATCTAGCACATCTTTCGCATTCTCACAAGAATCCACAGATTTGCTGTTGCTTTTTTACCTTGACAAAACTTAGCAAACCGCGGATTTAAGACAGCGCCGCCGACGGCATCCCTCTGGCGCCGCTGGCGGTTTGGTGTCACATTCGTGTCGACAAGTCCCGCTGCAGGGCGTCCACCTCATCCTTTTCATTGAGCCTTTTTGGGGGCCTGTTCCGAAGGGGCGGCCTCTGCGGCAGTAACCTGCCAGGTATCATAGGTCCCGTTGGCGTGGACTCGGAAGAAACGGAGTCCGGGGTTTCCGTCATTGTAGGAATTGAGGGTAGCGGCCTTTGTGAAGCCGAGAGTGATGCCGTTTCGGTCGGTGGCGACGAAGGAATTCAAGTGATCGTGCCCGAAGAATGCGCCCTTCATGTTTCCGCATTTGAGCCAGCTCTGATAGAGTGTGCGTCCCTGGTAGGTATGCTCGGCATCCTCGTAGACGTTCTTAGGCGGGGGGCACGGGGATTCTTTCAATTTGCCCGTGGAATTGATTTTCGGGGACAGTCGCATGAATTGCTGTGTCATGGGGCACCATACGACGCCCTCGGGAAGGCGCTTGAGCTGCTCTTCCTGGGACAGGGATTGCAGTTCCGGGGGGAGCGCCGTCTGCTGGAGGATGCCATCCTCATAGACATCCCAGACGATGATATGCTGGAACCAGAGACAGGGGAGATGGGAGGCATTCTCCTCGTACCAGCGAATCTGATCCGTGCGGCAGCCATCGTAGCAACTCCTTTCGGGCGTCGGGTAGTCACCGGAGTCCATGACGACCAAAAGGAACCTGTCTTCGCCATTTTGACGGAGGGCGATGGCGCCGGAGCCTACGCCGGAGAGTGCGGGCACATCGAGGTCCACAAAGAGCTCTCCGCCGAGCTTCTTGAAGAAGTCGTATTGTTGCTGGCGCGTAAAGCGACGCTTTTCATGGTTCTCCGAGTCGTGGTTTCCGAAGGTGACAGCGAAGGGGATCTTGGCATCCTGGAAGAGCTTCACCGTGCGCCGCGCCAGAACGGGGAAGGTGAGCCGATGCCCGGAGATAGAGGTATTGTCGCCGGTGAGAATGACCAGCGATGGACGCTCTTTCGCAAGCGCCTTCTCCAGAAAGCGGAAGCTCTCCTCGTGCATGGGCACTTCATCCTGGATGTCCGTAATCTGGCAAAGGACGAATTCGCCGTTTGCGTCGAAATTCAGTCCAGGGAAACAAGAGGCGTGGTCGCTGCGCGGCGCTTCCGCCGTCGAAGAAATCGTGCCGTTAGACTGTGCAGATAGGGTAAAGGCACACATCATAAGAAGGAAGGCGCAGAGCAGGGAAGGGACTCGCATAGTGGGAATGCTCAATGGTCAATGTGTATGTGCGGATCTAGGGCTTCAGCCAGCGATTCCTAGCGCGGCGATTCAGGCGCGCTAACTCCTGCTTCACAAATGCGGCGCACCCCTCTGGCGCCGCTGGCGGTTTGCTGGCAAGAAGCGCCGACAAGGCCCGCCGCAGGGCCTCCAAAACTCCTCACCCTCACCCTCACTCCTAATTCTTCATGGAATCCCTTCGGGACGACAGTTCTTCCCATCGGGCGTAGAGCTTTTCGACGTCTGCCTTTGCGGCGTCCATTTCCTGGGTGAGTTCCTGGGTGCGTGCGCCGTATTTTTCGTGGAAGTTCGGGTCTGCGAAGATTGCCTCGATGGAAGCGACCTTTTCTTCGGCGGCGAGGATTGCGTCCTCCATTCCCTCCCATTCCCGCTGTTCCTTCCAGGTCAGGCGGGGTTTCGAGGCATGGCGGTTTCCGGAGGGCTCCGGCGCGCTGTTCTGGGATTTCGTGGCGGCCTGCTGTTGTGCGGCCTGCTGTTGTGCGGCCAGTCGCTGCGCGCGCTTTTCCAGATAATACTGGTAGTCGCCGTGCTGGAAGACCACCCTGCCCTCTCCCTCGAATGCCAGGATATCGGTGCAGACGCGATTGAGGAAATATCGGTCGTGGGAGATCACGGCCACGCACCCCGGGAATTCCATGAGGGACTCCTCCAGGACGCGGAGAGTCGTCAAATCCAGGTCGTTTGTGGGCTCATCCAGCAGGAGGAAATTTCCGCCGCGCTTCAGGACCTTCGCCAGCAGCAGGCGATTTCGTTCGCCGCCGGAGAGTTCTCCCACGTGGGTAGTGATCTCCTCGTCTTGGAAGAGGAAGCGTCGGAGATAGGTCCAGACGGCCACCTTCTGATGGCCGAACATCACGAAGTCGTTTCCCTCGCCGATCTCCTCCAGCACGGTCTTGCTGTTATCGAGGGTCGTGCGGTGCTGGTCCACGTAGTTGAACTCCACCTTGGGACCCACCTGGAGAGTGCCGCCAGTGGGCGTGAGCTCTCCCAGAAGGAGCTTCAGGAGACTCGTCTTGCCCAGGCCATTGCGCCCCAGGATTCCCAGGCGCATTCCGCGGGTGAATTCCAGGGAGAGATCGTGGAAGAGGAGGTTTCCGTTTCGCTCCAGGGACACATTTTTCAGGGAGACAATGCGGTCCCCGAAGGGCGCGGGGGGCGGCATCAGGACCTCCGCTTCCCGCTCCACGGGGGGCGGAGCGGCATTTACCGCCTCATTGAAACGCTGGATGCGGCTCCAGGACTTCGTGCCGCGCGCCTGGGGACCCCGGCGAATCCAGTCGATCTCCCGGCGGATGAAGGAGAGCCGACGCTCTTCATTCTGGCGATTTTCCTCCTCACGGAGCGCCTTCTTGCGGAGATACTCGCTGTAATTTCCGGGATAGCTATAGAGGACGCCGGCCTGGAGTTCCAGGATGCGGGAGCAGACCCGATCCAGGAAGTAGCGGTCGTGGGTCACGAAGAGACAGGTTCCGCGCAGGCGGTTGAGGTAGTCTTCCAACCACTGGATGGTCTCGGTATCCAAGTGGTTTGTGGGCTCGTCCAAGAGCAGCAATTCCGGTCGGTCGATGAGTGCGCGGCAGAGTGCGACGCGGCGTTTTTCGCCGCCGGAGAGCTGTCCTGCGGGGCGTTGGAGTTCGGGGACTGCCAGGGAGGTCGCCAGTTCCTGGAGGCGGGTCTCCAGCGTCCAGCCCTGTCGGGCGCCAATCTCGCGCTCCAGATTCGACCACTCCGCCTGCGAGAGGGAGGGATCGTGTCGCTCGTAGCGCGCCAAGAGCTCCAGGGTATCGTGGGCGCCCTCCAGGATATTCTCGCGGACGGTGCGCTCCGGATCCAGCTTCACCTCCTGGGGGAGATAGGCGCAACGGAGGAGCTTCCGGGTCACGATATCGCCGGAATAGAAGTGTTCGTGTCCGGAAAGGATGCGCAGCAGGAGGGATTTTCCGGCGCCATTTCTACCCACGAGTCCCACGCGCTCGCCCTCCCGCACCAGCAGCTCCTGGTGGTCCAACAGCACGCGGGTGCCGATATTCGCGCACAGATCCGTGGCGGAGAGGACCACGGGAGCGCCGCTTCCCTGCAGTTGTTCGCCCATGATGACTACACCTCGTAGATCGTGAGCTGGCAGTCGATATTGCCGTTCTTGAGGGGAAAGCGCTCCACGGGGCGCAGGGGAATGCAGCGCACGCACTGCGGCGCGCCGGCCAAGACCGCCACGCGGCAGTTCTTCAGACGCGCGACCGCATTTCCGAATTCCTGATAGAGGCGGTTATCGCCATCCAGTCGAACGCCGTAGGGGGGATTGGTGACCACCAGCCGGCGCTGTCCATCGCTCTGGAGATCCCGCAGGCGGATGGGTCGGAAGGAGATCTTTCCCGCCAGACCGGCGCCGCGGGCATTCTGTTCGGCGAGTTCCAAGACGCGGGGATCCAGGTCGCAACCCGTGATCTTCGGGAGTTGCCCCGTGGCTTTGCGACGGGCCTCGCCGCGCAACTCCCGCATGCGGTCGGCCTGCACGGCGCCAAAATTCGCCCATCGTTCGAAGCCGAAGCGCTTCCGGAAGATTCCGGGAGCGATGTTGGCGGCCCACATGGCGCCCTCCACCAAGAGCGTCCCGGAACCGCACATGGGATCCAAGAGCGGCGCTTGTCCATCCCAGTCCGTGAGTCGGAGGATTGCGGCAGCGAGAGTCTCCTTGAGGGGCGCCTCGCCACCGGACACGCGGTATCCGCGCTTAAAGAGCGGCTCGCCGGAGAGATCCAGGTAGACCGTGGCGCGCTCACGCCCCCAATAGACGAATGCGCGCACATCGGGATCGGTGCGGGAGACCATGGAGCGCTCGCCATGGAAGAGCCGCCGCTGCCGATCCACGATGGCGTCCTTGAGGCGCACGGCCACAAAATCGGGATTTTCGCCGCAGGAGGGATGCGCGTATGCGCCGCAGGCGATTTCCTGTGCGGGGGTCAGGTAGTTTTCCCAGCAGAGTGCGCTTGCGCCCTCGTAGAGCTGGTCCAGCGAGCGTGCGGGGAAGCGTCCCAGCACCAGCATGACGCGCTGGGAGATCCGGCTATGGAGGCAGCATTTCCAGCCGTCTTCCAGGGTGCCGAAGAAGGGGATTCCGCCTGAATTGAGTCGTGCAGAGCGAAAGCCGAGATCCTGCAGCTCCTCGCGCAGCACACCCTCGGTGCCCGGAGCCGCCGTGGCGTAAAATTCCAATGCGTCTTGTTTCATGATGAAAGGCTTTTTTTACCACCGAATACACGGAGTTTTTTTACC
>CAVDSU010000007.1:10254-43497 GCA_963611685.1 bacterium
GTCTTCCGTGGTTAATCCCCGTCTTCCGTGGTTAATCCCCGTCTTCCGTGGTTGGAGATTACTTCCCTGGATGGAGTTTTCGGACCAATGCCAGTTCGCGGTCGAAGAGGTGTCCGCGCTGCATGAGTTCCTGGAGCTTATCCTCCAGGGTATCCCAATTTTCGGCGGTGGGTTCGCCGTCCTCCCACTTTTCGGCGTCGTCGGGTCGGAAGCGCCAGCGGAGGGTATCCGCAAAGAACTCCACGCGCACCTGCCGTTTGCCGCCAGGGAACTCCTTGTCAAGCCAGCCGATGGGTCGTCGCATCTGGGGTCTCCTTCCGTCGGGGCTCTACATCACCTTGAACTTGGGGAGATCCTGGATATCGACCATCCCCACGAAACGACCCTCGTCGTCCACCGCCACCACATCATCGATCTTCCGATTTTCGATGAGCTTGAGGATTTCCACCGCCATCTGCTTCTGGTTGATGGCAACGGGGTGCTTCGTCATGACGGACTCGATGGATTCCTGGAGGACCTTGTCGTTGTTGGTCATGGCGCGGCGGAAGTCGCCGTCGGTGAAGATTCCCAGGAGGAGATTCTGGTCGTCCACGATGGCGGTGGCGCCATCGCGCGCCTTGGTCATTGCCAGGAGCGCCTCGCGGACGGTGGCGGTGGGCTTCACCACGGCGCAGCGCTCGCCGGTACGCATGCAGTCCTTCACGGTGAGCGTGATGGTGCGTCCGATGGCGCCGGCGGGGTGGTTCATGGCGTAGTCGGAGAGCTGGAAGTCCTGGCAGTCCAGAAGGACCAGCGCCAGGGCGTCACCGAGTGCCAGCAGTGCGGTGGTGGTGGTGGTGGGTGCCAGATTGAAGGGGCACGCCTCCCGTTCCACGGGCATGGGCACCACCAGGTCGGAGAAGCCGGCCAGCCGGGAGTCGCTCTTGCCGGTGATGCCGGCGATGGGGACTCCCATGCGCTTGACGGCGGGCAGGACGCGCAGGAGCTCGTCGGTTTCGCCGGAGTAGCTGACGGCCAGGAGGAGATCCTGGGGGGAGACCACGCCCAGATCGCCGTGCATGGCTTCCACGGGATGCATGAAGACCGCGCGGGCGCCGGTGGAGGCCAGGGTGGCGGCCAGCTTCTTGGAGATGTGGCCGCTCTTGCCTACGCCGCACAACACCAGCTTGCCGCCCGCATGGAGAATCTCCAGGCACTTGCGCACAAGAGCAACGAAGGGCTCGCCCAATTCGTCGCGGACCTTCTTCACACCGGCAATCTCTACGTCCATCACCTCACGGGCACGGGAGAGGATGCTCTGGGAATCCGTATTCTTCAGTTCCTTGTTCATGGATTGTCTCTTGATTGTTTTATGAAATTAGGGAAAAGGCGAGTTCACGGCGCGCGAGAACGCGCCGTAAGTTCTTTAGTACTTAGTACTTAGTGGCTAGTGGTTAGTGGCAAGGTCGCTGCGCGGCTCTTCCGCCTACCGGCGGTACGGTGCCGCCCCCGGCGGGGAATCCCGGCGCGGGGTTTCGGCGAATGTCGAAACCCTGGCCAAATTTCCTCCTTCCTCCTTCCTCCTTCCTCCTTTTTTCAGTATGCCTAGTGTGCCAGGCGGGTCTTGATCCTTTCCGCCAGGGAGGCGTCGGTGCAGTGTGGCAGCCAGCGCTGGAGGGCGTTGCGGAATTCGGCGTCCTGTCGATGGGAGCGCAGGAGGCCCTTCGCCGCCGTGCTTTGGAGCGAGGGATCGGGGTCTTCGAGAGTCGCCAGGAGGAGATCCTCCCAGCCCTCGGGGTGGAGAGTAGGGAGGAGTTCCAGGGCCCGTTTGCGGAGGGAGAGCTCCTCATCCAGGAGCGCCTCATCCAAGGCGGAAGCGCGGAGGTCCTCGGGGAGTTGCCGCAAGAGATCCAGCACGGCCTGTCGGCAGCCGGGACGGTGACTCGTCTGGAGGAGCGAGAGCTCCTCGGAAGTGAGCTGGGATGCGCGCTGCCGGAGGAGCGAAAGCAGCACCTGCCGCGCGCGGCGATTTCCTTCCAGTCGCAAGAGTGCCTGGACAATCAGCCGGGGCGAAAGCCTGTCGGCATATCCGCGATGTCGGACCACCTGTGTCCAGAGCTCTGCCTGGAGCGAAAGCGGGAGGCTCTCGTCTGGGAAGAGCGCCTGGAGGGCGTTCCACCAGCCGTCGGCGGAGAGAGTCCAGAGGGCATCCAAGAGTCGGGAGAAGTCGTCTTCCCCGACGCCCTCGCCCTTCAGCGCGTCGGCGATCTCGGAAGCAAGCGCCTCGGCGTCCTCGGGAGCCGCGATCTTTGCGCGGGAGAGGAGCGCCGCGGAGCGGACGCGGGAGTCGCCGTCATGCGCGAGCCCCTGGAGGACTTCGGCGGCACCGGGGCATTCCCAGAGCACGCCCGCCAGGAGCGCGCGCAATTGTGCGGAGGGGCTTTTCGCGAAGGGCGCCAGTGCCTCTATGCGGCGTTTGGGATCGTTGCAGGAAGCGCGGGCGGCCAGGGGTATGGCGAGTGCCTGGAGTTCCCGGGGCTGGTTGGCACCCAGGAAGGGCGCCAGTGCATCGAAGGCGAGTCGTCCACCGTAGTAGGGCAGCGCCTTGAGGACATTGGCGCGGACCTGTTCATCGGGATCCGCCAGCGCCGTCTCCAGCAGCGCGGGCTCCACGGAGGCGCCGGTGGAGATCCGTGCGGAGGGCGAGAGTTTCACGTTTCCGGAGACGAAGACTCCCAGACAGGGCGCCACCTGCGAGGATGCCAGCCGGCGGTTCTGCACCTCGGGATCCCGGAGGAGCCCCAGGACCGCAGCGGCGTTCTCCCGGAGCCAGGACGGCTTTTCGGAAAGCGCCACCAGCGCGCAATGCCGCACCGCGGCGTCGGAGTCGGAAAGCCCCTCCGCCAGCAACACAGGGACCTCCGGGAGGTCGTATTTTCCGGCCACCAGCACCGCATCCCGGCGGATCTCCGGATTGGCGGAGGCCATGCGTTCGCGGCATTCCCGGAGAGTCTCCTGCGGGGTCTTTTCCGCCAGGAGGAGTGCCGGCGCCAGGAGTGCGGCGGCCAGGAGGAGGATTGCCGGGAGTGCGCGCATTCTTTCCATGCGTCCTCAGGGCAGACGGAAGGCATCGCCCAGGGCGTCGGCGGGCATCCGCCAGTCGCCTCGGGGAGAGAGTGCGATGGTTCCCACCTTGGGACCATCGGGCATCGCGTTGCGCTTGAACTGCTGCGCGAAGAAGCGCCGGAAGAAGAGCGACAGCGTCTGGGAGACCTTCTCGGGGGAGTGCACCTCGCGGAAGACCCACTGCGCCAGGGTCAGGATGCTCTCCGGCCGCTCGCCATACTTCAGGAAGAAGTAGAGGAAGAAGTCATGGAGATCGTAGTTTCCGATGATCTCCTCGGTGAACTGCTGTCCCGGGAGCAATTCCGGCGAAACTGGGGTATCGATGACATCGCGGAGATAGACGGCCAGCTTCGCGGGGGAGTGTTCGGCCACGTATTCCACCATGAAGCGGATGAGGGTCTTGGGGACGCCGCAGTTCACGCAATACATGGACATGTGGTCGCCATTGTAGGTGCTCCAGCCCAGGGCGATCTCGGAGAGGTCGCCGGTGCCCACCAGCAACCCGCCCTCCTGATTCGCCAAGTCCATGAGGATCTGGGTGCGTTCGCGGGCCTGGGAGTTCTCGTAGACCACGTCGGTCTTCTTCGGATCGTGTCCGATGTCCCGGAAATGCTGTTCCACGGCGGGGCCGATGGGGATCTCCCGGAGCTCGGCGCCAATCTCGGCCGTCATGCCCACCGCGTTGCCCTTGGTGCGGCTGCTGGTGCCCATGCCGGGCATGGTGACCGCCAGAATGAACTGCGGCGGCAGCGAGAGAAGCTCGCAGCACTTCGCGCAGACCAGGAGCGCCAGCGTGGAGTCCAGTCCGCCGGAGAGCCCCACCACCAGGCGCTTGGCGTGCGTGTGGGAGACGCGGCGTGCCAGGCCCGACGCCTGGATCTTCAAGATTTCCTCGCAGCGTGCGCTGCGCTCGGGGGAGTGTTCGGGGACGAAGGGGTGCTTGGGCAGATCCAGTCCGGAGAGCTCCTCCACGGTGGGGAGGACTCCCAGGCGAATGGGTGCGTGTTCGCCCTGCGGGCGTGGGCGGCAGTCGTTGAAAGAGCCCCAGCTGCGGCGCTGGGAGTCCATCCACCGGGGGACGAAATCGGCCTCGATGCTCTGGGAATCCCGCTGGAAGCGCTCGGTCTCGCCCAGGAGTCGGCCATTGCAGGCGGCGATGGCGTGTCCGCTGAAGACCAGGTCGGAGGAGGACTCCCCCACGCCGGCGCCGGCGAGGACATACATCCCCATGAGGCGGGCGCTCTGGCTGGTCACCAGCATCTTCCGGTAGTCCGCCTTGGCGACCAATTCGGGTCCGGCGGAGAGATTCAGCAGCAGCTGTGCGCCGCGCAGCGCCATATCCTGGGAAGGCGGCGTGGGCACCCAGAGATCCTCGCAGATTTCGACGCCGAAGCGGAGGGGCTGTTCCTGGGTTCCGTAGACCAATCCGGCGCCGAAGGGGACCTCTTTGCCATGGAAGAGATAAGGCGTCCCATCGGCCTCGGAGGCGGGCCGGAACTGCCGTCGTTCATAGAATTCCCGGTATTCGGGGAGGTGGCTCTTCACGGAGAGGCCCAATAGCTCGCCATTTTGCATGACGGCGGCGCAATTGAAGAGGCGGGTCCCGCGGAGGATGGGCACGCCTGCCACCAGGACGGCGCCATTTCCGCGGCGGGAGACCCGGCAGAGTTCGTCGAGCCCCCAGAGGGCCTCTTCCAGGAGGGTGCGCTGCTCGAAGAGATCGCCGCAGCTGTATCCGGTGATGGACAGCTCGGGAAAGACCACCACTGCGGAACCCCGCGACACCGCGCGCTCGTAGAGCCCCGCCATCTCCCGAACATTCTCCCGGGGGGCGCCCAGGAAGAGCCGCGGCACACACGCCGTCACCCGATAAAGTCCCTCAAATCCCACGAAATGTCTTCTCCCGTAAAAATAAGGAATGCCGGAGAGGCACCGAATGGCCTCCACCGGCAGAATGAATTCATGCCCCCCACGGAACGCCGGAGGCGAGCCTCCCGCGTCCGTGTGCGGCGGCGGATTACGCGTTGGGCTGAGTGTCCTGTGCCGCGGACGCGTCGGTCGCCTCGGCGGCAGGAGCCGCGGCCTCGGAATCCTCTTTTGCGACGGGGATGCTGACGAAGCGGAAGTTCACGTCGCCCAGGCACTCATCCAGGCCCAGCTGGACACGGATTTCGTCGCGCACCAGCGTGCGGAGAGTCTTGTGGGCCTCCACCAGATTGGCGCCAGCGGCGGCAGTCAGGCAGAGATCCAGGTCGCACTTGCCCTTGCGGCGCACCAGTTCCAGGCCCTTCAGGGAGACGCCGGAGACGCGGGAGACCACGCCTGCCAGGAAGCCCTTCAGCGCCTTGCGGGTGATGGCGAAATCGCCGCCCTCGTCACGGACGGTGACGGCATCCATGCGCGCGCGGCTGCAGCGGATGGCCCAGATGACGAGGATCACGAGCAACAGGAGGATGGCTCCTGCTGCGGCGCCATACCAGAAGCAGGGATTCGAGAGGCAGTCCGAGATGCAGCAGCCGGCATCGGAGAACGTGCATCCCGACCGCGAGGCTTCCTTCGCGATCTCGGCGCCGGCCTGTGCGATCTGTTCGGCGGCGGCATTCGCGGCCTGTGCGATCTGTTCGGCGGCGGGCTCCGCCTGGGAGAGTTCCTCCACGACGGCCTGGGTCAGAGTGGCTTCATCCATGGTTATTCAATCCTCCTGGGTTTTGCTTGCCTGAAAGAGGGGAAGTACGGCAGGAATGCGCCTCGGAGCGGCATCTCCTATGCCTTGGGCTCTTCGGCCTCGGCCTCCTCGGCATTCTCTTCGGCCTTCGCCTCGACTTCCTCGGGAGCAACCAGGTCCTTCACCACGATGGAGACCTTGCCGACCTTGGCGCCGATGGTGTCGGTGATGGCCTTGGTGACGGCGGCGCGGACGGCGGCGACGGCGGTGGGGATATGGGTGCCGAAGTAGAGATTGAGGGCCAGAGTCAGATCGATGGCGCCATCCTGGAAGTCGATGCCCAGGCTGGAGTCATAGGCCTTTCCGGTGAAGATGTTCAGCAGATCGCCTGCGCCCTTGGCGGCGAAGCGGGCGACGCCCTCCACTTCCAGAGCGGCCTTGCTGACCACGCGGCTGATGGCGTTGGGGGTGATGGTGTCGACGCCGGTGGTCTCGTCACCAGAGAGCACCAGAGTGGTCTGCTTCACGGGCTTCTCCTCAACGACGGGAGTAGCGGCGGCCTCAAGTTCCTTGTCCTGTTCCTTAGTCATGTGTTCAGTCCTCCTCTGATGAGTTCGGGGTGAAATGTGGAAGAATGAAGAAAAATCTCGCTGTTGGCTTGGGAGTGCGGGAACTCCCCAGTGGTTCCCATTTTTCCTAGAGAATGCGGGGATTTTCGGGGGCTCCCGAGCTTTGGCTACAATATACCCGTCGGGCATCCTCCCGCACGGAGGGCGGCAGGGGAAAAAGGCGCCGATTTCTAGTGCCGGAGCATTTCCTCCAAGGTGCCGGTGTGGAATTCTCCGGTAACGAAGGGCCGGCTCTCCAAGAGTGCGCGGTCGAATTCGGCGGTGGTAGTGATGCCCTCGGCGGTGAATTCGTCCAAGGCGAAGAGGAGTCGTCGGCGTGCGGTCTCGCGGGATTCGCCGTAGGCGACCACCTTCGCCAGGAGGCTATCGTAGTAGGGCGGCACCACATAGCCGTCGTAGAGATGGGAGTCCACGCGGACCCCGGGGCCTCCGGGGGCGTGGTAGAATTCCACGCGTCCGGGGCAGGGAGCGAAGTCGCGGGTGGGGTCTTCGGCGTTGATGCGGACCTCGATGGCATGGCCCTTCACCTGGATGTCGGACTGCTTCCAGGGGAGCTTGCCCGTCAATGCCACCTGGATCTGCGCGGCCACAAGATCGATATTGCAGACCATCTCGGTGACGGGATGCTCCACCTGGAGGCGGGTATTCATCTCCATGAAGTAGAATTCGCCGGTGGAGGGCTCGAAGAGGAATTCCGCGGTGCCCACGCCGGAGTAACGCGTGGCCTGCGCGGCGGCGACCGCCGCCTTGTTCATCTTCTTGCGGACCTCCTCGGGCAGGACGCTGCAGGGGCTCTCCTCCACCACCTTCTGATGGCGGCGCTGGAGGCTGCAATCCCGTTCGCCCAAGCAGAGGACATTGCCCTTTCCGTCTGCCAAGATCTGGATCTCCACATGGCGGGGCGCCACCAAATAGCGCTCCAGATAGAGCGTGGCGTCGCCAAAACCGGCCTTCGCCTCGGCGGCTGCGGTCTGGAAGGCCTCGGGGAGATGCGCGGAGTCCAAGGCCACCCGCATCCCCTTTCCTCCGCCGCCGGCGGCGGCCTTGAGGATCACGGGGTAGCCCACCTGGTGGGCGATCTGCCCCGCCTCCGCCACATCGGCGACTGCGCCCTGGGAACCGGGGATCACGGGCACACCCACCTTCTGCATGGTGGCCTTCGCCGCCGCCTTGTCACCCAGCAGCCGGATTGCCTCGGGCGAGGGTCCGATGAAGGTGTATTCGCAATCGCGGCAGATTTCGGCGAAGTGCGGATTTTCGGCCAGGAAGCCGTATCCGGGGTGGATTGCGGTGGCGCCGGTGACCTCGGCTGCCGCGATGATGCGGTCGACCTTGAGATAGCTATCGGCGGCGGGAGCCGCTCCAATGCAGATGGCCTCGTCCGCCAGGCGGACCGCCAGGGTATTGCGGTCTTCTTGGGAAAAGACCACCACGCTGGAGAGATTCAGGGCACGGCAGGCACGCAGAATGCGCAGAGCCACCTCTCCCCGGTTGGCGATGAGAACCTTTGTCTGTTTTTCGCCCATGTACGGCACTCCTCCCGTCCGCGGGCTACTGCAATTCAATCAGACGCTGGCCGTATTCCACCGGCGCGCCATTGGGCACCAGGATGCGGCTCACCGTGCCGTCTGCGTCGCTCTTGATCTCGTTCATCACCTTCATGGCCTCCACAATGCCAATGACCTGGCCGGCCTTGATGACATCTCCCACGGAGACGAGGGGCGCGTCCTTGGGGGAGCGCGCCACGAAGAAGGTGCCGGGCGTGGGGGACTGGATGTAGTGCCCCTCGACCTCGGGCTCGGGTTCCAGATCGCTGGAGGTCGGCGATGCGGTGGCGGTGCTGACAGCCTCGTCCGCGGGCGCGCTGACCACCTGGGGCGCCGCGCCATTGTCAAAGCGGACCAACCGGAAGCTGACGTCCTGCTCCGCGACCTCCAACTCCTTCAAGTTGTGACGCTCCATGAGCTGCGCCAGACGATGGACGATTTTTAGATCCATAGAAAAAAGATATCTCCTCTCCAGGGTTGAAGGGAATATTCCGCAGCGGGGGAATCACCTCCCGCAAGAAGGACCGCGCCTTTACCGCGTCTCGCAGCGCTCCGCCAGGGCGCGCAGCGCCATTTCGTATCCGGCGAAGCCCATGCCGCAAATCACCGCCCACGCCACCTCGGAGAGATAGCTGCGGTGACGGTAGTCCTCCCGGGCAAAGACATTGCTCAAATGGACCTCCACCGTGGGAATCCGGACGGCGGCGACGGCGTCGCGGATGGCGACGCTGGTGTGGGTATAGGCGGCGGCGTTGAGGACGATGCCGTCGAAGTGTCCGGGGGTCTCGTCAATCCAGTCCACCAGCTGCCCCTCGTGGTTGCTCTGGCGGCACTCCACCTCCACGCCCAATTCGGAGGCGACGGCGCGGCAGCGTGCCTCCAGCTCCGGGAGAGTGCCGGTGCCATAGATGCCGGGCTCCCGCATGCCGAGCAGCTGGAGATTGGGACCGTTGAGAACGAGAATACGAGTCATGGGCGGAGGCCTATTTGAAGGCGGTCTGGAAGGAGCCGTCGGGCTGTCCCAGGGCGCAAGCGGCGGAGATGGGGCGTTCGAAGTCGGCGAAGACGCCCTTTCCCAGAATGTAGTCGCAGGCATCCTCGGCGCTGGTCACCTGGAAGGCGCCATCGCGCTGCTCTTCGCAGGGGACATTCTTCTCGTAGGTGCTCACGTAGAAGCACTCGCCGGGCTTCAGGGCGAAGTGCCGAACGATCAGGGCGTCCTTGCGGACGATGGCCAGCCAGCCGTCCTCGCCGGCGGGATCCACGATTCCGGTGATACGGGGGGTGTCCAGGGAGTCGTGCTCGTAGTCCATGGCGAGCATCACCGTGCCCAGGGCATCCCGGGGACTCATGCCGGATTCCAGCTTCTCGGTGACGGGATCGGTCTGGGAGCCATTGGAGACCACGCAGAGACCCTTGGCAAAACGCAGGCAGTTGTACGCGATATACGGATTCTTCTGGATGTCCTGCTCAAAGCCCGGCTTGGGGACAATGGCGATGGACTTGGCCAGCTGAACGCTCTGGCGGTTGGGGAAGGAGCGGGAAGAGACCCGGTAGAGGGCTACGCCACGACCCTCCTGGGTGCGGCCCACAGCGACGATGCGTCCAATGTACATTTTATGCGTAACTCCTTGCAAAATGAGTATGTTATAAAAGAAGTCAAATTCCCTGTCCCCTATCCCCGAAGGGACAGGAAGAGTGCCAGTGCCGTGGTGAATGCGCCCCAGAGGAGGAAGAGGAGTCCCAGTGCGAAGGACGCGAGGCATCTCAGGAGGGTTGCGGCCTCCAGGGCATTTCCGCCCAGTTCCATCCAGTCCTGCCGTTGTCGGGAAAAGGCTCCCAGGGCGCAGAGTGCGCCGGCCACATATCCCACCAGGGTAATGACGAGATCGGTGGCGACGGCTCCCAGGCAGAAGTGTGTAAAGATGGGGATGGCGAGGGTGATGCAGAGTCCGGTGACCACCTCCTGCCAGGGTCGGAGGAGAGAGGCGTGCTTGCTCCATTCCTCGGGGCATTCGCGGCCCTTCATCAACCGGTTCAGCTGGGTCTTCCGGCGGCGATTGGCCAGCGCCAAGACAAACGTTCCGACCATCAGGAGACAGAACCCCGTGGACAGAAGAAGGATAGGGAGGGTAGTCATGAGAGGGGGTCTCTAGTCGTCCCAGCCCGCAAAGGCGTCCTTTCGGATTTCGGCGGCCTCGCGGAGATCCGCGTGGCGGTGTGCCAGCACGCGTTTTGTGGCCTCCTCGTCTTCGGGCGGGAGGGCATCCAGCCGTGTGCGCAGCAGATGGATCAGCTCGGTGGTGCCCTCCTGGAGTTCTCCGCATCCGGAGACGATGTCGACCTCGGGGCCCTCGCTCTCCTTCAGGCGCCGGAGATTCTCCTCGGCCTCGGGGAGATCCATCTTGTTGGCGAAGATCACGAAGGGCCGCTTGGACATTCCGGGGGCATAGAGCTCCAGCTCCTTTCGGAGGACGCGGAGGTCCTCCACGGGATCCCGTCCGTCCACTCCGCCCATGTCCAGGACGTAGCAGAAGAGCCGGCAGCGCTCGATGTGCCGGAGGAATGCCTCGCCGAGGCCCACATTTTCGTGGGCGCCGTCAATGAGTCCGGGGATATCGGCGATGGTGATGCGTTGGAAGTCGTCCATCTCCACCACGCCCACGTTGGGGAAGAGGGTAGTGAAGGGATAGGGAGCCACTGCGGGGTGTGCGGCGGAGACCGCGCGCAGGAGGGTGGATTTTCCGGCATTGGGGAATCCGACCAGTCCCACATTGGCGATGGTCTTGATCTCCAGGTCGATCTCCCGCTCCTCGCCCGGGAGCCCGGGCTGGCAGGTGCGCGGCGCGCGGTTGGTGGAGGAGACGAAATGGAGATTTCCCAGTCCGCCCTTGCCGCCCTTGGCGACGATGAACTCCTGACGGTCCTCTTTCAGGTCGCAGAGCAATTCGCCGGTGGCCACATCGAAGACCAACGTGCCCATGGGCACGCGGATCCGGCAATCCGCGCCATTCTTTCCGTGCTTGTGGCGGCCGCTGCCGCCCTCCCCCGATTCCGCCTTCCATTGGGGCTGGAAACGCAGATCCACCAGGCTGGCCTCGCCATGGTCGGCATAGATGACGACATTGCCGCCGTCACCGCCGTCGCCGCCGTCGGGACCGCCGTAGGGGATGAATTTCTCGCGGCGGAAGCTCCGGCTGCCGGGGCCGCCGTGTCCGGCCTGCACTCTGATTCTTGTCTTGTCGATGAACATGGCGGCTAATATAGCGTCTCGGGCAGGGTCTCCCATTTTTGGGGGCATCCGGGAGCCCGCGCGCGCAGGCTAGAAGACGGTATCCTCCTTGTCGGCGGCATCGGGCAGATTGTAGGCCTCTTCCTCGGTGGCCTCAAAGCGGAGCTTCCTGCGGTAGATGATGAAGCGGACGAGCGAGGGGATGGGGATCGTGGTGACGATGGAGAGCACGACGATGGCATTGAAGAAGTTGTCGTCGAGCATTCCCAGGCTGCGTCCCACGGCGGCGGCGGCCAGCGTCGCGGAGAGCTGCGGGACTGTCATGAGCCCGGCGCACAGCGCGTGTCCATTGGCGAAGCCGGTGAGCCGCATGGCGGCCCAGCCAGAGAGGGTCTTGCTGAGGACCAATCCCAGGACGGTGAGGGCCACCACGGTCAGGTTTCCGGGGGATGCCATGACGCGCAGGTCGGTCTGCATGCCGATGGAGAGGAAGAGGAAGGGGATGAGGAATCCGTATCCGATGCCCTCGAATTTATGGAAGATGGAGGCCTTTTCCTTAAGGAGGGGCGAGAGCGCCAGTCCGGCGATAAAGGCGCTGACGATGAGGTTGATTCCGATGATTTCGCCGACCAGGACGGTGACGAGGATCACGAAGAGCAGGAAGGAGATGAGGCTATCCTCGCTGGCGGAGGTGATCCGGAAGATCTTTCCTCCCACATACCAGACACAGAGGGTGGCGATCACCAGGAAGAGGAGGATGGCGCCCAGGAAGAGCGGCAGGAACCAGTTTCCCAGGAGGGAGGGATCCACGGAATCCAAGAGGGAGAGGCTCCCGCCCTGCCCCGAGGCGCCCGTCTTGATCTTCTGCATCTGGACGCTGACGGCCAGCAGGATGATGCTGGAGATGTCGGTGATGACGGTGGAGATCAGGACGGAGGCGCCGAAGCGGGTCTTGGAGAGATTGAGTTCCCGCATGACGGGGAAGACGATGCCCACGGAGTGCGACGCGAAGAGTGAGGCATAGAGGAGCTTCCCGGGGAGGTCGTCGGGCCGGAAATAGGCGTAGACGAAGTATCCGGCGACGGCGGGCACTGCGAACGTGAGGAGGCTGAGGACCGCCACGGGGGTGCGCACGCTCTTGAGGAGCTTGAAATCCGCCTCCATGCCGGCCAGCGCCATGAGGAAGACCAGTCCCAGGGACCCCAGGGAGTCAATAAAGGTGAGGAAATACTGTTCCGCCGCCACGGCGTCGCCGCCCAGATTGTGCGCGAAGAGCTGGCTGAGGTGGTGGATGAGATTGAATTGCCCCTCGCCAATCGCCATTCCCGCCAGCAGCAGCGCGATGACGCTGGGGACATAGAGCTTCCGCAGCAGGAACGGGAAGAGCGTGATGATTGCCATCACGCAGATGAAGAGGATCAGGAAGAGATTGCTGGTCATGATGCGTAGGCGCTAGGCCCCCTTGGGAGTCGGGACCTTTCCGAATCGGCGCTGGCGGCGGGAATAGGCCTCCAGGGCCTGTCGGAGGGTCTCCTGGTCGAAATCGGGCCAATGGGTGTCGGTGACGTAGAGCTCCGAGTAGGAGAGCTGCCAGAGCATGAAGTTGCTTAGGCGCAATTCGCCGGAGGTGCGCACCACCAGATCGGGATCGGGGAGATCCGGTGCGTAGAGGTATTGGCGGAATTCCTGCTCGGTGAGGGGCGCGGAGGGATTCTCGCTGCCCGCGCGGTCCGCCAGGAGCTTCTGGACGCCATCCAGGATCTCGGCGCGTCCGCCGTAGCTGAGGGCCACATTGAGGGTGAAGCCGTCGTTGTTCCGGGTCTGCTCTTCCACGCTCCGGATGGTCTTCTGCGCAAAATCGGGGAGGTCCTTCAGGCGTCCCATGGCGCGCAGGCGCACATTCCGCTCCATGAGGCGCTTTCGCAGGGCGCCGGCGAAGTGCGGAATGAGTCGCATGAGATAGTCTACCTCGTCTGCGGGGCGTTTCCAGTTCTCGGTGCTAAAAGCATAGACCGTGAGGATCTTGATGCCGGCCTTCATGGCGGCGTCCACCACGCGGACCAGGTTCTTGGCGCCGGCGAGATGTCCCGCGCTGCGGGGCAGTCCCCGTCGTTGCGCCCAGCGGCCATTGCCATCCATGATGATGGCCAGATGGCGGGGGGTCTTCCCTTCGACTTCAGACATAAGGCTACTTTTCCCCCTCCCATTCTTCGCAGGTGGTCTCCTCCAGCTGGAAGCCCATGCGCTGGAACTTCTCCAGAGTGAATTCGATGACGTCGTCCGGAGTGCTGGTGGCGGTGACCAACCCCACGGTGCGCGCGAAATCGAACTCCTCCTCAGAGAGCTCCTCCGCATTCTCCACCAGGTATGCCTCGCCAGAACAATTCCGACGGCCCACTTCCAAAAGACGGCGGGCATTGGCGCTGTGGGAAGAGCCCAGGACATAGACCCGGTCGCAATTGCGGGCGACGCGGGCGAAGATCCGCTGTCGGAGGGCGACGGATTCGCAGACTGCGGCGTGGTCCTCCAGGCGCCCCACACGCTTGGCGAGCAGTCGCCGCAATTCATCGAGCTCCTTTTCGTCGCGGGTGGTCTGGCAGAAGAGCGCGGCCTCGGGGAGCCAGGAGAGCTCACGGGCCTCCTCGGGATCGCCAAGGAGATGGCAGGCGCGGTCGCCCATGCGGCTCATGAGGCCGCGCACCTCGGGATGGCGGCCATCGCCCAGCAGGACCACGGGGAGTCCCGGCGGAAGCGCGAGGATTTCCTCCTGGAGGGCGGCGACGCGGGGGCAGGTGGCGTCGTGGCAGGTGACGTCGCGTTTTCGGCACTGCGCCAGGGTCTCCAGCGGCGTGCCGTGGGCGCCCAGAAGGAGCTGTGCGCCATCGGGGATCTCCACGGGACTATCCACGAAGATCGCTCCGCGGCAGAGCATTTTCTCTGTCACCGTGCTGTTGTGGACCACCTCGTGGAGCACGAAGAGCGGCTCCTGGGGATCCATCTGTTCCCGAAGGCGCCGAAAGAGCTCCGTGGCGCGCTTCACGCCGCCACAAAAGCCCGCGGGACGCACCAGAACCAATCGGCGCCCCTCGCGGGAGGCGCCCTTGTCAACCACGGAGGAATCCCCCCACATCCTACTTCACGCTCCTCTGCTGGTGCTCCTTGGAAATCTCGAAAATGGTCTGATAGAGCGTTCGGATCGCATCGCCCTCCCCCGGCGCCAAGGCCGACAGGCGCTCCAGGACCACACGCTCCCGACCCGCATCCGTCAACGGGACCCCCGACGACCTCTTCGCCGCCGCAATCTCCCCCATCAAGGACAACCGACGCACAAATAACTCCACCAGCTGCGAATCGATGGTGTCAATTTCCAAGCGAAGACCTTCTAGCGTGCTACTCATGGGCAATGGGGGAATAGGAAATAGGAAAATGTGCAACTTGCACAATGAGCGTAAAGCGGAATGATACCGCCAGTAGGCGAAAGAGCCGCGCAGCGACCTTGTAACTAGCCACTGGCCCCTGAAGCCTAGCCACTCATTCAGGGGGCACGGGGGCGGCAGCCCCCGTCCTTTGGGAATGCTGCCGGCGAAGAGCCGTCCTGGGGGCTAACCGGGCTTTCGAAGCAGCACCTGCGCCGCCGATCCTGCCGTCAGGAGTTAACTCCGCCGGAAGAACTCCGCCGCCTTGTGCTGATTTTCGGGGGTCGCCAAGACGGTGATGGCGTCGTCGTGCTTCAGGATGGTGGCGCCGCGGGGGACGAGCCATCCGCCCTTTCGGCCGATCATGACGATGAAGACGTCCTTCGGCAGATTGATTTCGCGGATGGGCTTTCCGTCCAGGGGGCTCCCGGCGGGAATCACGTAGGTCGCGGGGTCGTTGTGGTTCAGGTCGTCGGGATTCTGGGAGGCGTCGGTGGCGTTTTCTCCCGGCGAGATGACCTGGTCGAAGGAGATGGGCGGCGACGGCAGGGTCTTGAGGGGGGAGTCCAGCTTCAGGAGCCGTGCCAGGGGCATGATGGTGAAGCTCTGGAGGACGACGGAGAGCAGGACCATGCAGAAGACCAGGTTGAAGATCAGGGCATAGACGCTGGTGGAGCCGATCATGAGGGCGTCCTTGCCGTCCCCGGCGACCGCCAGGAGCATGGGGAAGGTGGCCAGCATAATGGGTGCGCCTCCGCGCAGTCCGACCCAGCTGACCAGCGTCTTCGCGCGCCAGGAGTATCCGCTGCCCGCCATGCAGAGCCAGACCGCCAGGGGCCGCGCCACGAACATGAGGCAGATTCCCATGAGGAGCCCCAGCCACCAATACTGCGCGATGACGGCGGGGGTGGCCATGAAGCCCAGGATCGTGAAAAGGATCACCTGCATGAGCCATCCCAGCGCGTCGGAGAAGCGCGAGAAGCCATTTCGGAAGACGAAGCGCCGGGAGCCCATGGTGACGCCGCCGGCGTAGGCGGCCATGAAGCCATTGGCGCCCAGGGCGTCGGGGAGCGCGTAGAGCAGGAAGACCACCGCCACGCCCAGCACATAGTAGAGTCCGTCGTAGTCCAGATGGAGGTGGTTGAAGAGCCAGACCGCGCACCAGGCGACGCCCACGCCCAGGAGCACTCCGCCGCCCATCTTGTAGAGGAATTCGGGGAGGACCCAGAGAAGCTCCCTGGCGGGCAGTCCATCGCCCGCCTGCATCGCCACGCAGAGGCTCAGGCAGAAGAGCGTAAGGAAGGTCGCCATGGGGTCATTGGAGCCCGATTCGTACTCCAGGAGGGGTTTTAGGGAGCCCTTCAGGGAGATCCTCTTGCTGCGGAGGATGGAGAAGACCGCGCTGGCGTCGGTGGAGGAGATGATGGCGCCGAAGAGGAGGCACTGCGGCCAGAGGTCGCCGTGTCCCGCGCAGAGCGCCACCAGGTAGGCCAGTCCTCCCAACAGCAGGGTCGTCAGGAAGACTCCCAGCGTAGAGAGGATGGTGCCCGTCTTCAGGACCCTCCGGATGTCGTCCAAGGAGGAATCCAGTCCTCCCGAGAACAGGATGAACGCCAATGCCACCGTGCCGATGAGATTCGCGTGCCGCCAGGGGAGCTGGTCGGTGACCAGTTGCCCCGCAGGCGACAGCGCGTCGCTCAACAGGTGCATCGCCATTCCGATGAGGAGGAATACGAGCAATCCGGGCATGCTGAAGTGGCTGGAGACCTTGCTGAAGCAGACGCAGCCGATGATGAGCAGTCCGGCGACCAGGAGGAGGAGGGTAAGATTGTCGTAGACCTGGAGCATAGGAGGCGATGGAGGCGGTTCTACGGGAGGCGGGGGTCTAGCCTAGAGGAGTCCCTTGACGTTGTTGAGGAACATCATGCAGAAGACCATGGCGAAGATGGCGATGGTCTCGACGACGCCCAGCACGATCAGGTCATTGGCGAAGCCCTGTCCGGTTTCGCTGAAGGAATCGCAGGCGCCGGCGGCGGCGCGGCCCTGGTAGATGGCGCTGGCGCCGATGGCCAGTCCGCCCAGGGCGCCCACGCCCAGTGCGGAGGGCCAGAGTTCGGGGGTCAGTCCCAGGATCTGGAGCATGAGGATCAGTCCGTAGATGGTCTGGGTCATGGCGACGCCGGAGAAGATGGTGAGCTGGAAGGGCGCGGGCTTTCCCTGGACATAGCAGCGTTTCCAGCTGCCGATGGCGCCGGCGGCGGCCATTCCGCAGCCAATGGCGGAGCCCACGGCGGAGAAGCCGAAGGCGGCGATGGCGCCCAGGCCAACCAGGGCCTTGGCAGTAGTGATCTCGAGCATGTTGGTACCTCCTTTCTTTGGAGTTTGGGAGAGGGTTGGGAATTTTGAACGAACGAGGGAAGGAAAGGGTATGTGTGCGGCGTACCGGCTTTACTGGAAGGGATGGTAGGGCCTTCCGCCCCACTCCACGCCGATGTGCCCAGAGAATTCCAGGGTATTGAGTCGGATGCCGTGGACCAGGACGCTCATGAGCGCCATGCAGATGTTCAGGGCGTGTCCGGCCAGCACAATGAGGAGTCCGACGGGCAGCAGCCAGTGGTTCCCCCTCCAGAGCATGGCGCACATGTCGTTGAAGGCCTGTGCGATGTAGAGGCTGGAGAGTCCCACTGCGTAGAGTCGGATGTAGCTGAGCAAATCGCTGATGGAGTTAATGAAGGTGAAGGGGGAGTAGATCACGT
Organism: bacterium; assembly: GCA_963611685.1. GTDB lineage: Bacteria > Verrucomicrobiota > Lentisphaeria > Oligosphaerales > Oligosphaeraceae > UBA1724. Next base: position 27,605 of record CAVDSU010000007.1, read on the forward strand.
CGCCCACATTGTTCCACTGGATGGAGAAGAGGAGGATGAGGACGGTTCCCACGGCGTACATCGCCCCTGGGACGGCGAAGTCGTGGAAGGCGTTGTCGATGAGGAGGCACTTCACCGTGAAGAAATTCGCCCACAGGAAGATGGCCCATCCAAGATTTCCCAGCCGTCCCCGCCAGGTATGCGAGAGCGGGATCTTCCAGAGGTGTCCCAGCGAGAGATGTATGGCTGCCAGGAAGAAGCAGAAGAGCTGTACATTGAGCTGTCCGCGGTTGTTCTGCGGGTCGGTGAACCAATGGAGTCCTCCCCAGGAGAACCCCAGCCAGTTTCCGGTGAGGGCGCCCCAGGCGAAGATGCAGAGGGACATAAAGAGGAAGAGCTTCAGCGGAGGCAGGAAGGCCTTTGCTGCGGGATCCTCCTTTCCCTTCTTGTGGAAATGGAGGATTCCCCAGAGGGAGAGACCGGCGAAGAGGACGCCGTATCCGGCGTCGCCCACCAGCATTCCGCAGAAGATGGAGAGGAAGATCATGACGGCCACGGAGATGTCCACTTCGTTGTAGCCGGGGAGAATGCCGATGAAGTCCAGCACCACCTTCGCCATCTCCAGGTGCTTCGGCATCTGGAGGCTGGTGGGGACCTGGGGGTCGTCGGGAGCGACCTCCTCGTAGCGGATGGCCCAGCCATTCTCATGGGCCGCCAAGCGCAGGGCGTCCAGGCGGCATTCGGGAACATATCCCTGGAGGTAGCACAGGGCCTTTCCGGCACGCCCCATGCCGTCCCGAACCGTGAAGAACTCCAGCTCCCGCTCCAAGCGCGACTGCTCCTTCTTCAACAACGGGAGATCCCTCAGCGCGCGGGCGGCGAGTGCCTCGCGGACGGAAGAAAGCCTCTGTTCCAGGGCGGCAAGGCGGTTTTCCAGGGCGGCCAGGTCGGTGCCCTGGGAGAATTGGAGGGGCGCGTAGGGGAGATCCCCCAGGGCGAAGGGCGCCAGCACCAACGCGTAGGCCTTCCCCTCTTCCCGATGGCAGACGAACTCCTGGGCGCCTTCCCGCTTTCCCGCCCAGGCCGCCAGCCACCCGGCGGTCTCCTTGCGGTCAGGACGGACAATCAACGCACCATTCCAGCCGCACCGCGCCAGACGGTCCAGCAACTCCTGCCGGAAATGTCCCCAGGGACGCAGTTCCCGGATGCCCTTGCACAGGCGCTCGCGCTCCGCCTCCAAACGCCGCAATTCGCCGAATTCCTCCAGGCACGCCTTCCGGCAACGCCGGCAGGCGCCCTCGTCAACCGACGCGGAATCCGCCACCACAGCGGCGGCGCTCTCCTTCGGGGCGGACTTCTTGGCGTCTTTCCGGAGGGTTTCCAGGAAGAGGAGGAGCTTTTCCAGCTCGTCCTTCTTCTCCAGCACCTCCTGTCGCCGGCGGGAATCGGGCTCCTGCTGGTGGATGGCGTGGACGCTGGCCAGCTTCCGGAGGGCCAGGAGCGACTTCTCCTGGTCCACCGCGCAGCATACCACCGTGGCTTTCTTCATTTTCTGGATCATTGCACTTCCGCGTCCCGTGCCTGGCACTTGCTCTTGGCAATCTTGGAACGTCCAACGGAGTTGGTCTGCTGATCGCCGATGTAGATGTTGATGCGGCGGATGTTCTCCTGGGCCTCAGGGATCATCACCTTTTCGAAGAGATTCACGCGCTGGGTGACCACGCGGAGCTCCTGCTCCAGGCGGGAGAGCTGTTCCCGCATGAGGCGCAGACGGAGGCGCAGCTCGGTCTGCGCGGCCACCATGTCCAGCGCGTCGTCGAGCCAGAGGGGCGTGGTGAGCAGATCCACTGCCTGGCGCCTCCACTCCAGCTCCTTGTGGACCGGGATGTCGATGCCGTCCACATTCCGCTCGGCCACGCGCCAGGCGGCGATGGTGGCCGAGGAGAGCGCCTCCTGGGGGCAGTCCGCGAAGAGCCGGAGATCCGCGGCGTGGTCGGCGGTCTCCCGGCGATCCCGTTCCTCCAGCTCGGCGAGCTCCTCCTTCGCCTGCCGCACGGAGCTCTGCAGCTGCAGCTTCTTGAGCTGCAGGGTCGGCAGATACCGCTGGAAGCGCTTCAGGTCGTCGCGCTGGTGCTTCAGCTCATTCTTGGTCAGCTTGATCTTCGCCATGGGACTACTTCTCCCCGGCGGCGGCGCCCTCGGCGCTCTTGGCCGCGGGCCAGAACTTCCGGAGCATCTCGGACTTCACGCCGGTCTCGGAGGGCTCGAAGCACTGCCCCAGAATCCACCAGCCCAAATCCAGCGCCTTCTCCAACGGGATGTTCACCTTCAGGTCCATCATCCGCGTCTCAAAGAGCTCGCCGTATTTCAGGAGCTTCCGGTCCCAGTCGGACATGCGGAAGCCCATGGACTGCTTCTCCAGGGTCTCGCGATACTGCGCGAAGAGTCGGATCATGGTATCCATGAGGGTCCGGTGGTCCTCGCGGGTCTCCTTGTTGACATTCTGCTTGAGTCGGGAGAGGGAGCCGAAGGGCTCGATGTGTCCGCCGGTCAGGTAGAACTGCCCCTCGGTGATGTATCCGGTGTTGTCGGGAACGGGGTGCGTCACGTCATCGCCGGGCATGGTGGTGACGGCCAGGATGGTGATGGAGCCGGCGTTCTCGCCCTTGAACTGCACCGCCTTTTCGTAGCGGGAGGCCAGCTGGCTGTAGAGGTCGCCGGGATATCCGCGGTTGGAGGGGATCTGCTCCATGGTGATGGCGATCTCCTTGAGGGCGTCGGCGAAGTTGGTCATGTCGGTGAGCAGGCAGAGGACCTTCTTGCCTTTCTGGACCGCGAAGTATTCCGCGGTGGCCAGCGCCATGTCGGGGACCAGCGTGCATTCCACGGTGGGATCCGCTGCGGTGTGGACGAAGAGGACGGCGCGGGAGAGTGCGCCGTGTTCGTCAAGGGTGTTCTTGAGGGTCAGGTAGTCGTCGTGCTTCAGGCCCATTCCGCCCAGCACGATGACATCCACCTCGGCCTGCATGGCAATGCGCGCCAGGAGCTCATTGTAGGGCTCGCCGGGGATGGAGAAGATCGGCAGCTTCTGGCTTTCCACCAGGGTATTGAAGATGTCGATCATGGGGATTCCCGTGCGGATCATCTTCTTGGGGATCACGCGGCGTGCGGGGTTGACGGAGGGTCCGCCGATCTCGACCATGTTCTCGGTGAGGGCGGGCCCGCCGTCGCGGGGGGAGCCATTGCCGGTGAAGACGCGTCCCAGCAGGTCGTCGCAAGCGGAGACCTGCATCTGCCGGCCCAGGAAGCGGACTTGGGAGTCGGTGGAGATGCCGCGGGCGCCGGCAAAGACCTGCAGGGAGACCCGCCGGCCGTCCAGGCGGATGACCTGCGCCAGGGAGCTGCGCTCGCCGCTGCGGACCTCGGCCAGCTCGGAGTTGGAGACGTCGTCGGCCTCCAGGGTGATCACGTTTCCGCTGATCTGCAGAATCTTGTGGTAGATCTTTCTCATGGCAGTCGGTGCTCCTTACGCTTCGGCCAGCATGGCATCCAGGCGCTTCTCTTGTTCGGCGAATTCGGGGGATTCCCAGGCAGCGAAGTTCCAGTCCAGGAAGATCTGTCGGAGATCGGCGAAGTACTTTCGGGCCTCGTCCTTGTCGCCGAAGGAGAAGGTCTTTCGGAGGATCTTGTCCAGCTTTTGGAAGACGTATTGCTGGCGCTTGGCGGTGCAGCTGCTGTCGACCTTGTCGAAGGTGTCCTGCTGGAGGTATACCGCGTCGAGGAATTCGCTCTTGAGGTAGGTAACGAAGTCGGTGATGGGGGTGCCCTCCTCGCCAATGACCTTCATCATCTGCTCGACCTCGTTGCCCGAACGCAAGACCTGCCGCGCATTGGCGACCTGCTCGGACGCCACCGCGCCGGCGTATTTGCTCCAGGAATCCAGGGGATGGATGGCGGGATAGCGGCGGGCATTGGCGCGGTTGCGGGAGAGCGCCAGGAAGGCGCCCACCACCTTCAGGGTCGCCTGGGTCACGGGCTCCTCGAAGTTGCCGCCGGCGGGAGAGACCGCGCCGCAGATGGTGACGGAGCCCTTCTCGCCGGAGTTCAGACGCACCAGTCCGGCGCGCTCGTAGAAGCTCGCCACCAGGGATTCCAGATAGGCGGGGAAGGCCTCTTCGCCGGGAATCTCCTCCAGACGGCCGGATTCCTCGCGCAGCGCCTGCGCCCAGCGGCTGGTGGAGTCCGCCAGCAGCAGCACATTGAGTCCCATCTGGCGGTAGTATTCGGCCAGGGTGGCGCTGGTGTAGATGGAGGACTCGCGGGAGGCCACGGGCATGGAGCTGGTGTTGCAGATGATGATGGTGCGGTCGATCAGCTTTCGGCCGGTGCGCGGGTCTTCCAGCACGGGGAACTCCTGGAGGATCTCCACCACCTCGCCCGCACGCTCGCCAACGGCGGCCACAATGACGATGTCCGCCTCGCTGCGCTGGGAGAGGGAGTGCTGCAGAACGGTCTTTCCGGCGCCGAAGGGCCCGGGGGTGCAGAAGGTGCCGCCCTTTGCCACGGGGAAGAAGGTGTCGATGGTGCGCACCTGGGTGATCATGGGCTCCGTGGGAAGGAGCTTCTCGCGGTAGCAATTGATGGGCACGCGGACAGGCCAGGTCTGCACCATGGTGATCTCGCGCTCCTCGCCATTCTCGCCCACCGCCTTCGCCACCACGGTGCGGATGGCGTAGTCGCCCTTCTCCGCAACCCAGGTCAGGCGCCAGGCGCCCTGCCAGCCAAAGGGCACCATGATCCGATGCTGGAAGACGCCCTCGGGCACCCAGCCCACGGCGTCGCCGGCAAAGACGTCGTCACCCGCCTTGGCAGTGGGAGTGAAGGTCCACAGGCGCTTCTCGTCCAGGGGATAGATGTAGGTGCCGCGCTTCAGGAAGAGGGACTCCTCGGCCAGACGCGGCAGCGGATTCTGGAGGCCGTCGAAGATCTGCGTGAGCAGTCCGGGCCCCAGCTCCACGGAGAGCAGCTCGCCGGTGAATTCCACCGGGTCGCCCACCTTGATGCCGTTGGTGGACTCGAAGACCTGCAGGTCCGCCTGGTCACCACGCACACGGATGACCTCACTCTTCAGACGCGCGCCGTCAGAGACCTGGATGAAGGCCACCTCGTTCTGGATCACGCTGGTGTCAAACGCCACGCTCACCAGGTTCCCGTTGACGCCAGTCACCTGGCCTCGTTTCATTGCCGTATCGCTCATGGTTGCTTGTGTGGGGACGGAAAGATCGGGGGATGTACTCGAAAGGGGCATTGCGTCCAGACGACATCATGATCTGGACGAAAAAAAGGAAAAGGGGGATAAGGCTACTCTACTCCTCCACGGTCTGGCGCCAGCGCGTGGCCTCTTCCAGGCGGTGGGCGACGGTCTCCTCGAAGACGCGGGTGCCCTCTTCCTGAGAGCGGCGGAGGCGTCCTTCCAGCAGGCGGAGCTTCAGGGCGTGGACCACCACGGCGCCAAAGGAGTATCCCGCCGCGAGGGAGAGTTCTTCCAGGTGGGACCACTGCAGAGCCTCCCAGGCCTCCTGCTTCTCCCAGAGGGTCTTCAGGGACAGCGCCTCCTCCAGGCGCCGGACATCGCCGGGCGCAATTTCCCGAGCGGGGCGCCAGTCGGCGGGGGTCTCCTGGTGGCGGCGTGCGGCGCGCCAGATGGCGGCGATCTGCGTCATGCACTCCATCCAGCGATCCCACTGCGCCAATTCCGGGGGCTCCGTGCGGATGACGCCGGGGATGCCCTGGAGGGTCAGCCCCTCCAGGAGCGCGTGCTCCTTTGGGGAGAGGGCGGCGGCGCAGGAGTCCAGGAAGGCCGAATAGGTGGTTGCGCCCTCCCCGGAGAGCTTCAATAGCGGGAGGGAGGAGAGCAGATAGATGAAGTCCGTGGCCATGGCGGGGGTCTCCTAGTGCCGCGCGCTACTGGGTGACGAGGGCTCCCAGCGCGGGGGAGAGATGGCTGGCGACGGCCTCGGCCAGTGCCTGGTCCGAGAAGTCATAGACCACCTGGTCGCCCTGGAAGGAGAGCTGGAAGCCGCCGGAGAGCCGCTTGTCGGGCTTCAGGGAGACATTCTCCTTCAGGTCCTTGCCGAGGGCCGCAAAGACCTGTGCCTGGAGCTCCTCCAGCTGGGTGGCGGGCACCAGCGCCTCCACGCGGCTCTCCCGCCCCTCCTTCTCCCAGTAGGCGCGGCAGAGCTGCGAGAGGATCTGCGCGGTGGCGCCGGCAGTCAGCTCGGACTTCACCAGCCGGGCCGCCACATTCTCCATGCGCTGGCAGAGCTGTGCGCGCAGCTGCAACAGCACCTGCCGGCCACTCTGACGAATGGATTCCTCGGACTTCTGGCGGAGGGTCTGGCACTCCTCGCGGGCCTTCTCCACCATGGCGGCGGCCTGCGCCTTCGCGTCGGCGAGAATCTTCTCCGCTTCCGCCTGCGCCTGGGAGACCAGGCGCTCCCGCTCCTTCTCGCCCTTCTGGACGCCTTCGCGGTCCAGACGATCCAGCAATGCCTGCAATTCGTCAGCCATGATACGTTCTTCTCCTAGTGGGGTTCTTGGAAAATGCCTTTGTTGCAAGAACGGCGGCTATTTCTTGCCGTCCCAGCAGTAGGTGCACAGTCCCTCGGGGGGCAGTCCGATGACCTTGAGGGTATCGGGGAGGGTCTGGTATTTCAGGGTAGTGAAGCCCATTTCCTGGCGGATGAGCTCCACCATCTGCTTGTACTTTTCGGTGGTGTGGTCGGTGTACTCCTCCAAGTGCGCCTCGTCTTCCTTGCCATTCTCCAGCTTGTGGACCGCGCGGCGGGCGATGAGCTCCAGGGGCGTCCGGGAGGGCGAGAAGTTCAGGTAGGGGCAGCCAAAGAGGATGGGCGGGCACGCAGCGCGCACATGCACCTCCTTGGCGCCCCACTCGGGCAGGCGCGCGAAGGTGTCCTTCAACTGCGTGCCGCGCACAATGGAGTCCTCGCAGAAGAGGAGCCGCTGTCCCTTGATGAAGTCCTGGATGGGCAGCAGCTTCATCTTGGCCACGTGGAGGCGGGTAGTCTGGCTGTCGGAGATGAAGCTCCGGGGCCAGGTGGGGGTGTATTTGATGAAGGAGCGCCGATAGGGCAGATGGGACTCCGCGGCGTATCCCAGGGCATGCGCCGTGCCGGAGTCCGGCACGCCCGCCACGGCGTCCACCTCCAACCCCGCGTCCTGACGCGCCAGGGCGGCGCCGCAACGGTAGCGGCACTCCTCCACATTCACGCCGTCGTAGGAGGAGACGGGGAAGCCGTAGTAGATCCACATGAAGGCGCACATGCGGCATTTGCTGCGGGCGGGCAGCACGGGCACCACCTGGAACTTGTGGGCGTCAAGCAACACGACCTCGCCGGGTCCCAGCCAGCGCAGGACCTTGTAGCCCAGGTTGTGCAACGCACAGGACTCCACGCAGGCCGCCAAAGACCCGTCGTCCTTCTGACCAATCACCACCGGGGTGCGACCCAGCTTGTCACGGCAGGCATACACGCCCTCCGGAGACAAAACCAACGCACTGCAGGAGCCCTCGATGCGCTCCTGCATGTCCGCAATGCCGTCCGCTATGGTCGGCTTCCCCGCCACCAACGCCGCCGCAATCTCCGTGGGGCCCACCTTGCCATTCACCAACTCGGAAAAGTGCACGCCCCCTAAATTCAACTCGCGCTGCAACTGCGCATGGTTCGAAACCACACCCACCATCGTGATGCCAAAGACACCCGACTGGCCCGATACATTCAACGGCTGGGGATCCGTGTCCGATATGCTGCCAATGCCCGCATACCCCTGCATGCCGTCCAAATGCTGCTCGAACTTGGAACGGAAGGGATCCTTGCGGATGTCATGGATAAAACGCTGGAAGCCCTGCTCACCATACACCAACAGACCACCACGGATGTTCCCTAGGTGGGAATGATAGTCGGCACCATAGAAAATGTCGGCAACGCAGGAACCCTTCGTGACACAACCGAAAAAACCGCCCATGTGTGTTGTTGATTGGCTAGAATTGAAATGTACACCCGCGCGTACGCGAAACTCCATCGCAAAAAAAAACGGACAACGCCAACGCAGGAAAAAACGGGACAGGAAAAGACGGATAATATAAAACACCCCCTAGAATTCCACCCCACAACACCCCGCGAATTCCAAATTCTTCCCCACCAAAACACATCCCCATGAAATGCGACACAAATCCCCGATGTGTCTTGAAAACACACGCCCGGAAGGTATAGTGTGCACTTTCGCCTGATTTTTTGCAAGTTCCTACCCATTTCTGCGGGTGAACTTGCCCTAGCCAGCGCCAACCAAAGGACGGAGGGGCGTTGCCCCCCGTGCCCCCCCGAATTAGTGACTAGGCTTTCGTGGCTAGTGGCTAGTTACAAGGTCGCTGCGCGGCTCTTCCGCCTACCGGCGGCATTTGCTCGCCAATTCGGGCGCGCGTGGCGCAAGCGCCGTCAATTTCGGCGCGGGGTTTCGCCTGCGATCCCCTGGCCAAACTTCTCGCAGACCCGCCGTAGCCTTGGCGAAGGCGGGCTCCTTCCTCCTTCTTACTCCTCTTTTTTCATTATGCTTTCCCGTCTCTTCATTTTTCTTTCGCTTTTGTTTTCCTGTGCCTGGTGCATGGCGGGTGGTTTCCAGCTGTATTCTGAGAGTGCGACGGACATGCTGGGTCTCGCGGGTGCGGGCGTTGCGCGGGGTGCGCATCCCTCGGCCTCCTGGTACAACCCCGCCGCGACCATCGACCTTGAGCGCACGACGCTTTCTGCGGGTGGCTCTGCGATTGGTCTTTCCAGCGAATACAAGACGCGTTCCGGGAAGGACGAGATGGACGACCAGCCCCGCTACACGGGCTTCTTCTACGGCGTCATGCCTTTGGGCGAGGACTACCGGCTGAACCTCTCCGTCAACGCCCCCTACGGCATGATCACCCAGTGGGGTCACGACAGCCAGCTGCGCACCCTGGGCACCTTCACCAGCCTCCGCGTCTGCTACATCTCCCCCAGCCTCACGTGGCGCGTCAACGAGCACCTCTCCGTTGCGGCGGGTCCCAGCGTGGCCATCGGCGTGGCGCGCCTGGCAAACTACATCAAGCTCCCCTACGGCCTGAAGGACAACAAGAACTACATGTCCGCCGACGCCACCGCGCTGGGTGGCTTCGCCGCGCTCTACTACAAGTTCAATGACGAGTGGGCCTTCGGCGCCAAGTTCCAGAGCCGCATCCGCATGCGTTTCGAGGGCGAGAACGAATACCGCACCAAGAGCTACATGAATGGCATGCTGAAATTCCGCGGCGCCGACGCCCATGCGCGCATCGACATGCCCGCCTCCCTCTCCCTGGGCCTGCGCAACAACTCCTTCGAGCGCTGGACCCTCCTCTTCGACGCCGTCTGGACCCAGTGGTCCAGCTACAAGGCGATGGACATCTCCTTCGAGAAATACCCCGGCACCGACAAGCCCGGCATGGCGAAGAATCCCCGCGACTGGCACGACGTGTGGACCTACCACCTGGGCACCGAATACCAGCTCACCGACAGGTGGGTCCTGCGCGCCGGCGTGGACTACGACCACAGCCCCGCAAACCGCCGCTCCATCTCCCCCGAAATGCCCGACTCCGACAAGTTCCTCTTCGGCGTCGGCGTCGGATACCAGGACGAACACTGGGGCTTCGATCTGGCATACGGATACTGCCGATTCGTGAAGGCAAAGCTCGGAACCCGAGTCGCCTCCTCACACGGCTTCACAGAACGCGGGACCTTCCGCACCGACTGCCATATCTTCTCCGCAGGAATCACATACCGCTTCTAGGACGCCAAACACAGGGCGCCACTAACTGGCCGCTAACGATTTAGCCGCTAAATATTAAGCGGTGACGCGGGGGCGCGGGGGCGCCCCCCCCCCGTCCATGCCGGGGCAAAGCTCCGGCACGCCACGGCGTAAGCCGTGCGCAGCGAGACGAAGCCGGGCTCCTTCCTCCTCCCCCCTCCCTCCTTTTTTCATTGTAGCGCCGCCGCTACAGGGTGATGATCGGCAGATTCTGGACTTTCTGGCTATCGCGCACCTGATCCAGGGGGATGAATTCCAGGGTATCGGTATAGACGGCCTCGTTAGGAGCGAGATTCGAAGTCTCCTGGAAGAAGTATCCGTCCACGGAGGGGGAATAGAGGTAGACCTTATAGAGATAGATCTCCTGCCACTGGTCGTTCTTGAGTTCGCCGAAGACGATATTGCGTCCCTGGACGCCGGCGCCCGCGAGATCGAAGCCGGAGCGATAGAGTTTCAGGGCGAAGGCCTTCTGGGCGGGGTTGTGCTTTTGGGTGAAATGCGGGCGGATGCGGAGTTTCGCCACGTAGGTCGCCTGGTTGGTGGCGTTGTTGAGGAGCTTGTCGAAGGGCCACTGGACTCCCCAGTCGGTGCCAGGAACCTGCTTCATGGCGGGGGGGACATGCGCCCCTTGGATGGCGGCGTCCTCTTCGCAGCCGGGAAGACGCGCGTATTTCTCTTTCAGCACGATGGACTCCGGGGACTCCAGGGGGAAGTCGTATCCCTGGCGGGCGTCCTGGAGGGTGTTTTTCCAGGCCTTGAGAATCCCCTCATGGAGATCCTTGCTGGACTCCCAGAGGGAGATGCCGTATTGCTGGATGAGCTCCTGCGCGCGGTTCAGCCGCGCCTCAAAGGCCTCGACCTGGTCCCGCGTGCAGTTCTTCAAAAGGAAGTGATCCAACGCCACGATCTCCCGGGCGATCTTGCGGCTAGGCATGGCCTCGTATGCCTGATTCAGGAGCTGCTCCATCTCCTGCCATTGTTCCGGAGTGAAGCGCATCACCGCGGAGGGCGAGCGGTCGGGATCCATATACCAGTCGCGCCAGGCCTTCCGCTGAATGGCGAAGTAGCGCCTCATGGTCTCGGCAACGGGACCGTAGAAGCCCTCCAGGTAGTCGTCAATGAGGGCATCCAAATTCCAGTCGGGGTTCCAAAGCTTCTGCGACATCACCCAGGTCTTGAGGCCCTCCAGGGAGTTCAAGCCGAACTCCAGGTCTTCCAGGAAGACGCCCTTTACCCCCAGGTCCCGCCAGTCGCGGACATTGATGTCCAGCATATCCAGATGGGGTTCCAATGCCTTGCTGATGACGTAGTCCCAGACATAGACGCGCTGGGAAACACTCGTCCAGTCGGCAATCTCCTTCTGGACTTTCGGGATATCCCGCCAGGGCAGCTGCGAGAGTGCGGCGTTGCGCTGGCGGATGGGCGCGTAGAAGGGGACGGTATTGGGATGCGGGCGGAGTGTCGTGGGCAGCGGCTGTGTCTCCACATAGGCCAGCGTGGTGACGCGTGCCTCGGGGTTGGTCTGCGAGAGGACCTCGGCCACGTGGTTGGCTACCAGCAGCGTGCAGGCGGAGATGCCCTCTTCGCGGATCAGCTTCTGGCAGGAATCGCAGAGGCACTCCATGTAGTTGTTGTCGTTGTGGCTGACGGAATAGACCTTCTGGTTGGGATGGAGCTTCTGGTGCGCCAGGAGCTTGCGGCACATCACCTCCCCCAGCCCGGGAGCGGTGTAGCAGAGCTGTCCGGTGGTCGGCGTGGAGGCATAGCGGCCCTCTTTCCGCAACGGGAAGAGCTCCGGGTTGCTCTGGAAATACTGTTCTGCAGGCGCCAGCGACGCGTAGGTATGGATGAAGTAGTCCACATTGGTGATGCCGCAGTCGCCCTTCTCCGGAGGAAGGACCTTGAAGTAGGACGCCGCCTGGATGCGGTTGAAGGCATTGTAGTCCTGTCGTCCAAAGAACTCGCCATTGTAGGGCTCGCGCATTTCGAAGCAGGGGGCGTATTCCCGGGGGACCACCGGCAGCGTGGTCTCCGGAGAGAGTGACGGGGTCTGGATGGGCTCGTCGGGATCGAAGAATCGGCAGCCCAGGTCCTCCTGAAGGAGCGCCAGCGCCGCATAGAGTGCGCCATTCTTTCCGCCCTGGAGATAGAGATTCCCCGCCTCGTCCATGCCAATGCGGTAGCCCTGCTCCTCCACACACACGGGAATGCCCGCCTGCCGCGACAGGAGGGTATCGCCTACCGAAAGGAATGCCCCGCCTGCAAAAGCGTCCTCGCTCACTACGGGAAAGGGCTCTCCGAAGGCGCACTGCAACAGCTGCGAGAGGAGGCGTGCGGCGTAGGGATCCTGGATTGCGGGGGAGGCGGGCACCACGATGACGCGGTTGGCAAAAGAGAGCCCACGGGACTCCCCCACGGGCTTCAAGGCATTGGGCCCCAGGGCGGCATTCCGCACCACGTCAAACTGCGGAAGGAGCCCCTCCGCGTGCGCAATGGGATCCCGGGGGACCACGGAAAGCTCCTCAAACCAGGTGACGCCCGGTCGGCCATTCTCGCCGCCCGCCAAGATCTCGATATTCGCCGAAACCGCATCCGCGGGCGCCTGGAAGACGCCGGACCACTCTTTCCAGTCACAAGTGCCATCCTGTCCGGTCATGAGGAAGGAGCTAGAGAGAGTGCGCGCATTCTTCCCCTGCCAGTTGAGCTTGCAGTGACTCTGCTTCGCATTCTCTAGGCGCATCCGCCCGCGCACCTCGTAGGACTGCCCCGGCACCACCCGGAAGGAGTCCGAATAGCTTACTTCCCATAACGTCGTGGACGAAATCCGCAAGGCACTCCCGCCATTGACCTCGCGGACTTCACCCGACCCGCCCCAGCCGGACATTCCACCCGCAAAATCACCATTCAATAGCAACGACTCCCCAAAAAGCGGAAGAGAAAGCAGGAAAGCAAGGAAAAAGAAACGCATATGATGGATAAGAGAAAAAAGCCCCCCCTCCGCAACAGGCGGTCCGCCATGGCCTTGGCGAAGGCGGGCTCCTGCCTTAACAAAAAAGCCCCCCGCACGTTTTTTGCACGGGGGGCGCCTTTGGGGGTTTATCAGTTGAACATGTCGTCGCCGCCATCGACGCCGGTCACGCCAGGGAACCAGTAGTAGTCCTTGATGAGGGTGGTGATGCGTCCGATGTGGTGGGCCTCCACGTGTCCATCGGTGAAGGTCATGTTCATCTGGTTGCTATGACGATAGAACTTCTCCTTGGAAGCATTGACGATGTGGGGATGGGTGCAGACAGTGGAGGGGCCCCATCCGCTGTCGCGGGTGCCGTCGGTGTAGTTGATGTGGATGCTGGGGAACTTGATGCCGGAGATGCGGTGCCATTCGGCGGCATTGCCCAGGGGGGCGCCGGCGTGGTTGCGAAGCCAGTCACTCTTTCCACCGCCGATGGAGAGGGAGTAGCTGATGTTGCCATTCAGGCGCTCGCTGGTGGGGCAGGAGGGGCACAGCATGATCTTGTGCCAGGAGCTCTTGTCCTCCTTGCCCTGGCTGTTGTGGGTGGTGCCGGCATCGTAGTAGGCGGCGGGGTCCTTGGACTTCCAATCGCCGTAGGTCATGGGGGCCTCGGGAATCATGGAGTTCAGGGTGAACCAGAAGATGGTGTAGTCTTCCCAGGTGTCGCCGAAATAGCTCGCGAAGTTGCTGGGAGGCAGGTAGTCGTCGTAGTCGTTGCCGTAGAGGATGGCGCCCAACTGAATCTCCTTCATGTTGTTGGTGCAGCTGATGGCACGGGCCTTCTCACGCGCCTTGGAAAGCGCGGGAAGAAGCATGGCCGCCAAAATGGCGATGATGGCGATGACCACCAAAAGCTCAATCAGAGTGAAATGTTTACGCATGGGATTTCCTTAGTTAGAGGGAGTGAATTTCAAGGGAATACGAAAACAAAAGAAAGACCGCTCACGACGGCTACAAAACAAATTATACACACAAAATCCACGATTTTCAAAACCCAATGAGCATAAAATGCGACAAATTTTGCCCCCCCCACGACAGCTCATGACAAGTCTGTATTTTGTGTAAAAATTGTCATGTTTTGATATTCTACCCGCCCTCCCCCAACACAGAATATCCAAAGGACGGAGGGGCTTGCGCCCCCCGCACCCCCTGCCCAGTTTCTTCCGCCTTTAAACGGCGGTGCTGGGCATTGCGCCAATCGGGGCGGGTGTTGCCGCCCCCTGAACCCCCTGCCCAGTTTCTTCCGCCTTTAAACGGCGGTGCTGCGGCATTGCGCCAATCGGGGCGGGTGTTGCCGCCCGCGCACCCCTGCCTAGTTTCTTCCGCCTTTAAACGGCGGTGCTGCGGCACTGCGCGCCTGTTCAGGCGGCGCAGTGCCTACTTGAGTTCGTACTGTTTTGCGACCAGCTGGTCGGCTCCGTACATTTTCCGGAGGAGGGGCTTTTCGATTTTTCCGGTGGGGTTTCTGGGGACCTCGGCGAAGATATACTTGCGGGGTCTCTGGTAGCGCGGCAGTGCGAGGCAGAACTGTTCCAGGTCCTGTTGTGTGAGGGTCTTTTCGGGCTTTACGGAGACGATGGCTGCGGCGATTTCGCCGAGTCGCTGATCGGGCAGTCCGATGACGGCCACGTCCTTGATGGCATCGTGTTTCCGGAGGAAGTCCTCGATTTGGACGGGATAGAGGTTTTCGCCTCCGGTGATGATGACGTCCTTCTTGCGGTCCACGAGGTAGAGGAATCCGTCCTCGGACTCCTTTGCCATGTCGCCGGTGAAGAGCCATCCATCCTGCAGGACCTCCTTGGTCGCCTTTTCGTCCTTGTAGTATCCGCTCATGACGCCGTCGCCCTTGAGGGCCAATTCGCCGACGGTGCCGCGGGGGACGGCGTTATGGTGTTCGTCCACCACCTTGGTCTGCCAGCCATATCCGGGGATGCCGATGGCGCCCACGTGGTCGATGTTTTCCACTCCCAGGTGAACGGCGCCGGGTCCGATGGATTCGCTGAGGCCGTAATTGGTGTCGTACTGGTGGTGTGGGAAGTACTTCATCCAGCGCTTGATGAGGCTGGGGGGCACGGGCTGCGCGCCGATGTGCATGAGTCTCCACTGCTCCAGATGGAAATTGCTCAGCTCGATTTCGCCGCGTTCGATGGCGTCGAGGATATCCTGTGCCCAGGGCACCAGGAGCCAGACGATGGTGCATCGTTCGGCGGAGATGGTATTGATGATCCACTGGGGCTTGACGCCCTTGAGGAGGACTGCCTTTCCGCCCACCAGGAAGCTGCCCATCCAGTGCATCTTGGCGCCGGTGTGGTAGAGGGGCGGGATGCAGAGGAAGATGTCGTCGCGGGTTTGTCCGTGGTGATTCTGCTCCACCTTCGCGGCGTGCATGAGGCTCCGGTGGGGATGGACGATTGCCTTGGGGAATCCGGTGGTGCCGCTGGAGAAGTAGATGGCCGCGGGATCTTCGTCGCGCAGGGGAATATCGGGCGCCTTTTCGGAGCAGTAGCTCACCAGGGAATTATAAGGCTCGGCGAAAGTGGGGCAGTCGCCGCCCACGTAGAGCAGCGTGCAGCGGCGGGGGAGGCGGTCGCAGATCGCCTCGATACGCCCGATGAATTCGGGTCCGAAGACCAGGAGATCCACATCCGCCAAGTCCAGGCAGTAGCGGATTTCCTCGGGGGTGTAGCGGAAATTCAG
Source organism: bacterium (assembly GCA_963611685.1). Classification (GTDB taxonomy): domain Bacteria; phylum Verrucomicrobiota; class Lentisphaeria; order Oligosphaerales; family Oligosphaeraceae; genus UBA1724. The sequence goes on from CAVDSU010000007.1 coordinate 43,173, forward strand.
GGGCACCGCCATGCATCCGCTCTTCAGGATGCCGAAGTAGATGGGGAGCCACTCCAGGCAGTTCATCAGCAAAATGCCCACCTTCGTGCCCCGGGGCAACCGGCGCGTCAGCAGGAAATTCGCCATCCGGTTCGCCTTCTCGTCAAACTGCCGCCAGGTGATCTCGGAACGGAAGCTGTCCACCGCACTGGACTCGATCAGAGAATACTCCCGCCAAGTGGCATGGCGCTTCTCCATCTCCTGGGGGTTGATCTCGACTAGGGCCACGTCGTCACCATAACGACGCGCGTTCTCTTCCAAAATCTTGGTAATGGGCATAAGTGTG
>CAVDSU010000008.1:0-17153 GCA_963611685.1 bacterium
GCCCCCCAAGGCAGCCGAAGAACCCGCCCCCGAGGCCCCCAAGGCAGCCCCCGAGGAGCCCGCCCCCGTGGTGGAGCACATCGACGTGGACGAGAATCCCCGTCCGCTTCCCGAGGAGCAGTCCGGCCGCGGCCGTGACCAGAATTCCCGCCGTCCGCAGGGCCCCAACGGCAATGGCGGCAATGGCCAGCGCAATGGCAATGGCAACCAGCTCCCCCGCGGCGAGCGCAACAACGGCGACGAGAATGGCGAGCATCGTCGTCGGCGCCGTCGCCGTGGCCGTGGCGGCAATGGTGGCCAGCAGCAGTCGCAGAATGGCGGTGCGAAGGGCGTCCGCAAGCCGGGGGTCTTCCGTCGGATCCTGGAGGCGCTCTTCCCGGGCCTGAAGCGGAATCGCCTGGATGGCGGCAGAGTGCAGGGCCAGCAGCAGCCGGGCCAGGGTGCCCGTGGCGTGACCGGCAAGGGCAGCGACAAGGGTGGCCTCACGGCCAACTCCGGCAAGAACGAATTGCTCCCGTTGACTCCCAACGGCAAGGCCCCGGGCGTCAAGGGCCAGCAGCCGCCGCAGTCGGGTGCGCAGCCCCAGGGCAAGCTGGAGAAGCTCCCGAAGCCCGACAAGGAGAAGGAGCAGCATCCCAAGAAGCAGGAGAAGAAGGGCTACACGGTTGAGGACATCCCGAACCTGTTCCACGTGGACCAGGAGATCCTGGTGCAGGTCACCAAGGGCCCCATCGGCACCAAGGGCGCCCGCGTCACCACAAACCTCTCCATCCCCGGACGCTATCTGGTGCTGCTGCCCAACTGCCCCCACGTGGGCATCTCCCGCCGCGTGGAGGACCGCGAAGAGCGCAGCCGCCTCAAGCAGATGGTCCGCTCCATCCTGCCCCAAAACACCGGCGTCATCTGCCGCACCGAGGGCGTGGGACTGAAGAAAGAGCACTTCCAGCGCGACCTCCAGATGCTCATGGACGCCTGGCACAAGGCCGAAGACACCGCCGCCAAGCGCCGCGCGCCCGTCTGCGTCTACCAGGAACCCGCCCTGGTGGAGCGCACCCTCCGCGACAACCTCACCCAGGACATCGACGAGATCGTCTGCGACACCCGCGAGGCATACGAGCTCGCCCAGGAGATGCTCAAGCGCTTCGACCGCCAGGACTCCATCCAGGTCAAGCTCTACTCCAACCCGACCCCCATCTTCATCAAATACGGCATCAGCCAGCAGATCGAGGGCATCTCCAACCGAAAGGTGCCCCTGCCCAGCGGCGGATACCTCTGCATTGACGAAACCGAGGCCCTCATCGCCATCGACGTCAACACCGGAAAGAACCGCTCCGGAAAGGACCAGCCCGAGACCATCCTGGCCACCAACATGGAGGCCGTCAAGGAGATCGCCCGGCAGCTGCGCCTGCGAAACATCGGCGGACTGGTGGTGCTGGACCTCATCGACATGCGCTCCCGAAAGGACCAGATGGCGGTCTACCGCGCCTTCAAGCAATACACCGCCGAAGACCACGCGCGCATCAAGATCTACCCCATCAGCGGACTGGGACTGCTCGAAATGAGCCGCCAGCGCGAAAGCGAATCCCTGGAGAGCACCATCTACGAGGACTGCCCCTACTGCCGCGGACGCGGCCTCATCAAGACCGCCACCAGCGTCTCCGTGGAAATCCAGCGGCGCCTCAACGAGCTGCTGGCCCGCAAGAAGGACGTCCAGCACTTCGTCATCACCGTCCATCCCAAGATCCTGGAACGCCTGCGCACCGTGGACCACAAGGTGATGAACGCCATGGCGGCCGAATACAACCGCCAGCTCACCTTCAACGCCTCCCCCGAGCTCCACATCGAGGCCTTCCATATCGCCGACAAGGATACCGGGAAGGTCTTCTAGCCCCCTGCGCACCGTGGAAATCCGCGCCGAAAACCTCTTCAAGCGCTACGGCGACTCCACCGCCCTGGACGGCGTCTCCCTCACCATCCAGGACGGCGAGCTCTTCTTCCTGCTGGGGCCCTCCGGCTGCGGAAAAACCACCCTCCTGCGCATCATCGGCGGCTTCGAAACGCCCACCTCCGGCGAGATCTTCCTGGACGGAAAGCCCGCGGGCGCCACGCCCCCCGACCAGCGCGACACCGCCATGGTCTTCCAGGGATACGCCCTCTGGCCCCACCTGACCGTCCGCGAAAACGTCTCCTTCGGCCTGGAAATGCGCGGAATCCCGCGCGCCGAGCGGGAGAAGCGGGTGGCGGAAGTGATGGCGGAGCTCCAGATCCAGGAGCTCGCCGACCGCAAGCCGAACCAAATCTCCGGCGGACAGCAGCAGCGCGTGGCGCTGGCGCGGACCCTGGTGGTCCATCCGGGGGGGCTCCTCCTGGACGAGCCGCTGGCGAATCTGGACGCGAAGCTCCGCCGGGAGACCCGCCGGGAGATCCGGAGAGTCTGCAAAGAGAACCGCCTCACCGGAATCTACGTGACCCACGATCGCTCCGAGGCGCTCTCCATGGCGGACCGCATCGCCGTCCTGCGGAACGGGAAAATCGAGCAGGTGGGCACGCCCTGGGAGGTCTATCGGCGTCCCCGCACGCCCTTCGTGGCCGGTTTCATCGGCGAGACCAATCTGCGCGACGCCGTGCTCCTGCGGCGCGAGGGCGCCGACGCCCTCCTGGAGAGCCCCCTGGGGCTCCTGCGCTCGCGGGCGTGTCCCGAAGAGCTCTCTCCCGGCGACCGCGTGGTACTCTCCCTGCGCCCCGAGACCCTCCGCGTCTTGGACGCCGGCGGCACCGCCCCCGGGAATGCCAATGTGCTTTCCGGGGTCATGCGTTCCCGGGAGTATCTGGGCGAGATGGCCCAGTGCGAAATCGAGGACTCCGCCGGCGGAATCCTCTGCGTCGACCAGCTTAATCCCCCCGACGCCTTCGGGGAGGGGCGCGGAGTCTCCCTCGCCATCGCCCCGGAGGACGTGGTCTGCATGAGGCCGTGAACGAGAATTCCTCCACCATCTTCCGCTCGCAGGACGTCCCCCGAGAGCCGGGGGTCTACGTCTTCCGGAATCGTGCGGGAGAGGTCATTTATGTCGGCAAGGCCCGGAATCTGCGCAACCGGATGCGCTCCTATTTCATGCCCTCCACCTATCTCAAGGAGGAGCCCCGGCGCCGAGCCCTCATACACTCCATCGCCTCCTACGAGACCTTCACCGTCGCCACAGAGGCCGAGGCGCTCCTCCTGGAAGCACAGTTCATCAAGCAGTACTCCCCACGCTATAACGTGGATCTGCGCGACGACAAACGATACCTCCTGGTGGCGGTGGACCCCGCCGAGACCTATCCGCACTTCACCTTCCAGAGGCTCCGCAAAGACGGCGACTGCCTCTACTTCGGGCCCTTCCCCCACGCATATGCCCTCCGGGAGACCATCCGCTTCCTGGAACAACGATACGGCTTGCGCTCCTGCGATTGCGCCGAGCCCGGCGAGGAAGAACACCGGCACTGCCTCCAGGATGTCCTGCGGCAATGCACCTGCCCCTGCTTGAAGAGCATCTCCCCGGAAGACTACCGCGCGCGCCTGGAGCAGGCGCTGTCGGTCCTGCGGGGCGAGGAGTCCGCGCGGGAGGTCCTGAAGGAGCTGGACGCGAAGATGCGCGAGGCCTCCGCCAAATGCGAATACGAGGAGGCGGCGAAGTGGCGCGACATGATGGGGCACATCCGCACCGTCCTGGAGCCCACCCGGCGCTTCCTGAACCAGACCATCGCGCGGCGCACGGCGCCGGAGGTCAATACCGCCGGCATGGAGGCCCTCCGGGAGGCCCTCCATCTGTCCGGACTCCCCCGGCACCTGGAGTGCTTCGACATGTCCAATATCTCCGGCACCCTGGCCGTGGGATCCATGGTGCTCTTCCGAGACGGACACCCCTCCACCAGCGAATACCGCAGATACCGCATCCGCACTCCCGAGGCCGCGGACGACACCGCCTTCATGGAGGAGGTCCTTACCCGCAGATACAAGCGGCTTTTGGACGAGGGACAGCCCTTGCCCGACCTGGTGGTGCTGGACGGCGGCGCGCCGCAGGTCTCCACGGGCCTCCGCGTCTGGGAACGCCTGGGCCTGAAGGTGCCCTTCATCGGCTTGGCAAAGCAATACGAGCTGGTGGTCATTCCCCACGAGGCCGCGCCCCTGGCACTCCCCCGCGAAAATCCGGGACTGCGGCTGCTGCAGGCCATCCGCGACGAGGCGCACCGCTGGGCCAATGGCTACAACCGGGAACTGCGCGTGGCGCGCATCAAGGACTCCGTGCTGGACCAGGTGCCCGGCGTGGGACCCAAGCGCCGGCAGGAACTCCTGGAGAAGTGCGGCTCCGTCCGCAGAATCCTCCGCATGACGCCCGCACAGCTGGCCCACACCGTCCCCGGACTGGGACCCGTGCTGGCAAAGAAAATCCTGGAGGTCCTTCAACAACACGCAACCCCGCCTACCCCAGGAACCGCACGGTAGCAGTTCGCAGTTCTCGGATGGCAATCGAAAGGACGGGACTGCCTGCCGCCCCCGCTCCCCCGACTAGTTTTCTCCGCCTTTCCCCTTTCCCCTTTTGCTTTTCCCGTTTCCCATGAACGAGACCGAATCCAAGCAAGTCCTCCTCTACGACTGCACCCTCCGAGATGGCGCGCAGGGTCCCGGAATCCACTTCTCCCTCCAGGACAAGCTGCGGCTCGTCCGCGCGCTGGACGACTTCGGCATGGACTACATCGAGGCGGGCTGGCCGGGCTCCAACCCCAAGGACACCGCGCTCTTCCAGGAGCTGTCCGCGGCGCCGCTGTCCCACGCGACGCTGGTCGCCTTCGGCTCCACCCACCGCGTCGGCGTCGCCCCGGCGGAGGACGCCTCCCTGGCTGCGCTGGCGGCATGCTGTGCGCCGGTGATTGCCATCGTGGGAAAGGGCTCCGCGCGCCAAGCGCAGGAGGTCCTGGGGATCTCTCCCGAGGAAAATCTGTCGCTGGTCCGGGAATCCGTGGAATTCCTGCGAAAATCCGGCAAGCGCGTCTTCTTGGACGCGGAGCACTTCTTTGATGGCTATGCGGAGGACTCCTCCTACGCGACGACGGTGCTTCTGACCGCCTGGGAGGCGGGCGCGGAATGCCTGGTGCTCTGCGACACCAATGGCGGCACCCTTCCCTACGATGTGGCACGCACGGTATGCGAATTGCGCGAGGCCCTCCCCGCCCAGGCACTGCTGGCCATCCACTGCCACAACGACGCCGACTGCGCGGTGGCCGCTTCGCTCTCGGCGCTGCGCAGCGGCTGCGCCATGGTGCAGGGCGCGGTCAATGGCTTTGGCGAGCGCTGCGGCAACGCGAATCTGTGCTCGATCATTCCGGCGCTGGCATTCAAGATGCCGGGCTACTCTCTGAACGAAGGCGTGAAGGTCTCCACCCTCACGCCCCTCTCCCGACTCTTCTACGAAGTCACCCTGGTGCGCGAACTCCCCCAGCAGCCCTACGTGGGCGCCGGCGCCTTCGCCCACAAGGCGGGACTCCATGTGGCCGCCGTCGCGAAATCCCCCCGGAATTTCGAGCAGATCCCCCCGGAGGCGGTCGGAAACCACCGTCGGGTGCTGCTCTCGGAGCTCTCGGGCTCCCGGAGCGTCCAGATGAAGGCGCACGAAGTGGGCGTGGAGCTCACTTCCCAGAACAGCCGGGAGGTCCTGCGGCTGCTGAAGGACCGCGAAGCGGAGGGATACGCCTACGAGGCCGCCGACGCATCCTTCCAGCTGCTGCTGCGCCGGCACCTCACCGAACAGCAGCCGCCCTTCGAGCTGGATGGCTTCCGCGTCATCATCGAAAAGCGCGGCCCGCAGGAGAAATGCCTCTCTGCCGCCACCCTGAAGGTCCGCGTCAACGGCCGCGAGTCCGAGATCACCGCAGCCGAGGGCGAGGGTCCTGTGGACGCCCTGGACAAATGCCTCCGAAAGGCGCTGCTCACCTTCTTCCCCGACGTCAGCCAAATGCGCCTGCGCGACTTCAAGGTCCGCATCATCGACGGCGCCGCCGGCACCGCCGCACACACCCGAGTCCTCATCGACTCCACCGACGGCCAAAAGGAGTGGAGCACCGTGGGACTCTCCGAAAACATCATCGAGGCCGCCTGGCAGGCGCTCCAGGACTCCGTGGAGTTCTTCCTCACGCCGAAAGCCGCGCCCGCCGCCGAGCCCCCACAGGACGACCCCTCCGACAACGATGGGACACGCTAATTTCCATACCCATACCTACCACTGCCAACACGCCACCGGCACCCCCTCGGACTACGCACGAGAGGCCCTGAAGCAGGGGATCTCCGTGCTGGGATTCTCAGACCACACCCCCTGGCCCGACAACATCTGGAACGACGTCAAGATCCGCATGCCCCTGGAAGAGCTGGATGACTACTTCGACGAAATCCGACAGGCGCAAAAGGAATTCCCTCAACTCACCATCCACCGCGGACTGGAATGCGAATACCGCCCCGATCTGGGAAGCTTCGCAAAAGAGGTCTTCCTGGACACCCCCGGACGCTGCGAATACCTGATCCTGGGAGTCCATGACTTCCTCAACGCCCAAGGCGAATGGCTCTCTCCCTGGCACTCCAAGGACAGCAAGGCGTACCTGGACTTTGCGCGCTTCACCGTGAAGGCGCTGGAGACCGGCCTCTACCGCTTTCTCGCGCACCCGGATCTCTTCCTCGTGGGACAGGGCCCCTGGAATGCCGACGCCGAGGAGGCCTCGCGGATCATCATCCAGGCCGCGGTCGACACCAACACCCCGCTGGAATTCAACGCCCTGGGAGTGCGCAAAAGAATCCGCCCCGACGCCGCCGGCGTCCTGCGCCGCCCCTATACCTCCACCCGCTTCTGGGAAATCGCCGCACAGTATCCCGTCCGGGGAATCGTCTCCTCCGACGCCCACCGTCCCGAGGACGTCTGGGGAAACGGCGACCAGCTGGTCGGCATGGCGGACTACTTCGGCATCCCCCTCGTCACTCCCGAGGAACTCCTGCCACCCGCTCCCAATACCCCCTAGCCCGCCATGCTCCGCCGCCTGCGACTGGAACATTTTCGAAACTACCAGCGGCTCGACCTGACGCTTGCGCCGGGGGTGAACGCCTTCATTGGCGCCAACGGACAGGGAAAGACCAATCTTCTGGAGGCGGTGCACTTCCTCTCGCTCCTGCGCTCCTTCCGCACCACCAAAAACAACCTCCTCTGCCTGGACGGCACCGGCGGATTCCTCCTCTACGGCGAAGCCGATACCGCCTCCGGAGACACCGTGCGGCTGGGCGTGCGACAGGGCGCAGAGCGCTCCCTTATGGTCGATGGCGTGCCCGTCCGGAAATCCAGCGACTTCATCTCCCGGTTCTACTGCGCGCCCTTCCTCCCCGAAGACCTCTCCCTCATCAAGGGAATGCCGGGCCTCCGCCGACGATTCCTGGACATCGCGCTGTGCCAGCTGGAACCCGCCTACCTGCGCGTCTGCCAACAATTCCACGAGGCCCTCAAGAGCCGAAATGCGATGCTCCGCACCCCCGACCGATACCCCCGCGAGGTCGTCACCGCCTTCGATCCCCTCCTGGCAGAAACCGGCGCAAAGATGGAATGCCAGCGGCGCGCGCTGGGCGAGGAGCTGAACCAGGCCCTCCAGGAATGCTCCGCCGAATTCTTCCCCGACGGACGCATCCTGGCGTGCTCCTACCTCTCGGGCGCCGGACGCCTCATGGAAAAGCCCCCCGAGTCCGAAGAGGAGATCCAGGAACTCTACGCAAAGAGCCTCCAGGACTCCTTCGAACGGGATCTGCGGGAGGGCTGCACCCGGCATGGCCCCCAGCGCAGCGACCTGGCGTGCCTCCTCCAGACACGGAACCTCACCTCCTTCGGCTCCGAAGGAGAATGCCGCACCGCCGCCCTCGCCCTCCGACTCGCCATGATGGAGCTCCTCCGCAAAAAACACGGCGGCGAAAGCCTCACCATCCTGGTGGACGACGTCCTCGGAGAACTGGACGCAACACGCCGAAAGGCCTTCCTCCAACGCATCGCCGACGCCGGACAGGTCCTCTTCGCCGGAACCGCACTCCCCCCGGAATTTCCGCGGGAAAAGGTGACGCTCTTCCACGTGGACCGCGGAGAGGTCCACCCCGGCTGACAGCCGACAGCCGCCGCCGCTGTCGCATCCTGTCAGGGCACTCCCCCCACCCGGCGACTATATTAGCACGCTTACCCAAATATCCCGCATCCCACGCGACGGACTTTCCATGGAACAAAACAAGACCCCATACTACCTCGGAATCGACATCGGTTCCACCACCTTCAAGGCAGTGCTGCTTGACGAGGACGCGAATGTCATCCGCTCTACCTACCAGCGCACCCGCCCCGTGGAGACGGGCACCATCGCGTGCACCGGAAAATGCAACGCCTGCGGCCGCTGCAACATGGGCGCCCTCCGCAAGATGGCGGAGGAATTCCTGGCGCCGGAGGGACTCTCCCTGGAACAGCTCGCCTGCACCGTGGTCACCGGAAGCCAGATCGTGGAGGACACCAAGCGCTTCATTCCCTTCAATTTCCAGGTCAGCGAGGTCTCCGCACACGTGGCCGGCGCACAACACCTCAATCCCAAGGTCGACGCCATCATCGACTGCGGCGGCCAGGACAGCAAGTGCATGATCTACAACGAGAAGATGGGAATGTGGGTCTCCCTCATGTCCGGCGTCTGCGCCGCCGGCACCGGCAGCTACCTGGACAGCGTGGCCTCGCGACTGGGACTCCCCGTGGAGGAGATCGCCGACCGCGTGAACTACGACTCCACCGCCGAATTCAGCTCCGTGTGCGCCGTGCTCTCCGCTACCTCCGTCAATAAGTTCAAGAACCGAATCCCCCTGGGAGACCTGCTGGCCGGCGCCTGCCGCGCACAGGCGCGCTCCATCCTCAACGGCGTGGGGCAGCTCCTGCTCCACCACCCAGGAAAGGTGATCCAGTTCCAAGGCGGCGTCGCCTCAAACCACGCGGTGGCGCGCTTCATGGAGGAGATCACCGGCTCCACCATCTACGTGCCGAAGTACCACGAGGTCATGGGCGCCCTGGGCGCCGCCATCCTGGCGCGGCAATTCAAGTCCCTCCAGGGACGACTCATGCGCGAAAAATACGCCTACGAGCCCACCCCACAGGCCTCCGCCGCCATGCGCGTGAAATGCACCCGCCGCGACTTCCTCTCCCGCGACAAGAGCAAGCCCCTGGTCTGGCGAAACCTCTTCTTCCCCACCGAAATCCTCCACGCACTGGGCGCCCGCATCAAGACCCTGGAGACCTACGCCGCACTCTTCGGACGCAGCGTGAAGCACGTGAAGGCCGCCCTGGACGCCGCCGCCCGCAAGGGCTTCGACCAGCAGACCTGCTCCTTCCTCCGCATCCTGGAGGGCATGAAGCACGAGCCGCCCGCCTTCGCCGTCTCCACCAGCCAGCCCTGCCAGCAGGGCGAACGCATCTTCGCCGACCTCGCCGAGGAATACCACTTCGAGGAGAACTTCTACTCCCTCCAGACCCCCGTCACCGGAACGGAGGACTCCCTGGCCGTGGAACAGATCGCCGAGGGACTCGACGAGGCCATCCACCGCATGGAGAAGGCGATGGGCCGCAAGATGGACCCCGCGCGCCTCCAGGAGTGCTGCCAGCTCTCCAACGAGGCCGCCGACTACAGCCGAAAGAGCAACGAGCTGCGCTGGACCTCGCCGCCCCTCATCCGCGGCGCACAGGCCATCTACAACTCCATCATCTTCAGCCAGCTCTGGGGAACCAAGGAGCTCGTGGACATCCAGAAGTGCTACTACGAGGAGCTCCTCAAGAAGAAGGAGTGGGCCGAAAAGCGCTACTCCATTGACGACACCCACCGACTCCTCTGGCTGCATCTGCCGCCCTTCTATAACTCCGACTACCTGAATCTGCTGGAGGACACCTGCAACGCCCCCATCGTCTTCGAGGAGACGAATTTCGTGGGCTGGAAGCCCCTGGATCTCGCCGATCCCATCCGCTCCCTGGCGCGGAAGATGCTCGCCTCCGGATTCCTCAATCCCCGACAGCGCGTGGAATACGTCACCAAGATCGCGAAGATCGCAAAATTCACCGGGTGCGTCCTCTACACCCACGGCTTCGGACGCTGCAGCATGGCCGACCGCCCCTTCACCAAGTGGCTCCGCGAGGGCCTCGAGAAGATCGGCCTGCCGTTGCTCACGCTGGAGGGCGACTGCATGGACGCCTCCATCGATCCCTGCTCCACCAGCACAAAGATCGTCTCCTTCGTGGAGGCGCTCAACCTGAAGAAATTCGGAAATCTCTTCGGGAGAGTCAAGCCCGAACTCCCCCCCGCATAAAAAGCGGCCGAGACAATTCTCCACCCGACACAAAAAGGCCCCGCGCTTCTCCGAAAAAGTCCTCGGAGGGCACGGGGCCTCTCTTTTGCCCTATACGGCGCTCTTCAGTAGTGGTACCTCTTCCGCTTGATGGCCAGGAAGAAGAGCGCGAAGACCACCGCCATGACCTCGGCGGTCACGAAAGAAAGCCAGATTCCCCGGACTCCCAGGAGCGCCGGAAGCACCAGGATGGCGGCTGCCTCGCAGACGAGGGTCCTCAGGAACGAGATGATGGCGGAGGTCACGCCGTCGTTGAGGGCGGTGAAGAATCCGGAAAAGAAGATCGCGAATCCGGTGAAGAGGAAAGCCAGGGCGAAGACGCGGAAGCCGGAGACCGTCATCGCCAGGAGCTCCGCGTCGTAGCTCACGAAGATCATTGCCAGCGGCCTCGCCAACAGCTCGGCGGAGAGCGCCATGGCAAGGCCGAAGCTCCCGACCAGGCGGATGCTCTTGCGCAGGAGCCCCCGCAATTCGTCGTGGTTCTGGGCGCCGTCATGATATCCCACCACCGGCGCCACGCCCACCGTGTATCCCACGAAGATTGCGCAGAAGATCATGCTGACGTACATCATGACGCCATAGGCCGCCAGGCCGTCCTCGCCAGCGTGCCTCATGAGCTGGATGTTGTAGAGCATTCCCACCAGGCTCATGGAGATATTCGTCATGAACTCCGAGGAGCCATTGGTGCACGCCTTGAAGATGGCCCCGCCATCGAAATGCGCCCGTCCAATGCGGAGGATGCTCCCGTTGTTGCGACGCGCAAAATAGAGGATCGGCGTCAATCCCCCCACCAGCTGGCTCAACGCCGTGGCAATCGCCGCGCCCGCCAGCTTGTACTCCTGCGGCAAAAGAATCACCAACACCGCGTCCAAGACGATGTTGGTCACCCCCGAGGCAATCGTCACCCAGAGACCCAGCTGCGGACGCTCCGCCGTCACATAGAAGGACTGGAAGAGGAACTGCAGGACATTGAAGGGCAGCGCCAGAAGGATGATTCGCGCATACAGCACCGCGTCGCGCAACAACTCGCCCTCCGCTCCCAGGCGCACCGCCAGCGGACGCACAAAGGCAATCCCCAACGCCGAGAACACCACGCCCAGAATCCCCGTGGTGTACACGAAAAGCGAAAAATACCGGTTCGCACGCGCTTTGTCCCCCTCCCCGAAGGTCTTCGCCACAATGGCCGAGCCTCCCGTGCCCATCATGAAGCCCACTGTGGACAAAATCATCAGGAACGGCATGATCAGGTTGATCGCCGCAAAGGGCGTCTTCCCCGCAAAGTTCGACACGAAGTAGCCATCCACTATGCTATACACCGACGTGAACAGCATCATCCCCATGGCCGGCAACGTGAACCGCAACAGCCGCCAATAGTTGAAGTGGTCCGATAGCTGAATACCGCTCTTCATGACTCCATCACCCCGAATATCTCAAGAAAACACCCAAAAAACACTCCCGCAAACAACCACCACTACCGACTCCTCCACGGCACGCCCCAAAATGTAACCCACCATACCGCGTTCCCACACACAGACCACACAACACCAGCCACAACGCTCCCAAATGCAAGTTGCCAAACATGCCTCAACGATTTTTTCTAACGTGCTTGCATTATCCGTTTTTTTGGGATATAATATCGTCACTTTCAAAATTAACCTTTGCTTTGTTCAAGTATAATGAACACCCTACAGGTCCATCCAGTTATTCTGCCTAAGACAGCTTCGCTGTCATTGAACGGTCTGTGCCTGTGTTCTTTTGCTTGCGCGAACGCAGTGAGCGCAAGCAAGCAAGCAAGCAAGCAAGCAAGCAAGCAAGCAATCAAGCAAGCAAGCAAGCCGATGCGCCGCGTAGCGTAGGCGCATCAAACAACAATTCAGTTTTCGTGAACTCCGTATGTCCGGTTTCCGCCAGGCGTACGGAGTTTTTTTGTGTCCACAAAGCATAAGAAGAATTACGTTCTTCTATTGCATCTTTTTTTTGAGGAGAGTTTTATGGCAAATTGAAAGTGCTAGATTGGTGGTTGGGAGACGAAGCGGCTACAGAACGGCTTGACGCCACCATGAACTGCATTGAAGCCGTGTCCATATTGTGGACACCCCATGAATCTGGAACACGATGCTTTTTCATCAGACAACGCCCTGATGTGGGCAAAGGACTGCGAAATGCCTAATGACTTTGTCAGCCGCTGGAATACTCGTCCCAGACTTCTGACGAAGAAGAAACTGGAAGACGAGATTCTGTATTAAATACAACAAAAAAAAGGAGAACACGCAATGCCATTTCAGCAACTTCTAGATTTCTTCAAAAGCAAAGAATGGTGTATCGGTTCGGTGCATCCAGGCTGGTGCAATTTGTCTGCCACAGGGAGTAACACAAAATTAAACTTAGGATATGTTTTTAACCCTGCTAGGGCGATATATCTTTCTGTCTACTACGCTAGAAGAGGTGGTCGATTGGAACGTTATTATCAAAATGTTCTCGATACGTTAGAAGAGAGGATGCAAAATTGCAGAGCAAATAATAATTGGGCAAATGTTTGTAACACACTTAGACCACAAGTTGACCAACAACAACGTGACCAATGGTACCCGCTGTGCAAGCAAGTAGAAGGACATGGACATGTCCAGTTTAGATTCGAAAGACCGTATCATCCAGAGGACAATTTGTCACCTGAATTCTTGAAGGCCATTGGTCAATTGGCTGACATCCTCATTGCCAATTTTCCATAGTCCGTTTTGAGTATTATCGATAATCTCCCTTACGTCTCCTATGTCAACACTACGGCAGTTTCCAGCGGCTTATGCTGGAGTCACGCAGTTAGAATGTGTTGGTTGTGTCTTGTCCTCGCAAAAAAAATGTCGGCTGTTTTCTACGGAATACAGCCCTGCAATCACCTGAACATTTCTATCCATTGCAAAAATCGGCGAATTTTGGCAGGGGGAGGAGAATGGCGTTAATCTCCTCGCGTGACCTCTGCCAATAGGTGATTTCCTACTCAAAAACTGCTCTGGACAATTCTACGAGCCGTTTTTTCGTGCCATGAAATCAGTGAGGTCACGAGTTTTGTATGATAGTTGAGGTCATGACCTCTGCTCTCCAGAGAATTTTGGGAGAAAAAGGGTGGTTTCACGGCATTTTGCCGGGGATTTTACGCCGGATGCAAATTCTCTGTCCTTTGCTCATGCGAAAGGAATAGTTGCGTAACTCGGCTGTTTTACGGCACTTACGCAGAAACGACACAAGCCTGACGGGAATTGCCGTCAGGCTTGTGTTTTGGAAAAATGGTGGAGCTAGTGGGATTCGAACCCATGACCCCTACGTTGCGAACGTAATGCTCTACCAACTGAGCTATAGCCCCATTTCGTCAATGGCGCATAAGATAATCCGACGCACGCGCTTTTCAAGCCCGCGGGGATAGAACGAATGCAATTCCGGAGACGCAAGATGCAGGGGGAGTGTCACCGTGGGGGATATAGTACCGATTTACAAAAGTTTCCCGAGGTCTCCTCCTTCTTATCACCCTGCTTTGCCCCGTCCATGAACTCTCGGCACATCCTCGTCACACTACTATTCGTATGTGTGATGCTGCTCTTCTGCAGCTGTCGCACCGTCAAATACACCCCGCCGGCGCGTCCAGTGCCGGGGATGTTCCCCACCATCCTGCCGGGCGACGAGCTGAAGAATTTCACTCCGGTGGAGGTCTCTCCCGCGGAATTGGCGGAGCATCTCCAGGAGCTCGGCGTATGGAAGCCGTTGATTCAGGCGGGGATGCCGGAGCGGGACCTTCTGCCGATCTGCCGGAGTCTGCGCAACCGCGGCTATGGCGAGCTGGATGCCCGTCGGAGCAAGAGCTGTCCGATCCGGTGGGTGATTTTCCTGGGCTATCCCGCCGACCACCTGACCATCGTGCACCAGGAGGGCGTGGCCTTCCCCGAGGAGCATCGCTGGCCAATTCACAAATAGCCAGCGTCCAGACAATTCCGCAAGTGTCCCTCCCCTCCCCGGGGTCCATTTCCCGTGTCTCAGCAGAATCCCCCATCCCCAACAGCCTCCCGGAACCGCCTTTCGCTGCTTCTATGGCGCAGCGCACTCTTTGCGGGGCTCCTCCTCCTATGGGAGGCATGTGCCAGAGGGAATGGCGAGCGACTCCTGCCGACGCCGGGGCATGTGGTGGGTGCCTTCGTCGGCTTGGCAGGCCGTGCCGACAGCTGGGCGGACCTCCTTCGCACCCTGGCGCGCGGAGCAGCCGGCCTTGTGCTGGGCGGTCTCTCGGGACTGGCGGCGGGCGTCTTCTGCGGACGGCGCCCCCGCCTCCACGACACGTTCTCCCCGCTGGTCACGCTGGTGCAGAGCTGTCCGCCCATTGTCTGGATCTCGCTATTGTTGGTATGGCTTTCCCTGGGTGGCGGCGTGCCGCTGGTGGTCTCCTGCATCTCCGTCTTTCCGGTGATCTTCATCCAGACCGCCAACGCGGTGCGGGGGCTGGATGCGCGGTGGTTCGAGGTCGCGAGAGTCTACCGCGTCTCCTCCCTCCGACAGCTCCGGCTTCTGATCCTCCCGGGAATCTCCCATGCCCTGGCGGGCGCATTCTCCTACGCCTTCGGAATCGCCTGGAAGGTCACCGCCACCGCCGAATTCTTCGGCGCGCAGGACGGCGTGGGAGCGCGGATCTACCAGAGCTACCGCGCACTGGAGCTGGAGCAGCTCTTCGCCTGGACCCTGGCGGTCGCGCTTTTGGGCGTGGCCATCGAGGCGCTCCTAATCAAGAGGATCCGCAAATCATGAGCGCGCCCCTCGTTGCCTTCCAGCAGGCGTGCGTGCAGTGGCCCGACGCCGCCGCGCCCCTCTTCCAAGAGATCTCCTGGGAGCTGCATCCCGGCGACGCCTTCCAGCTCCTGGGGCCCTCCGGACTCGGGAAGACCACCTTCCTCCGCCTGGTCGCCGGACTCCTGAAGCCCAGCCGCGGGCGGGTCCTCCTGCAGCGGGGGCTGACTCTCGGCTACGCCTTCCAGGAGCCGCGGCTCTTCCCCTGGCTCACCCTCCGGCAAAATCTCTCCCTGGCGCATCCGCAAGCGTCTCCCGAGCGCCTTGAGGAACTCCTCCGGCGTGCGGGGCTCTCCGAAAAATCGGACCAGAAGGCGGAGTCCCTCTCCGGCGGCGAGGCCCAGCGCGGAAATCTCCTGCGGGCATTGCTGGGCGATCCCCAATTGCTCCTCCTCGACGAGCCCTTCAGCGCCATGGATCCCCAGAGCGCCCAAAATTGCCAGGAACTCCTAGAAGAGTGGCGGGGCAGCGCTCCCCAAGAAAAGGCGCTGCTGCTCGTCACTCACCAAGACCAATACCGCGGACTCTGCGGATGCCGTCCGCTGGCCCTCGCCGCCGATGGTCCCCATCCGACAACCGCAGACTAGGCGCCCGCTACTTTTCCCTCCCTCCCCCCTCCGCTCCTCCTTCCATGCGACTCCCCTACCGCCTCCCCATCCTCCTCTTCTGCCTGATGGCCACGCTGTCCCTCGGCGCGTCCTCCCTGCAGGTCACCAATGTCCGCACCGTGTCCCGCTGGCCCTTCGCCGGAGAAGTGGACATCTACTACACGGTGAACTGCTCCAGGACAGACGCCGCAATCACGGTCTCCTTCGCTGGGCATGACGGCAACACGGGCAAGACGATCGCCATGAACCCCGCGCATCTCTCTGGCGACGGCATAGACGCCCCCGTTACCCTGGGCAAGGAGATGCATGCCGTCTGGGACGCCGCCTCGGATCGTCCAAACTACCGCTGCGACAACTTCACGGTGCGGGTCACCGCCCGCGCCGACGTCCAGTTCGGCACCATGACCTACCTCGTGGTGGATCTCTCCGGAGGCAGCGAGGCCGAATCCTATCCCATGGAGGACACCGACACGGCGCCCAGCCTCTCCGACGACTCCTGCCGCACCACGAAACTCTGGCTCCGAAGAATCCCCGCGGGCTCCTTCACCATGGGAAGCCCCGCCAGCGAGACCGGACGGGATGACGACGAGACGCAGCACAATGTGACCCTCTCCAAGGACTACTACATCGGCGTCTTCGAATGCACCCAGAAGCAATACGAGCTCGTCATGGGGGAAAATCCCTCCCAATACCCCGGCGCCACACGACCCGTGGACTCCGTCTCCTACAACGACCTCCGCGGAGACTCCGCCGATGCCGGCGCCGGATGGCCCGCCAAGGATCACCAGGTGGATGCCGACTCCTTCATGGGACGATTGCAGGCGCGCACCGGAATGGTCTTCGACCTCCCCACCGAGGCACAGTGGGAATACGCCTGCCGCCTAAAGGCAAAGGGAAACGCCCTCGCCACCGCCCTGAACTCCGGAAAAGCCCTCACCGGCACCGAGACCTGCACAAACCTGGCCGCCCTGGGACGATACTACGGCAACCAGTCCGACAACAAGGGCGGATTCTCCCAGGCACACACCAAGGTCGGCTCCTACACCGCCAGCGGCATGGGCCTCTACGACATGCACGGAAATGTCTGGGAGCTGTGCCTGGATTGGTATGCAAAGACCCTCTCCGCCGCCACCGATCCCACCGGCGCCACCACCGGATCCTACCGCGTGGAACGCGGCGGCAGCTGGAATGACGACGCACAATACTGCCGCGCCGCATACCGCGCACACACCGCCCCCACAAACGGCTCCGACTGCGTCGGATTCCGAATCTTCTGCAAGGCGGCGGAATAATGCCATTACGGCGCA
>CAVDSU010000008.1:17496-40229 GCA_963611685.1 bacterium
ACGGCGCAGGAATGCGCCGTAAGTACTTAGTAATTAGTGGTTAGTGGATAGTTGCAAGGTCGCTGCGCGGCTCTTCCGCCTTCCGGCGGTGTTGCGCGCCAATCGGGCGCGCTTGGCGTACGCGCCGGGTAATTCCGGCGCGGGGTTTCGCCTGCGAAACCCTGGCCAAATTTTCTCCTCCCTCCTTCCTCCTTCCTCCTTTTTCCTCTTAAGCTTCTGGGCTTTTAGAAGAAAATCCCCCGGCAGGACTTTAAAAATATCCTTCAGGGGCTAAATTGGGGAGAATTTGTATTTGCAACCCATCGCGGATTTCACCCGATTCCATTGTTTCAGAGGATCACAACCCCATGCGCAAGAGCCAAGTCAAGCTGTTTTTCGGAGCCCTGGCACTGATCGTCGCCACCAGCCTCATGCCGGTGAAGGCCGACGAATTCCAGTCTTCCAACGACCTGTTGGACCCCAATTCCTTCGTGGTGAAGAGCGAGCTTTATCTGTGGAATCGCTTCTCCGACCTGCTTGACGTGGTGCGTTGCGGCGTCGCCCTGGGCCCGGGCCTGGGCGCCGAGGTCGCCATCACCGAGTATGCGCAGCTCTCCCTGTATGCCAATGCCGAGACGGGCGTGGCCTTCCCCCACTTCATCCCCCCCTTCTGGCTGGTTGACAAGTACGAGAACAACGTCAATGCCTTCGAGTACCACAAGGGCGGCTACGCCACCGCGGCCTTCGGCCCCTGGCGCGCCGAGACCAACGAGGACAGCCCCTATCTGGACACCATGCACTTCCGCCGCGACAAGTGGGATGTGCGCGTGCAGCTCGACCTGGCGCTGATCCACCTCTATGTAGCCATCCGCCCCGTGGAGATCATCGACTTCTTCTGCGGCATCGCGGGATATGACTTCTCCCTGGACGACATGCAGCTGAATCCCCTCATGGAGCGTCGTCCCGCCGACCAGTTCGGCCGCGGCATCTGCAACATCCTCTTCGGCGTTGTGGAAGTCCCCAAGAACATCTTCCGCGTCACCGAGAACGAGGGTGACTTGGCCGGCGCCTCCAAGGGCGTGGGCGTGGGCCTCTGGCGCTTCGTGGTCCGCGAGTGCGTGGGCGTCGTTGAGCTGGTCACCTTCCCCTTCGGTTGGGAGCCCATCATCGAGCCCGCCTACGTGATCAGCGACGCCGACCAGTCCGCCGTCTGGAAGGTCTACAAGCCCTCCTTCCACAAGCGCTACTAGCGCCCTCCGGAGGAGAGACGCCCTCTCCTCCACCGACCTCTCCGATCGATCCGGGGCGGTCGTCCGGCACCCCGGTCACACTGCCCCGCCATGGGCCTCCCCTCCCGCATCCCGGGAGCAAACGAGGCGCCCGTGACGGGGCTTTCCTTTTTCCCAAAAAAAAGGCGCCTACTGGATACGGCGCAGGAATGCGCCGTAAGCACTTCGTAATTCGTGGCTAGCCTGCAAGGTCGCCGCGCGGCGCTCTTCCGCGGCATTTTGCCTCGGTGCCAATGCCGCTTTCCCCTAAAGGGGGGTGCGGGGGGCTTGCCCCCAGTCCTTTGGATATTCCCCAACCCTACTTCCGCCCACCGGCGGTGCCTGCGCGCCATTTGGGCGCGCTTGGCGCAATCGCCGGGTCATTCCCGTTTTGCCCCTTTTTGTTTCCATGCCCGCCCGCAGAAACACCGCCCTCCGCGAACGCTTTCTAGAGAAGATGGATGCCGCCTCCCTGCGGGAGTATATCCGCCGTCTTCTGAACGAGAAGGGCTTTTTCGAGGAGATCTTCGACACTTTGCGGGAGGGGATTATCGTGCTGGACACGCAATTGCGGATCCAGATCATCAATCCTGCCGCCATGCGGATCTTCGGCATTCCGGAGGACGCCGTCGGGCAGCCGGTGGGGCGTTATTTCCGGCAGTTTGACTGGGCGCAGCTATTGGATGTGCCTCCGGAGCAGTGGGGGCGTTTCAGCCGTCAGGAGCTGGAGATCTTCTATCCCCAGCGGCGCTTCCTCTCCTTCTACCTCCTCCCCGCCCCCGAGCCCCCGGAATCCGCCCGGGAGGACCAGCTGCTGGCGACTCTGATCTTCCATGACGTCACCGAACGCAAGGAGAACAGCGACAAGGCGGTGGAGGCCCAGCGGGTCACCGCCATCACGCAGCTGGCCGCCGGCGTGGCGCACGAGCTCGGCAATCCCCTCAATGCCCTGGGAATCCACCTGCAGATCCTCAAGCGGAAGCTCCGCAACGAAGACCCCGATGCCGTCCGGGAGTCCGCGGGGCACTTCGTCGAGATTGCGGACCAGGAACTCCGGCGTCTGGACAGCATCGTAAAGAATTTCCTCAATGCCGTGCGTCCCGGACACCTGGATTTGGCGCCCGTGAATCTCCAGACCCTCCTGGTGGATGCCCTGGAATTCCTGAAGCCCGAGCTGGAGTCCCGGAATATCCAGGTGGGGCTCCAATTCCCCGCCCTGGTGCCCTCCATCACCGGCGACGCCGGACAGCTCACGCAGGCATTCTTCAACCTCATCAAGAATGCCATGCAGGCCATGGAGAATGACGGACGGCTCCAGATTCTCTGCACCGTGGACGACGTCTTCGTGCACCTGCGCTTCGCCGACAACGGCCCCGGATTCACCAACGAGCAGCTCGCGCAGCTCCTGGAGCCCTACTACACCACCAAGGAAAATGGCCACGGACTGGGGCTGCTCATCGTGGACCGCATTGTGCGCGCCCACGGCGGCGACCTGGCCATCGACGGCAAGCCCGGCTGCGGCGCCGCCTTCACCATCAGCCTCCCACGACACGCGCGCATCGTTCGACAACTCGCCGCCCCCGAGGACACCGACAACCACTCCGCCCCCGAGGCAGCCGCAGCCGCCCAGAGCCAGGAATCCACCGATACCCCATGAAAGACCTCCCCGTCATCCTTGTCATCGACGACGAACGAAATACCCGCGAGGGTCTCCGGGACGCCTTCTCCGACAAATACCAGATCCTTCTGGCGGAGGACGCCACCAGGGGCCTGGAGATCTTGAAGTCCCAGAGGGTCGACATCGTGCTCACCGACCTGCGCATGCCCGGCCTGGACGGCATGGCATTCACCCGACAGGTCTCCGCACAGCCCGACGCGCCCCTCATCATCATGCTCACCGCATACGGCTCCGTGCAGACCGCCATGGACGCCATGCGCGCCGGCGCCTACGACTACCTGACCAAGCCCGTGAATCTGGACGACCTGGAAATGATGGTCGACCGCGGCCTGGAGGTACTTGCGGAGCGCCGGAGCGCCAGCCAGAGTGGCACCGAGGGCGCGCCCGCCGGCATCATCGGCTCCTCGCAGCCCATGAAGGCGCTGATCGAAGAAGCGCGGCAGGTGGCCTCCAGCCGTTCCACGGTGCTGATCACCGGCGAAAGCGGCACAGGAAAGGAGCTCTTCGCCCACGCACTGCACGCCTGGAGCCCGCGCGCCCGCGCGCCCTTCGTCGCCGTCCACTGCGCCTCCCTCAACGAGAACCTCCTGGAAAGCGAGCTCTTCGGCCACGAAAAGGGCGCCTACACCGGCGCCACCGAGCGCTTCATCGGGCGTTTTGAGCGTGCGGACCGCGGCACCCTCTTCTTGGACGAAATCGGCGAGATCTCGCTTTCCACGCAGGTGAAGCTCCTGCGGGTGCTGGAGACCCGGAACCTGGAGCGCGTAGGCGGTTCCCACACCATCCCCGTCGACGTCCGGCTGGTGGCCGCCACCAACCGCGACCTGCGCGCCATGGTAAAGGCGGGCACCTTCCGGGAGGACCTCTTCTACCGCCTCAACGTCGTCAACCTCCACCTGCCGCCCCTCCGGGAACACCCCGAGGACATCCCCGCATTGCTGGACCACTACCTGAAGCTGGCCGCCAAGGACAACGACCGCGACATCGCCGGCATCGCCAAGGACGCCATGGGCGTGCTGACCTCCTATTCCTGGCCAGGGAACATCCGCGAGCTGCGCAACTGCGTGGAGCGCATGGTGGTCCTGGCGCGCGGGAGCCTCCTGACCATCACCGACATCCCCCGGGAGATCGTGGACGAGCTCTCCAGCCACCCGGAGCGCGCCGGACAGGCGCCCCTGCCCGCCCAGCGCCCGGATCCCCTCCAGACCCTGGACATCCGCGCCAACGAACTGGCCGCCATGCACAAGGCGCTGGAACAAGCCGGCGGAAACCGCACCCGCGCCGCCGCCATCCTGGGCATCAGCCGACGCACCCTCCAGCGAAAAATCCTCCTCTATCCCGAACTGGACAAGGCCGGCGCACGACCCGCCCCACCCGCCGCCGACCAACCGCCCCCCGCACAGGAGTAGGAGACTGCCTCGCCATGGGTCCCGTTGACGATGCGGCAAATGCCGCCCTCCCCCCAAAGGCGCCCACCGCCTTCCGGGTGCTCCACATCTCCGACATCCATGTCGGCATCCCCGACTGGCAATGGCGGTACCTCCTGGACAAGCGCTGCGTGGGCCGCCTCAACCAGCGGCTGACCCGACAGGGCGCGCAGCATTTCGCGCACCTGGAGACCCTGGTCCATTGGGCCAAGCAGGGCGCCTTTGACGCCGTGCTGTGCACGGGCGACCTGACCGCCATCGGCGATCCCCGGGAATTCCAGAAGGCGCTGGAGCTCCTGGAGCCCCTCCGCCTCGCGTGCCCCGGGCACTTCGTCTATCTGCCCGGCAACCACGACGCATACGTCCCCGCCGCGCTGCCGCCCCTCCGGGAGGCCTTCCACCATCTCAATGGCGGACGCCTCACCCTACAGGACCTCCCCGCCGCACTGCCCCTGGGACCCCTGGAGGTCGTCGCCTTCTCCGGCGCACGTCCCTGCGTGCCATGGCTCTCCAACGGGGAGCTCCCTGACAACGAATGGGACAAACTGCGGTATATTCTCACCTGCGCCTCGTCTACGGAGGGAAAGGACCGCCTGCTGGCCAGCCACTTTCCCATTTTGGGCAAGACGGGCCGCCCTCTCTCCTGGCGCTCCCGGCTGGTGCATTGGCGGCGCCTTTGGGAATGGGGGGAGGAGGGGCGCTATCTCGCACACTGCTCCGGACACGTCCACCACCCCTTCCTCCACGCGCCACACGCCCCACATACGCCCTGGCTCGTCGGCGCCGGCTCCCTCACCATCCGCAACTCCTGCGCCATCCTGGACTACACTCCGGAAACCAGGACCCTCTCTCCTCAAATCCTCCGGCTGCCCGTCAGCTAACCCCCACACACAAACCCTATGAAAAACTACCTGGCATTCGACCTCGGCGCCTCCAGCGGACGCGCCATCCTGGGACGCTTTGACGGAAAGACCATCGCCTTGGAGGAACTCCACCGCTTCGCCAACGGCCCCCACGAGGTCGACGGACACATCTACTGGGACATCCATACCCTCTTCGCCGAAATCAAGGAGGGCCTCCGGAAGGGCCTGGCCACCGAGCCCGCCATCGACGGCATCGGCATCGACACCTGGGGCGTGGACCTCTGCTACCTGGGCGCAGACGGAAAGCTCATCGGACTGCCCCACCACTACCGCGACACCCGCACCGACGACGTGATGCCCTGGACCTTCGAGCGCATCTCCAAGGAGGAGATCTACCGCGAGACCGGCATCCAATTCATGTCCATCAACACCGTCTTCCAGCTCTCCGCCTCCCTGCGCGACCACGAGGAGGCCCTGCAGAAGACCGACAAGCTCCTCTTCATCCCCAACGCGCTCACCTATCTGCTCTGCGGAAAGGCCGCCGCGGAATACTCCATCGCCACTACCTCCCAGCTCTTCAATCCCGCCACCGGCGACTGGTCCTGGAAGATCATTGACGCGCTGGGACTCAAGCGCTCCCTCTTCCCCGAGATCGTCCCCTCCTGCACCGTGGCGGCGCCCCTGAGCCCCGAGCTCCAGAAGGAGTTCCACTGCGGGCCCATCCCCGTCATCCACATCGGAAGCCATGACACCGCCTCCGCCGTGGCCGCCGTGCCCTCCGCCGGCGAGAAGGACTGGGCGTATCTCTCCAGCGGCACCTGGAGCCTCATGGGCGTGGAGCTGCCCAAGCCCCGCACCGACGAGGCCGCCATGGCCGCCAACTACACCAATGAGGGCGGCGTGGGCAACACCATCCGCTTCCTGAAGAACATCATGGGCCTCTGGCTCATCCAGGAGTGCCGCAACACCTGGATCAAGGAGGGCACGAAGTACTCCTTCGGCGAGCTGGCGCAGATGGCCGCGAAGGAGCCCGCCTTCCTGGCGATCATCAACCCCAACGACTCCCTCTTCGCGCCTCCCGGAGACATGCCCGCCCGCATCCGACAGTTCTGCAAGGAGAGCGGCCAGAAGGTGCCCGAGACTCCCGGACAGGTCATCCGCGTGGCGCTGGAATCCCTGGCGCTGAAGTACCGTCAGACCTGGAACGAGCTGGAGGAGCTCACGGGCACGAAGCTCACCGTGCTGCACCTGGTGGGCGGCGGCTGCCAGAATGCGCTGCTGAACCAATTCACCGCCAACGCCATCCAGGCGCCCGTGGTCACGGGTCCCGTGGAGGCCACGGCAATGGGCAACATCCTGGGTCAGGCGATGGCCACCGGCACCATCCCCACCCTGGAAGAGGGCCGAAAGATCGTGAAGGCATCCGAGCCCTCCCAGACCTACCTGCCCGCCGACGGCGACGCCTGGGAGAAGGCCTTCCAGACCTACAAGAAGATCTGCAGCCTGGGAAACTCCATCGGCTAACCCCGAAGACCCCACCGACCGCGCGCCATGCACCACTCCAGGCACATCGGGAAGGCACTCGCACTCCTGGCGGGAATCCTCCTGGCCTGGGCGCTCAATGCCCAGACCGCCCCCGCACAGGCCCCCAAGACCTTTCAAGACCTGACTCGGGACTACGCCGGAATCCAGCAGCTCCAGCAGGAATGCCAACGGCAGCTCAAGGAGTTCCAGGAGGCACTGCCGGAGGTCGCCCGGATTCCGGATCCCGAGCAATCCGTCATGCGCGCCATGTCCCTGCGCAAGCGGGGGCTGGAATTGCAGCGGGACCTGGAGCGGAACCTGGAGCGGCAGGTGACCTTCCGAAACGACCTGTCCGTCTACTCCGCCAGCCGACAGCTCCTCCGACAGGAGCAGAGCTACTTCGACCACTACATGGACTCCCTCCAGCGCTTCGGACAGGACCTGCAGGGCGTCCAGCCCTATCTCCTCCGCACTCTCCAGCAGCTGGAATCGCATATCCTGCGGATTCCGCCACCGGATGCCTTCGAGACCCACGGCGTGGAATTCACGCTCGCCGAGAAGAAGGGCCGCCCCGCCTTCTACGTCTCCACCGCCGCACTCTCCCCCGAACGCCTCCAGGAACTCTGGATCCAGGGACACCCCGAGGCCTCCGATGAAGAGAACGCAGCGCGCCTGAAGCACTTCCGCACCGAGGGCGTCACCCTCCAGGAAGCCTCCCATGTGGCCGCCATCCTGGGACTCCTCTCCGGATTCCCCTGCCGGCTCCCCGCCGAAAAGCATCTGGAGGCCCTCGAAGAATACGCCCGCCATCTGGACGCCGCCGTCTGGCTCGACGACCGGGATGTCTCCATCCCCCCCCGCGAAAAGGAGGCGCTCCAGCGCTTCGGCGCACAGATGGGGAGCATCTGGGACCCCAATGGCGCCCTCGCCGCCCGCAAGGACAGCCATGCGGTCCATCGGGAACTGCCCTGGGCCTGCTACCCCGAATTGGGATGCATCCTGACGGCGGAGCTCACCGCCGGACGTGACGCGCGCCTGGCAAAGCTGTCGAAGCTCCTCCAGGAAGAAGAGGAGTCCGCACAGGCACGGGAACCCGCAGAGCCCCCCGCCGTGCCAGAGGTCCCCGCAAACGAGCCCCCCGCCGCGCTTGAGCCCGCAACGGAGGAATTGCCATGATTCGCAACGCCGCAACCCTCCTCCTCGCTTTCGGACTCCTGTTGGGCGCCGCCACCACCCTGCCTGCACAGGACCTCGGCGACGACGCCATCGGGATCTCCCCCGCCATCCTGGAACGACTGACGCCCGCGCAGCAGCGCCGCGACGACCTCCCGCCGCAGTCCTCCCGCTGCCGCGGCGCCTACCTTCGCACGGAGACCCGCGGTCGAAAGTCCACGTACCAGCTGGTGGCCGCGCTCTCCACCGAGACCGACAACGCGCAGCTGACGGTCCAGCTGGACCGCCAGGAGATCCAGACCATCACCGAGGTCCGCATCTACGAGACCCTCCTGCGCACCTTCGTCCCCGGCGAAACCGAGGACCAGGGCACCTACGACTACAAGCGCCTGGACGGCGAGATCTGGGAGGGCGAGAGCAACCAGCGCACCCTCACCCTGCCCGCCGGCCCCCTGGTGTCCACGAAGGTCCTGCTGAATGGCGTGGAG
Source organism: bacterium (assembly GCA_963611685.1). Taxonomy (GTDB): domain Bacteria; phylum Verrucomicrobiota; class Lentisphaeria; order Oligosphaerales; family Oligosphaeraceae; genus UBA1724. Next base: position 25,897 of record CAVDSU010000008.1, read on the forward strand.
CTCTCCACCGACCGCACGGGGCTAGTGCGGGACCCCGATTGCCGCCTGGATCTGCTGGCGTCCTTCGATGACCTCAGCACCCGCTCCCTCGACCTGGAGATCAAGGCGCAGGGATACGATCCCCTCCACCTGACTCTCACGCGCACCATGCCCAAGCGGCGCGCCAGCGACGAACGGCAGCTCGACGAAGACGAGTCCGGCGAGGTCCTGCTGGCCTACGGCCTAGACTTCCAGCTGAGCCGCGGGAAGCCCGAGCAGGATGCGCTGGTCTGCCGGGTGCGCTTCCCCAAGGACTGCGTGTTGCTGGAGGCCGGCAAGCCGGTGCCGGTCACCGTGGAGGTAGAGAATCCCGGAAGCACGCAGACCTCCTGCCTCATCGCCCGCACCTTCTCCCGCCTGGAGGGCCTGGACGGAAAGCTCTTCTACTTCGGCGCCATCCCCCCCGGCGGCAAGCGCGCCTTCACCCGCATGATCACCATCCCTGCCACCGAAAAGGCCTCCCGCGCCATGGCAGAAATCCGCTTCTCCGACAGCTGGAGCATCCCGCCGCAGGTCCTCAGAATCGACCTGCCGCTGGTGCGCTAGCAAAGCCACCCCTTGTTTTCTCAACCCTCCCCAACTCACAAGGAATACCAAGACCATGAGCAAGAACTTCCCCATCCCCAGCGACGCCGAAATCCAGCAGCGCTATGAACTGGCCAAGAAGGCCTTCGCCGACCTGGGCGTCGACACCGAGGCCGCCCTGAAGGCCCTCGCCGAGACCCCCTTCTCCCTCCATTGCTGGCAGGGCGACGACGTCCACGGCTTCGAGGTCCACGAGGGCGCCGTCAACGGCGGCGGCATCATGAGCACCGGAAACTACCCCGGCTGCGCCGTCTCCCCCGAGCAGCTTCGCTGCGACGCCGAGCGCGCCCTGAAGCTCATCCCCGGCAAGAAGCGCTTCAACCTCCACGCCATCTACGCCGAGACGGAAGGAAAGGTGGTGGACCGCGACGAGATCACTCCCGAGCACTTCGCCAAGTGGATGAAGTGGGCCAAGGAGATGGGCCTGGCGCTGGACTTCAATCCCACCTTCTTCGCACACCCCCTCGCCGACTCCGGATACACCCTCTCCAACCGCGACCAGAAGATCCGCGACTTCTGGATCCGCCACGACAAGCAGTGCCGCCTCATCGCCGCCGCCATGGGCGAGGCGCAGGGCTCCCCCTGCATCGTGAACCACTGGGTGCACGATGGCGCCAAGGACCAGCCCACCGACCGCCTCACCCCCAGACTCCTCCTCAAGGACTCCTACGACCAGATCTTCGCCGAAAAGCTGAATCCCGCCTTCATCCGCGACGGTTTGGAAAGCAAGGTCTTCGGCATCGGACTGGAAGACTACACCGTGGGCTCCCATGAGTTCTACATGAACTACGTGGCCTCCCGCCCCGAGAAGGACCTCATGATCACCTTCGACATGGGACACTTCCATCCCACCGAGACCATCGACGACAAGATCTCCTCCGTCGCCGCATTCCAGAAGGAGCTGCTCATCCACGTCTCCCGCCCCATCCGCTGGGACTCCGACCACGTGGTCATCTTCAACGACGATCTGCGGAACCTCTTCCTCCAGCTCGTCCGTTGCAAGTTCCTCAAGAATACCTACCTGGCTCTCGACTTCTTCGACGGCTCCATCAACCGCGTGGGCGCCTGGGTCGTGGGAACCCGCGCCGCCCAGAAGGCCGCCCTCTACGCCCTGCTGGAACCCACCGACACCCTCAATGAGCTCGAGCAGAACGGCGACGGCGCCATGAAGCTGGCGCTCCTCGAAGAGCTCAAGGGCGCACCCTGGGAAGCCGTCTACGACGAATTCTGCCGCAGAAACGGCGCTGTCGTGGGCGCCGCCTGGATCAACGACCTGGTGGAATACGACCGCACCGTCGCGCGCTGCCGGTAGACTCCCCCACCCGAGGCCACCCCAAAAATGCCCACGGAATCCCAAGCGCAGCCGGCGAAGCTCCAGCGGTACGCCATCTCCGTCATGTTCCATGACCAGGTGGGCATCGTTGCCGACGTGAGCGACGCCATCCGGCGCCTCAACGGAAATCTCCTGGATGTGAGCCAGACGGTCCTCCAGGAGTATTTCACCATGATCCTCCTGGCGGACTTCTCCCAGGAGACCAGCAAGCAGGCGATCCTGGAAGTCCTCCAAGAAATCCCCGCCCTCAAGGGCGCCTGCTTCGGAGTCCTCCTCTGCCCCGAGGATCATGTCATCATCCCCCCCGCGAAGCCCGAGGACTCCTATGTCCTCACCGCCTCCGGTCCCGATCACCCCGGACTCGTCGCCACCGTCGCCGCATACCTCAAGGAACGCGGCATCAATATCGTCGACCTCTCTAGCCGGAACCACCAGGGGACCTACACCATGATCTGGCAAATCCAGATCCCCAAGGACCTGGACGTCCAAAAGCTCCAGAAGAGCATGAAAATCGCCTTCCAGGACCAACTCGATATCGGTCTCCGACACGACGCGCTCTTCCGCGTCACCAACGAGATCTGACCACCCCACGAACACGCAAAAAAAGGCCGGCGGAACGCACAGTTCCACCGGCCTTTTCTGCGTACGGGAATGGGGGGATTTTTTTATTGTATGCTCACGTTTTCCTTGGCGAATTTTTCGAAATTCGTGAGTTCCCGGGGGACGGCGGCGCCGGAGACTGCCTTTGCCGGGAGGACGGCGCATCCCGGCAGCAGTTCTGCGAATTCGCGTTCGCAGCGTTGCATTCCGCCTCCGCCGTTGGTCTGGAAGAGGCAGAGGGTCTTTCCCTTGAGGGACGGTGCATTCTGGGTCACCCAAGTGCGCACAGGCGGCGCCATGGTCCCCCACCAATTGGGGGTGCCCACGAAGACCGCGTCGTAGCGCGCGGGATCCCATCCCTCCAGGGGGCAAATGGGACGCAGCTGCTTTCCGTAGCACTCGGGATTCGCCTCGTCGCAGCACTTCCGGTAGTCGCGGCTATACGCCGTCTGGGGGACGATTGCGAAGAGATCCGCCGACAATGCGCCGGCAATCGCCTTCGCCGCCTGGCGGGTGCCACCCTCCGGACTCCACGAAAAATACACCACCGCCACTCTTCCACGATTCACCTTCACAGACATGAAAAGACCTCCTGATGGAAAACGCCAACGAACACGAAACTCGGAAACTGTGCCTTGGACACGCCGCAGGCAGAATGCGTTCCCCTGCCTGCGGCATGGATGCTCCGCAATCCCTTCCTCGCCCTTGCGCTAGCAAAGGCGGTTGTATCTCCATTGAAGCAGCAGCGCGGAATTGAGGATGACCAGGAAGGATCCGCCGTTGTGGACCAATGCTCCCACCACGGGATTCAGCGTGCCGATGGCGGCCAGGATAATGGCCACGAAGTTCACGCCCATGGAGAAGCACATATTGAGCTTGATGGTGGTCATTGTGCGGCGGGAGAGCGCGATCAGGTGCGGGAGCTCCTTCACGTCGTCGTTCACCAGGGCGATGTCCGCGGCATCCACGGCGATGTCGCTTCCCACGCCGCCCATGGCAATGCCCACATTCGCCTTCTTGAGGGCGGGCGCGTCATTGATGCCGTCGCCAATCATGCAGACCGGCAGACCCTTGCGCTGGTAGCCGTCGATGGCGGACAATTTGTCCTCGGGGAGGCAATCGGCCTTCACCTCCCGGATCTTCAGCTTTCCGGCAATGGCCTTCGCCGCATTTTCGTGGTCGCCGGTCAAAAGCACGGGAGTGACTTGGAGTCCCGCGAGGGAGGCGATGGTGGAGAGGCTCTCGCGGCGCAGGGTATCGGAGAGGGCGACGAATCCGGCGAAGGCGCCATCCACCGCGACGTACGTGACCGTGCATCCCTCGTCCAGATACTTTCCTGCGGCGGGGGGCGGCGTCATCTCCACGCCCTGCTCACGGAGCAATTCGGGGTTGCCGGCGCAAACCCGATGGCCCTCCACGGTGGCGCAGACGCCGCGTCCGGGGAGCATCTCGAATGCCTCGGCGGGGAGCGTCTCCGCGCCGTCCTTCAAGTAGCCCTTCACGATCGCCTTTCCCAGCGGGTGTTCAGAGAACTGCTCCGCGGATGCCACCAGACGGTAGAGCGCCGCCTCGGAGACCTCCGGGGAGACGCTCCCCACGCCCACCACCTCGGGAGCGCCGTAAGTCAACGTGCCCGTCTTGTCAAAGGTCACGACCTTCACTAGCGACAGACGCTCCAGGGCATCGCCCTCCCGCACCAAAAAGCCATGCCGCGTGGCATTGCCGATGGCAGCCATGATGGCCGTGGGCGTCGCCAACACCAGCGCACAGGGACAGAAGACCACCAGAATCGTCACCGCACGGATCGCCTCGCCCGTCACCCCCCACGTCACGACGGCACTCACCAGCGCAATCACCACAATCCACGTGGCCCAGCGGTCCGCAATCCCCACAATCTTCGCCTTGCCCGCATCCGCAGACTGCACCAGGCGCACCATCCGCTGAATGGAGCTGTCCTCACCGACCTTCACGGCGTCCATCTCAAAGGCGCCGAACTGGTTCACCGTGCCGCTGGAGACGGAGTCGCCAACCGTCTTGTCCACCGGCATGGACTCGCCGGTCATCACCGACTGGTCGATGGAGGTCTGACCCGAAACAATCACGCCGTCCACAGGGACACTCTCGCCGGGCAACACCCGAATGCGGTCCCCTACCCGCACCTGCTCGGCAGGAATGACCACCTCAACGCCATCGCGCAAGACCCGCGCCGTCTGCGGCGTCAGACGAACCAGCTTCTCAATCCCCGCTCGGGCACGCGCCACCGTCAAGTCCTCCAGCAACTCGCCGAGCTGCATGATGAACGCCACCTCGCCCGCCGCAAAATACTCGCCAATGCCAATGGACGCAATCAACGCCATGGCCACCAGCACGTCCGCCTTGATGTCGAAGGAGCCCACCAGACCCACGAAGGCCTCCAAAACAATCGGCAGACCACACAACACAATCGCTACCCACGCAGGCTCCATCCCAAAAGGACGCACCCGAAACAGGCTCATCAACACCGCAATGCCCGACAACACCAGGCAAACGACCTCCTTGCGGGTACCACCCCACTCCAAAAAGTCGTCGATCTTCTCCAAAAAACTCTTCATCATGCCAGCAAGTCTCCTACGTGAATTCCTATACGGGTATATGTATTAATACCCATACTTGTATCGGTTTATCAAGCAAAAAAAAAATCCGCTGCGGCTCCCAGGCCGAAAAATCTCCAGAAGGACGGTGGATACCCCCCGCCCTATTTCAGGTTCGCGAAGCGCTCCACCGCCTTGGTGAAGGCGTCGATGGTCTTGTCGGCGTCGCCATGGCGAATGCCGTCCAGCACGCAATGCCGGATATGCCCCTCCAATACCACTTTGCCACAACCATGCAACGCACTCTTCGCCGCATTGATCTGGGACAGCACATCCTCGCAGGGGATGTCCTGCTCGATCATCCGGTCAATCGCCTGCACCTGCCCAATAATCTTCTTCAACCGACGATGCAGACTCTCCGAATTCATGCACTTCTTCATGACACGCTCTCCTTCCTGAAGCCAGGCACCAGACACACACAAAAAAACAAAACCGCACACGACATTTTCCGGGCGACGCCCTCAATATATACCCATACGGGTATCTGTTTCAAGCCCACACCCACAAAAAAAACAATGCGCAAGCTCGCCGCCATTCTCCCATGGCCAGAAGCGTTTTCTGAATCGAAAAGGGAATATCCAAAGGACGGAGGGCTGCCGCCCCCGCACCCCCGCCATAGCGTAACCGCAAAATGCAATGGGCAAGGGGTAGCCCAACAACACCGCCACTCCCAGCGGCGGAAGAGCGCCGCAGGCGCCTTATCAACTAGCCACTAGCCACTCTCCCACTAGGTACTAGATAGGGGCAAGCCCCGTACCGCCACTCCCAGCGGCGGAAGAGCGCCGCAGGCGCCTTATCAACTAGCCACTAGCCACTCTCCCACTAGGTACTAGATAGGGGCTGCCCCTCCGTCCTTTGGTTATTTTCATGCGGCAAAAAACGCTCCGGTACTAGCGCCGTCTTGGCGAAAAATCATTTTGCCAAGACCGTTTTCGAATCTCTCATTTGCAAAAGTCCAACGACTTTTGCGCCTTTCATCTGCATTTTTCGAGGGACTTTTGCAGTTACCATCTGCATTTTTCGAGGGAGATGGCATATTAAGGGCGTTTTCGGGAGAGTTTTCAGGAGTAGTGCATTTTCGGGGATCTGTGTTTTGTTTTCCTGGGAGTCTTCCCGTTTTAGGAGGGACTTTTTTTTTACGCCATGCGAATTGAGCGAGAGATCACTGTTGCGTTGTTGAGATGGAAGGCCTCTGCGCGTCGGAAGCCGCTTTTATTGAAGGGTGTGCGGCAGTGTGGCAAGACTTGGTTGCTGACGCACTTTGGCAAGGAGCACTTTGCCTCCTGTGCATACTTCAACTTTGAGCGCCAGCGGGAGCTCTCCTCGCTATTTGACGGTGACTACGACCCCGCGCAGCTCCTTTTGCGGTTAAGCGCCTTCAGCGGTCAGCAGCTCTTGCCGGGGAAGACGCTGATTGTCTTTGACGAGATCCAGCTATGCCCCCGTGCCCTGAACTCCCTGAAGTATTTCTGTGAAGAGGCGCCGGAGTATGCCATTGCGGCGGCGGGATCCCTGCTGGGGGTATCGTTAGCCCGGAGTCATTCCGGCTTTCCGGTAGGGAAAGTGGACACCCTGGAGCTAACGCCCTGCTCTTTCCGCGAATACCTGCGCGCCGCCAATCCTGCCTTGGCCGAATACCTCTCGACCATGAAGCTCGCTCCCCTCGAAGACGCCTTCGCCGCCAAGCTTACCGCCCATCTGCGGGAGTATCTGACCTTCGGCGGAATGCCCGCCGCACTCTCCGCCTTCTTGGAGACAAGAGACCTGCACGACGCCGAGAACGAGCTAGACTCGATCATGGACGCATACGTCTCTGACTTTTCCAAGCACATCCCCGCCTCCGACACCCCGAAGCTCTCCCTCCTCTGGCAATCCATCCCCGCGCAATTCGCCCGGGAGAACCGCCGTTTCTTCTACAGCGAGGTGCGTCCTGGCGCCCGTGCGAAGGACCTGGAGGACGCCCTGCAATGGCTCCTCTCCGCCCAAATGGTGCGAAAGGTAGACCGCGTAGAGACCCCGGAATACCCGCTAACCGCAGTGGCGGACCGAAAGATCTTCAAGCTCTATCCCACGGATGTGGGAGTCCTGCGGAAACTGGCCCGCATCGACTCCGGCATCAGCATCAACAGCCCCGATCTCTTCGCGGATTTCAAGGGACGGCTGACCGAAAACTTCGCCTTGGAACAGCTCGCATCCCTGGGATACAACCCCATCTGCTACTGGTGCAACGCCGGTGGAACCGCCGAAGTGGACTTCCTGATTCAAAACCGCGACCAAATTATACCCATAGAGGTGAAGTCCGGACTCAGCCTGAACGCGAAGTCCCTGAAGGTCTACCGCCAAAAATACCACCCCCAGATCTCCGTGCGGACCTCCCTCCAAAATCTGCGCTTCGACGACGGGCTCCTCAATATTCCCCTCTACCTCCTCAGCGAACTCCCACGCTTTCTCACGGAACTCCAAGAAGACCGCTAAAATTGCCCGCGGGAAGAAAGCACCGCCCTTCCCCTCTGGTAATATTTTCACCATACTGGCAGATATTTTTCCAGAAATTCGGGGAAAATTGCGGATTTTTGCGGTTATTCCAGCATATCTTGCCCATATTTTGAGCAATTGGCATTTCCCTTGCTATTTTTTATGGCATAGCCATCCCGGAGTAGTTCTGGGGGGGATTGTCGGTGGGATTTTGTCATGAGACTTGTCGGACTTGATTTTGAGACTGCCAATGAGGCTTCGGGGAGCATTTGTGCAGCGGGCTGTGCGGTTGTAGAGGATGGTGTAGTCTTGGGTGGTCAGGAGTGGCTGATTTTCCCCCACGAGGGCTACCGCTGGATGCGTCCGGACTTCACGGAGATCCACGGCCTGTGCTACTGGGACGTATGCGACTCCCCGGAATTTCCGGAGATCTGGCCGGAGTTGCGGGAGATGCTGCTCTCGGCGGAGTGCGTCGTCATCCACAACGCCCCCTTCGACCTGGGGCAGTTGCGCAGCGTGCTCGCCCTCTACGACCTGCCGCCCGTGGAATTCGACTACGTGGACAGCGTGCGCCTCAGCCGCCGGCGCTTTCCCGAGATGCCCTCGCACTCCCTGGGCGCCATGGCCGAGCGCTTCGGCATCCAATTCCGCCACCACGACGCCCTGGAGGACGCCGCCGCCTGCGCCGTCATCACCGCGCGGATGGGCGTTCCCGGCGACCTCCAAAGACACTTCGACTCCTCTTCAACCACCCCAGGAAACAGCCCCCTATGGAAAAGACCCTGATCCTCACCGGATGGTCCTACCTCGAATACGCCCTATCCGCCGCACTGGTCCTGCAGCACTTCAAGAAAGCGGACATCCTGGGCATGAGCAAGCGCCGCCTTCCCGAGTTCTTGGAAAAGCCCGGCGACTATTCGCGCATTGTCATCCTGGGCGTCAGCATCCTGGGAAACGTGAAGCGTCTCGGCAAGGCGCTGGCGTCGTTGAAGCGCCGGAAAGTCGAGGTCACCTGGTTCAGCTCCTACCCCATTCCTGACGTCCCGGACATCGAGGAGGTCCGCGCAAACCTGGAGGTTTGCATCGACACCACCCGGAGCCTCGCCGACCTGATCGCGAAATTCTACCACCTTGACGCCTCCAAGACGGCGCCGTTCTGCGATTCCCAAACGCCGCTGGGCAAGAAATACCACGAATTGCTGGAGGCCGCCGGATACTTCTACCGGAACTTCCAGAAGCAGGAGCCATACTCCACCGCCATTCGGCACATCGCCGCCCTGGATCCCGAGGCCAAGTGGACCCAAGATGAGCGGGACATGCTCACGCACTACCGCCGCTACGGCCGCCGCGAAATCATCGGCAAGAGCGACGCAATCATGGAGCTCCAGGAGAAGATCTCCCTTGTGGCTCCCTACGACCACGCGCGGGTGCTCATCCAAGGCGAATCCGGCACCGGCAAGGAATCCGTGGCCGAGATGATCCACCAGAAATCCCCGCGAAAGGACCAGGAATTCGTCGCCTTCAACTGCGCCAGCATCAATCCGTCCCTGCTGGAAAGCGCCTTCCTGGGCCACGAAAAAGGCGCGTTCACCGACGCAAAGGAGCGTCGCATCGGATGCTTTGAGCAAGCCAACGGCGGCACGCTCTTCCTGGACGAGATCGGCGAGCTTTCCCAAGAGGTCCAGGGAGTCCTTCTGCGTGTTCTACAAGAGGGTCGTTTCATGCGGATAGGCGGCGCAGAGGAGATCAAGGTAGACGTGCGAGTCATCTCCGCCACCAACCGCGACCTTCCCGCCATGGTCCGCGAGGGCGCCTTCCGCCTGGATCTCTACGAACGGCTCTGCACCGTCCAAATCCGCACCCCGCCCCTGCGCGAGCACAAGGACGACATCCCGTTGCTGGCAAAAAACTTCCGTTGCCACAATGGAATCGAGGGAAGGCTTTCCCCGGACCAGATCGAGGCCCTGAAGAGCTACGACTACCCGGGAAACGTCCGAGAGCTCAACCACCTCCTGGAGCGGGCGGCGATCTTCGGGACGACCGACTACTACCAGCTCATCCAGGAACACCGCAGGCTCAATGCCGGACTCTATGCCGAGAACGGTCCCGCAGCGGAAGCCGAGGAGCTGCCCGACAACTTGGAGGAAGCCAAGAAACTCCATATCCGGCGGGTCTACGAGAAATACGGCCGCAACATCAGCAAGGCCGCCGAAAAGCTCGACATCTCCCGCAACACCATGAGGACCTACCTCAACTAGGGACGCGTCGCGAGAGGGGCGCATTCCCGACACCGAGGGGGGAAAAATCCGCATCCGCATTCTGGGGGAAAGGGGGGATTCTGTCTCCGCCCCATCCCGGCTCCCCCCCTTGCGGATTCCCCGTCCATAACCCCACAACCACCAACAAGTCAAGGAGATGCAGATACCACCATAACCCCAAGCCGAAATTTTGATGAGACACGAAAGACTGCGCTACAACGATATCTTCAACAACCCATTCCGAAGAGCAAATATGAACACCTGCTACACCTGCCATCAGAGTCCCTGGATGCAGAAGAAGGTCCTGGCCTACCTGCAGAACATCCTGAACAACCTCAAGGTCGATATTGAAGACAACGACTTCTTCCTGCCCCTGGAAAACAAAACCACGAGGACGCTTCTCCCCGAACTTCTCCTGACCCGCCTTCCCAAGAAGAGCCTCGACTGCCTATTCTATCCCAAAAGCCGCTTCTGCCATGAGCATGAGCAGGAGCTGGAAGAAGACGACGATCTCCCCATGGAAATGCGGAACGATCCCCACGAGAGCCTGGGCGAGCTCTGGAACAACGAGAAGACCCGACCCGTTCTGCGGGAGATCCTCCCTATCCTTGTGGAGAACGCCCTCGACCATCCCTGGGGAGAAGGCGAACCCTCCGATCCCTTCCCCGAAAAGATCCAGGAGCTCCAGCGCACCCTCAAGCTCTCCGACGAGGAAATCGAAATCTTCCTGTGCGCCATGGCATTCGACGAAGGCCTCCTGGAACGCCCCTTCAACCGCAGGGGACGATTCGCCGACAACCTCCCCTTGTTCGCCAAGGCACTGAATCTCCCCGCCCCCAGGCTCGCCAAGGCAGTGGCGTCCCAGCAGCCCCTGCGGCGCCTGAACTGCCTGGACAACGACCTGGAAGTGTTCCCGGACCTCTGCGAATTCCTCAACGGGATGTCCGACGAGCCCCTCTCCAGCAGCTACTTCTCCAAAAGCACCGAAGAGACGCTCCCCTGGAGCGATTTCCAGGAGTTGGCGAAGAAGCACGGCGCCATCCTGAAGCGCATGCTGACCTCCGGGACCAAGCCGGTGAATATCCTTCTCTACGGCGCCCCCGGCACCGGCAAGACCAGCTTCGCCCAGACCCTGGCCAAGGAGGTCAGAAGGACCTGCTACCTCGTGGCGCAGAACACCAATGACCGCGCCGGAAGAGTCTCCAGCTCCCCCGAGGCACGCTTCGGCGCCCTGCAGGTCTGCGACGGAATGGTCACCCCAAAGGAGAGCCTCATCATCGTGGATGAGGCCGACGAAATGCTGCAGAGCGCCAGCGGCATTTTCTCCCTCCTCTTCGGCGGAAAGAGCCTCGCCTCCCAAGGAGACAAGGGACTGCTGAACTCCATTTTGGACAAATTGAAGACCCCCACCATCTGGATCGCAAACACCCGCGCCGGAGCCCTGGACGAATCCTCCCGGCGACGCTTCGACTACTCCATCTGCTTCGAGCCCCTGAACTGCGAACAGCGCAAGCGCATCTGGAAAAACAGCCTGGCGCGCTTGAATCTGACGCGCCTCATCAATGCCCGCCAAATCGAGGAGTTCTCCGCGAAGTATCCCGTCAGCGCCGGCGGAATCTCCCAGACTCTGGAGAACCTGAAGGAGATGCGCCCCAAGAAGTCCGAGGTCCCGGCGCTGGTGGAAAAGCTGATGAAGCCCCACTGCGAGCTGTTGGGAGTCAAGCTGAAGGACGACCGCCTTCTGCCCTCCAAGGACTACTCCCTGGAAGGACTGAACATCCAGGGCGACATCCGCCTGGAGCGCATTGTGGAGGCCATCCGCGCCTTCCAGAACCCCAAGGACGACCAGGCGGATCCCGACCAGCCCCGCATGAATCTCCTCCTCTCCGGCCCTCCCGGAACCGGCAAGACCGAATTCGTCAAATACCTGGGCGACGTCCTGAAGTGCAAGGTCAATGTCTGCATGGGAAGCGACCTGCTCTCCATGTATCTGGGCAGCACCGAAAAGAACATCGCCAGCGCATTCCACCAGGCCGAGGCGGAACACGCAATCCTCTTCCTGGACGAAATCGACGGATTGGTCCAGAACCGCGAAAGGGCCAGCCGCACCTGGGAGGTGACGCAGGTCAACGAACTGCTTCACCAAATGGAGAACTTCAAGGGCGTCATGATCGGAGCCACGAACTTCCTCCAGAACCTGGACCCCGCCATCATGCGGAGATTCACCTTCAAGCTCCGCTTCGACTTCCTGGACAACGAGGGCAAGCAGCTCTTCTTCCAGCGGATGTTCCACACGGCCCTCACCCCCGAAGAACTCCACCGGCTCCAGAAGATCCCCAACCTGGCGCCCGGAGACTTCCGCACCGTCCGGCAAAGCCTCTTCTACTACGGCGGCGAAATCACCAACGCCCAACGCCTGGACGCCCTGGAACAGGAGGCCGCCACAAAGGAGAATACCTCCTTCTCCCCCAAGACCGCCATCGGATTCGCATAGACAACGACAAGGGAAAGAGAGGGGGAGAAACGCAAGCGCGGGAGGAACAAGGGGAACTCCTCCCGTGCCTCGTTTCGTCCAGAACAAAAGCCCATCTGAACGAAACGAGGAGCCCTTTATGAGGACCTTCGACTACGAGAAGCTATCATTCTGCCAATGGGACACCGAGGCATTGCGGCTTGTGGGGGAAGCTCCACGAGTGCAAGGTTCACGCCCGTGGCGCCCTGCGAGACGCCCGCTGACATGGAGGCGCTCTGCAATGCCTACAACCAGGCTATCGCCCAAGAAAAAGTGGATCCCCTGCTCCTGATCCCCACCTTCCTTGTCGACTTCCTAGGCATCCACCCCTTCAACGACGGCAACGGCCGCATGAGCCGACTCCCGGCCCTGCTGCTCCTCTGCCAAAACGGCTACGAGGTCGGAAAAATACATCAGCCTTGAAGCGCAAATCGACAAGACCAAAGAAGAATGCCACGACGCCCTCCAGGCGGCCAACACAGGCTGTCACGAAGGCGCCAACAACCCGCTCCCATTCCTCAAATACACCCTACAGACCCTGCAGGCGTGCTACATGGAGCTGGAAGCACGCATCACTCCCAACTCCACCCCTCCACCACGGTCCGTCGCCACCGAGGAAGGCAACGATTTTCCAGAAGGCCATGTCATCCCTGTGGCGGGAAGCACCGGCCATTCTGCTTGTTGGGGCAGCTGCTGCCGTTGGAGAAGGTGCCGCCCGTGCAGCGGTAGCAAATCTCGTTTGTCAAGGGCTTTCCGCCGAAGAACTCGTCCAAATTGGCGAGAGTCGTGGTGGCGATATTCTCCAGCGCCTCGTGGGTCAGGAACGCCTGGTGCGAGGTCAGAATGACGTTCGGCAGGGACACCAGCAGCGAGAGGGTCTCGTCCTGCTTCGTCACAGTGGACTTGTCCTCGTAGAACCACTCGCTTTCCTCCTCATAGACGTCCAGCCCCGCACCACCGACCTTGCCGGAACGCAGCGCCTCCAGCAACGCGGCGCTGTCCACAAGCCCGCCGCGGGAGGTGTTGATGAGGAACACGCCGTCCTTCATCTTGGACAGGGAATCGGCGTTGATGAGGTGCGCCGTATCGGGCAGCAGCGGACAATGCAGGGAAATGACGTCGGAGGACGCCAGGAGCGTGTCCAGGTCGACATATTGCAGGCCGTCGCCCTCCTTCGGGTGATGGTCATACGCCAGCACGCGCATTCCCAAGCCCAGGCAAATATTGGCAAAGCAGCGACCGATCTTCCCCAGGCCGATCACGCCGGCGGTCTTTCCATGAAGGTCAAAGCCCGTCAACCCCGACAGGGAGAAATTGTAGTCCCGCGTGCGCGCGGCCGCCTTGTGGAGATGACGATTCAAGGTCATCAGGAGCGCGGCGGCGTGCTCCGCCACCGCATAGGGCGAATATGCCGGGACGCGCACCACCGCCAGCCTGCCGCGATATGCCGCCTGGAAATCCACGTTGTTGTATCCCGCGCAACGCAAGGCAAGCACGCGGACGCCACATTCCGTCAGCCTGTCGATGGTCGCCGCGCCGATGTCGGCATTCACAAAGGCGCACACCGCCTCGCATCCATTGGCGAGAGGCGCGGTCTCCGGCGTCAAGCGCGTGTCGAAGTAGTGGATCTCATAACGACCGCCATTGGCGGCGTCAAAACTCTCCCGATCGTAGGGCTTCGCGTCAAAAAAGGCAATCTTGGGCATGGGGCAGGATTCTCCGAACTTCTATTTTTCCATGAAATCTACGTCTCCACAGAGAACGCCCTTAACTTGACACCCACAACGGATTATGCAAGCGAAAACCGACCATTTCTGTGGCGGCACCAGCCGTTTCTGGGGATTCTGTGGTTGAGTAGAACCACTGAACACACGGAAGCCGCTTCGCGGGACACGGAAACA
>CAVDSU010000009.1:0-38994 GCA_963611685.1 bacterium
GCAATGTGCAATGTGCAATGTGCAATGGGCAATGGGCAATGGGCAATGGGCAATGTGCAATGTGCAATGTGCAATGGGCAATGGGCAATGGGCAATGGGCAATGTGCAATGTGCAATGTGCAATGGGCAATGGGCAATGGGCAATGGGCAATGTGCAATGTGCAATGTGCAATGTGCAATGGGCAATGCATTAAGGCAGGGGCACGGGGGCGGCAGCCTCCCGTCCTTTGGGTATGCTGCCGGGGAAGAGGCGCGCCGGGGCAAGTGCCGCCCCCCGCACCCCCCGCTAGTACTTGGCCATCCTTACTCCCTACTCCCTGCTCCCTAATTCTGCCGGGGGAGTTGCCGGGCATTATATTCTGCCTTTCGTCCGGTTTTCGCCATTTGGCGGCCCGCAGAGACCCTTTGTTCATATCTCTTTATCCTCTTTCCTGTCAAGGAGTAACAAGATGAGCACCGTATTTCGCGCGTTTGTGGAAAAGCGTCCCGGCTTTGACGTCGAGGCCCAGAATCTTCTGTCGGACCTTCGGGAGACCCTGGGTCTGAAGAGCCTGTCGGGTCTTCGGCTTTTCAAGCGCTACGATCTTTCCGGCTTGACGGAGGAGGAGTTCCTGGCGGCCCGGGAGTCGGTGTTGTCCGAGCCCAACTGCGACGACGTCTTCGTGGATGTGCATCCCGAATTCCCCGGCGCCATCTGGTTTGCGGTGGAGTATTTGCCGGGACAGTATGATGTCCGTGCGGACAGCGCGGCGCAGTGCATTCAGTTGCTGACCCAGAAGGAGCGTCCGTTGGTGCGCACCGCGACCCTCTATGCCCTCTTTGGCGATTTGACCGACGAGGAGATCCGCCGGGTGAAGAAATACGTCATCAACCCGGTGGAGAGCCGCGAGGCGGTGATGGGCGTGAAGCCCGACACCCTGGAGATGTCGGTGGTCATGCCGGCGGACGTCCGGATCATGGCCGGCTTTTTGACGCTCTCCCAGAAGGAGATCGAGGGACTGGTGCGCTCTTTGGGGCTGGCCATGAGCGCCCAGGACCTGGCGTTTGTCCAGGAGTATTTCCGGGACCAGGAGAAGCGCGAGCCCACGTTCACCGAGATCAAGGTCATCGATACCTACTGGAGCGACCACTGCCGGCACACTACCTTCCACACCAGCTTGGACAAGGTGGACTTCCCGGCGGAGTCCGAGGTGCTGGCGCGCCCCATCCAGGCGGCCTTCCAGAAGTATCTGGAGATCCGCAAGGAGCTGGGCCGCGAGAACAAGACGCTGTGCCTCATGGACGCCGGCACCATCGGCGGCCGCGAGCTGAAGCGCCAGGGCAAGCTGGAGGACTTGGATGCCTCCGAGGAGATCAACGCCTGTTCCATCGAGGTGGAGGCGGAGATTGACGGCAAGAAGGAGCCCTGGCTGGTGATGTTCAAGAACGAGACTCACAACCACCCCACCGAGATCGAGCCCTTCGGTGGCGCGGCGACCTGCCTGGGCGGCGCCATCCGCGACCCCCTCTCCGGACGCTCCTACGTCTACCAGGCCATGCGCATCACCGGCGCCGGCGATCCGCGCACTCCCGTGGAGCAGACCCTCCCCGGAAAACTCCCCCAGCGGAAGATCACCCGCACCGCCGCGGCGGGATACTCCTCCTACGGCAACCAGATTGGCCTGGCCGCCGGAAAGGTCCAGGAGTACTACCACCCCGGATTCGTGGCCAAGCGCCTGGAATTGGGCGCCGTCATCGCCGCCGCCCCGAAGGCCAATGTGGTCCGCATGGCGCCGGAGGCCGGCGATGTGATCCTGTTGATTGGCGGCAAGACGGGCCGTGATGGCTGCGGCGGCGCCACGGGCTCCTCCAAGGCGCACACCGAGGAGTCCCTGCAGACCTGCGGCGCCGAGGTGCAGAAGGGCAATCCCCTCACCGAACGGAATATCCAGCGGCTCTTCCGCCGCGGGGAGTTCTCCCGCCTGGTGAAGCGCTGCAACGACTTCGGCGCCGGCGGCGTCTCCGTGGCCATCGGCGAGCTGGCGCCCGGTTTGCAGATCGACCTGGATGCGGTGCCCAAGAAGTACGAGGGCCTGGATGGCACCGAGCTGGCCATCTCCGAATCTCAGGAGCGCATGGCGGTGGTGGTGGCCCCCGAGAATGTCGCCAAGGCGCTGGAGCTCTCCTTCCAGGAGAACCTGGAGGCCACTCCCGTGGCCGTGGTCACCGAGGCGCCCCGCCTGGAGATGAGCTGGCGCGGCAAGCGCATCGTCGATCTCTCCCGCGCCTTCCTGGACACCAACGGCGTGACCCAGCATATCGAAGTGAAGGTCCAGGCCCCCAAGGCAGAGGAGAACCCCTTCCTGCCTCCGAAGGTCGATGACCTGCTGCCCCACTGGATGGACGCCATCCAGGACCTGAATGTCTGCTCCCAGAAGGGACTGGTGGAGCGCTTCGACGGCACCATCGGCGCGGCCACGATCCTGGAGCCCTACGGCGGCAAGACGCGCCTGACTCCTAACGAGGCGATGGCCGCGAAGCTCCCCACCGAGGGCAAGACCGAGTGCTGCACGCTCATGAGCCACGGATATGATCCCTACCTGTGCTCCTGGAGCCCCTTCCATGGCGCCATCTACTCCGTGACCGAATCCCTGGCAAAGCTGGCTGCCGCCGGCGGCGATGCCCTGAAGGCGCGGCTCTCCTTCCAGGAATACTTCGAACACCTGGGCACCACTCCCGAAAAGTGGGGACAGCCCCTGGCCGCCGTCCTGGGCGGACTGCGCGCACAGCTGGAATTCGGCACCGCCGCCATCGGCGGAAAAGACTCCATGTCCGGTACCTTCGAACACCTCACCGTGCCGCCCTCCCTGGTCTGCTTCGCCGTGGTCGCCGGCGACGCCCGCAATGTGGTGAGCCCCGAATTCAAGGGCGCGGGACACATAGTCTCGCTGCTGCCCGTCACCCGCCTGGCGGACGGCACTCCCGATTTTGAGGGCCTCCGCAAGAACTTCACCGCCCTGCGGGACTTCATCCGCGACGGAAAGATCCTGGCGGCGCAGACGGTGGGTCGCGGCGGCGTCGCCGTCGCCCTCACCAAGATGTGCATCGGAAACCTGGTCGGCTTCCGGGGCGAGGCGCCCGCCGAGCTGGGGCGGCTCTTCGTGCCGGAATACGGCGCGATCCTGGTGGAGAGCACCGAGGAATTGCCCGGCTATCCCGTCATTGGCAAGACCACCGATGACGCCGCCATCACCATCGGCAACAAGATGCGCTATCCCCTCCATGAGGCCATTCCCACCTGGGAACGACCCCTGGAGAAGATCTTCCCCACCCGGCACCCCGAGGTCCCCGTGGCGACCTGGGAGCCCTGCCAGAAGCGCAGCACCCTCTCTCCCGCCGTCAAGTGCGCCCGCCCCCGCGTCCTGATCCCCGTCTTCCCCGGCACCAACTGCGAGGTGGATACCGCCAATGCCTTCGCGTTGGCCGGCGCGATCCCCGAACGCATCCTGGTGCGGAATCTCTCTGCCGCCTGCATCGAGGAATCCGTGGAGGCCCTGGTGAAGGGCATCCGGAATGCGCAGATCGTCGCCTTCCCCGGCGGCTTCTCCGGCGGTGACGAGCCCGACGGCTCCGGAAAGTTCATCGCCACCACCTTCCGCAATCCGCGGGTCCGCGAGGCCATGGAGGAGCTCCTCCAGAAGCGCGACGGACTGGTGCTGGGAATCTGCAACGGCTTCCAGGCACTCATCAAGCTGGGATTGGTCCCCTACGGCGAAATCCTCCCCGCATTGGACCACGACGCACCCACGCTGACTTTCAATACCCTCGGCCGACACGTCGCCACCATGGCGCGCACCGTGGTCGCCTCCGTCAAGTCCCCCTGGCTGCGCCATGCGCAGGTGGGCGATGTCCACGAGGTCGCCATCTCCCACGGCGAGGGCCGCTTCTACGCCAGTCCCGAGCAGGTGTCGCAGCTGGTCGCCAACGGCCAGGTCGCCTTCCAGTATGCGGACTTGGCGGGGCGTCCCGCCAACGAGATGCCCTGGAATCCCAATGGCTCCGTGAATGCCATCGAGGGAATCACCTCTCCCGACGGGCGCGTCCTGGGCAAGATGGGGCACTCCGAGCGTTCCCTGGACGATCAGCTGGGCAAGAACATCCCCGGCGTGAAGGACCAGGGAATCTTCCTCAGCGGCGTGGAGTACTTCCTGTAGGCGAAAGGCGCCGACGCCTCCCCTCCCTTCCTCCCTCCGTGGAATTCTGGGACGCCCATCTGCATCTGCCCATAGAGGAACTCCCTCGCTGGAACGACGCGGGCTTCGCAGGCGGCGTCCTCTGCGCCACCGGGCATTCCGAGTGGTCCGCGGTCTTGGAAAAATGCGCGGATTCCCGCGGCGTCCTGCGTCCCGCCCTGGGAGTCCATCCCTGGCGGGTCTCTCCGGACATTCCGCGGGAGGAGTGCCTCGCGGAACTCGCCGCGCTCTTGGAGGGCCATCCCCGCTGTCTTGTGGGTGAAATCGGCCTGGACGGCGCACCCAATCGCCCGCCTCTGGAAAGCCAAGTCCCGTGGTTTGCGGGGCAGCTGGAGATGTCGGGACGCTTTCACCGCCCCGCCGTGCTGCACCTGGTGCATTGCTGGCAACCGGCAATCGCCGTCCTGGAGAGCCGCCCCGCAGTCCCCGTGGTGGTCCATGGCTTCCATGGCAGCTGGCAGGTGGCGCAACGGCTCCTGCAACTCCCGTTTCTCCACCTCTCCATCGGCTTCGATGCCCTCCGCTGCGGAAGGAAATTCCGTGAAGCGCTGGAGAGGATTCCCCGGGAGCGGCTGCTTGTCGACAGCGACTGGCCCTTCCGGAATCACTCCCCCGACGAGCTCCCGAGGCTGGTCGACTTCCTGGCGCGCCTCCGTGGCGAGGACCCGGAGGAATTCGCCGGGGCCCTTTTCGCCAATGCCCGGCGGGTCTTCGCGAATCTTTGATCCATACCCTTTCCTCCCCTGACGTCTCGGGGAGATGAAATTCCCAGAACAAGAGACCTTTCCCAAACATGATGAAAAATCCCTCCACTCCCGCTTGGAACGCCCTCCAGAAACACTTCGAGGAAACCAAGGACACCACCATCGCCCAGCACTTCGCCCAGGACCCCCATCGGGCGGAGACCTTCCAGGCGGAATTCCAGGATATCCTGCTGGACTACTCCAAGAACCGCATTGACGCGAAGGGCATGGAGCTCCTCTTCGACCTGGCGCGCGAGGCGCATCTGAAGGAGAATGCGGAGGCCATGTTCACCGGCAAGAAGATCAACGTCACCGAGAACCGCGCGGTGCTCCACGTGGCGTTGCGCAACCGCTCCAATGCCCCCATCTATGTGGATGGCGTGGACGTGATGCCCGAGGTGAATCGCGTGCTGGCGCAGATGTCCGACTTCTGCCGCCGGGTGCGCTCCGGCGAGTGGCTGGGCTTCACGGGAAAGCCGATCCGCAATGTGGTGAACATCGGCATTGGCGGCAGCGACCTGGGTCCCAAGATGGCGTGCGAGGCGCTGAAGGCCTTCGGCACCCCCAACCTGAAGATCTTCTTCGTCTCGAACGTGGACGGCTTCCACATGTGCGATACCCTGCGCGGACTGGATCCCGCCGAGACGCTCTTCATCGTGGCCTCCAAGACCTTCACTACCCAGGAGACCATGACCAACGCCGG
This sequence comes from bacterium, assembly GCA_963611685.1. Taxonomy (GTDB): domain Bacteria; phylum Verrucomicrobiota; class Lentisphaeria; order Oligosphaerales; family Oligosphaeraceae; genus UBA1724. Next base: position 5,679 of record CAVDSU010000009.1, read on the forward strand.
CACCGCCCGCAATTGGATCCTCTCTAGCTTCGCCTCCACGCAGGCCATCGCACGGCATTTCGTGGCCGTCTCCACCAATGCCGAGGAGGTCTCCCGCTTCGGCATCGACGTGGCCAATATGTTCGCCTTCTGGAACTGGGTGGGCGGAAGGTACTCCCTGTGCTCCGCCATCGGCCTGCCCATCATGCTCCAGATCGGCCCCGAGGCATTCCTGGATATGCTGGAAGGCCATCATGAAATGGACAACCACTTCCGCACCGCGCCCCTGGAGAAGAACCTGCCCGTCATCCTGGCACTCCTGGGCGTCTGGTACAACAACTTCTATGGCGCACAGTCCCACGCCATCCTCCCCTACGACCAGGCAATGCACCGCTTTGCCGCGCATCTGCAGCAGGTCTCCATGGAGTCCAACGGAAAGTCCGTGGACAAGGAGGGCCATCCCGTCACTTGGCAGACGGGTCCCGTGATCTGGGGCGAGCCCGGCACCAACAGCCAGCACTCCTTCTTCCAGCTGCTCCACCAGGGAACCAAGCTCATTCCCGCGGACTTCATCGGCTTCTGCCGCTCCCAGACCCCAGTGGGCGACCACCACCAGAAGCTGATGGCGAATTTCGTGGCGCAGACCGAGGCGCTGGCCTTCGGAAAGTCCACCGAGCAGGTGCTTTCCGAGGAGCCCGGACTCTCCCCCGAACTGGCCGCCCAGAAGACCTTCCAGGGCAACCGGCCCACCAATACCATCCTGGCCGATCAGCTGAATCCCCGCACGCTGGGACGGCTCATGGCCCTCTATGAGCAGAAGATCTTCACCCAGGGCATCCTCTGGAATATCTACTCCTTCGATCAGTGGGGCGTTCAGCTGGGCAAGGTCCTGGCAAAGCGCATCCTGAAGGACTTCGCCGCCGGAAAGAACGCGCCCCTGGACCACGATCCCTCCACCAACCAGCTGATCCAGCGCCTGCGGGAGCGGATGTAGGAAAAACAAACTCCGCATCGCCTCTCCGCCATGCCGGAACAACGCGCACCAGACGCCTCCCGAGGGAGAAAGTCCTCCCCCGTCACCCGGAGCCTGGTGCGCGTTTTGCGTTTCCAGGCACTATGGTCCATGTTCCGGGGGCTCGCATGGGGGCTCCTGGGGCTCTCCCTTCTGGGATGCGTGCTGGCGGGACGCCTGCGCGAGGATGTGCTGACCGCGGTGCTATGCGTCGCCACAGGGGCCACCGCGCTCTTTCTGGCGTGGCTGTGGGGCGCACAGTTCCGCTGGTGGACCCTGGAACACTTTTGCCGGGAGTTCCGACGCGAATTCCCCCAGGACCACGATGGACTGGACGCCGCCCTGGAATTGGAACGGCGGCTGCGCCGAGGGGAGCCCGTGACGGCCTTCCAACGGGAATATCTGGACGAGCTCCGAGAACGATATCTTGCCCCGAAGACGGGGCTCCTTCAGCAGCATATCCGGCGGCGCCGACGCCGCACATGCCAGTGGCTCCTCCTGCCACTCCTCATGGTCTCTCTGGCACTCTTTGGGATGGGACGCGCATCCTGGAAGAACGCCTGCGCATTTCTGGGAGGACGGCCCTCCCTGACGCTGGAATTCTCCCCGGGGCAACAGGTGCCGGTGCACCAGGACGTGACGGTGGTGGTGACCCTGCGCGAGGGCGCTGCCCCTCACGGCACTGTCCAGCTGGAATTCCGAGGCAGCGACGGCGTTTTGCGCCGGGAGGCCATGAATCCCGCGGAGCCGGGTCGCTGGAGCCTGACGCTCTATGATCTCCGGGAGGACCTGCGCGTGCGTGCGGATGACGGCCGCGCGGTCTCCTGGTGGCAGTCCCTGGAGGTCTATGTGCCCCCCGCGCCCCTGGAAGTCCGCCTTGTCGCCACGCCCCCGGAATACACTCGCCGGGAATCCCGGATTTTCTCGGATTTCCAGGATTTGACGGTCGTGGAGGGCGAGCGGCTGCGGGTGCAGTGCGCCATGCCCCCCGGTGAGGAGTGGGGGCTCCTTCAGGAAAATGGCGAGGGCGTTTGGACGCCCGTGGAATCGCCGGCGGAATTCCTTCCTTGCGACCAGTCGCGCTATCGGGCGGAATACCGCCGCGGCGACGTCGTGCGGCGGGGGGCGCCCTTCGAGGTCCGCGTGACGCCCGACTATCCCCCCGTGGTGGAGCGCCGTGCGCCCCCGCGAGACGGAACAATCGCCCCCGGCGAGGAGCTCTTCCTGCACTACTTGGCCACGGATGACTACGGCCTCGCGGGGGTCCAGGTGTGTTTGTCGGTGGACGACCTCCCGGAGACGCGGCGGGTCCTCTGGACGCCCGCGGAGGGCGAGTGTCTCCGGGAATGGGAGGGGCGTTCCACGGTGGAGCTGGGCGAGCTCTCTGCCGGCCAGGTGGTGGTTGGCTGGCTGGAGGTGCGCGACAATCGCCAGCCGGAACCGAACACCATTCGCGACGAGCCCTTCTTCCTCTCCGTGGAGGAGCCCAAGAATGACGACTTCACGGCGACCAATTCCTCCGGGGACGACGACTCCGAGAAAAAGAATCAGCGGGTGGATGTGGCGGATCTCCTGGCGGAGTCAAAGCGACTTCTCCGGGATACCCTCATGCTTTCGGGACAGTGGGAGAACCTCCCGCTCGACGAGGCACAACGCCGGCAACGCGAGCTGGAACGGGATCTTCGCACGCTGTCCGTGGGCGTCCGCGGACGACAGACACAAATCGCCGCGGCTGCCGGAGTGCCCGCGCTGCCTCTGCCGATGGCGGAGTGCTTCCAGATGGCCTCCCGTTGCCTGGACCAGGCTGCCGACCAGGCGCTCTCGCGACTCCTTCCCGAATCCCGGCTGACGCAACAGCGCGCTCTCGCTGCGCTGAATCGCCTGGCGTGGATGCTGGCGCAGAATACGCGCTCCATGGGGTCCGGCGGCGAGGGCGAACAGAGCCAGCCGGGCTCTGGGGGGCAGGGCGCCTCCGGCGAGCAGTCCCAGGAGCTCTCCGATAGCCAGCGCGGCAATCGCCAGATGCCTTTGGAGGAGCTGAAGAAGCTCCTGGATGCCGTGGAGGAGATGCGGGGAGAACTCCAGGGGCTCCTGCCGGAATTTTCGCGGGAGGCGGAATCCACTCTCCGGGAACAGCAACGGCGCCTCCAGGAACTCCTGCCTGGCGCCGCCGCCCTGGAAAGCGCGCACAGCGCACGACAGGCCATGTCCGATGCGGCAGAAGAACTCTCCGGCGCCTCAGAGGCTCTCGCCAACAACGCGGTCTCCGAAGGGCGCCAGCGCACAGAACGCGCGCTTTCCTCGCTGATTGCCGCACAGGAGTCGCTGCGGCAGGCCCAGCGGCAGGAGGCCTTCCTGCAGATGGAACGCCTGGCGCGCCGGGCGAGGGAGCTCTCCGAAAAGCAGCAGTCTCTCGCCGAGGAGAATCGCCGGCGTGCCCAGGACGGCGCTTCTTCGGAGGAACGGCAGGCCTCCCGAAAGGATCAGGAGTCCCTGGAACGCGAGGTGGAGCGCTTCCGCCAGGAGGCGCACAAGAGCGCCGGCAGCCTGGCGCGGGGGCTCCCGCAGGTGTCCGAGGCCATGAGCCGCGCGGGCGGCGCCGCCGAAGAGCGCGTCCGACGCGCGCAGGACCGCGCAAAGAAGGCGCTGCTCTACGGCCGCTACGAGACCGCCGCGCAGAGTCAGGAGGATGCCTCCCAGGCGCTTGGCGAGTGGTCCCAGAGTCTCGCCCAGGCCATGGAGGGCCTCCCGCGGCATGGGGCACAGGAGCTCTCCGCCGCCCTGGAGGAGCTCTCCCGCATGCGGAATGCCCTCGCCCGTGCGGGGGAGGGCTGGGATGGCGAGGCCGAGGAGGCTCGCCAGCAGGTGTCCGAGGGCCTCGGACAAATGGGGCGCTCTCTCGGCATGCCCCGCCTCGTCCAAGAGGCCGAGGCCATCGGGCAGGACTCCCTCCCCGAGGCACTGGAACGGCTCCAGAAAATCCAGAACGACCTGTCACGGGAGCTCGAGGCGCTCCGGGAGGACGCCCTCCAGTCACCGGCGGTGCGCTCCGCGCCGCCACCCCGAAAATACCGCCCGCAGACCCAGGAATACTTCCGGCTTCTCAACCAGTAGCACGCGGGGGTTGGGAGTTTCCCGCTGGGGTGTGGGTCTCTTGAAGATTTGGGAACGAAGGGTATATTAAGCGACCTTGCAATTTCCGGACAATTTCCTCAATTCATACAGACAGTAACCACTTTAGGTTAAGGAGTTCCTAGCTATGGCACACAAGAAAGGCCAATCCTCCAGCCGTAACGGCCGTGACAGCAATCCTCAGTATCGTGGCGTGAAGGCCTACGGCGGCCAGCAGGTCACCGCCGGCAGCATCATCATCCGCCAGTGCGGCACCAAGTACTTCGCGGGCAAGAACGCCGGCATGGGCCGCGACTACACCATCTTCGCCCTGATCGACGGCACCGTGGAGTTCATCAAGCACTCCCGCAAGATCAACATCATCCCCCTGGAAGCCGCCGCCGAGTAGAAATCCCCGGCCCCATCGGCGAAAATACCATCTTCGCCGTTCCAGCGAGAAATCGGAGAAAGCGTGTCGGCAACCATTACGGTTTGCCGGCGCGCTTTTTTGTTTTGCGCCAGAAAGAGCCCGGAGCGCGTGGAGGGAGGCGCCGCGCTCTTTAGGACGGTTTTCTCCTCTTCTTTGCTCATGAAGCGAGTCAGTTTCCATACTCTCGGATGCCGCCTGAACCAGGCGGATTCGGCGCAGATGGCCGGCGATCTGGTCTCTCACGGATACACCGTGGTCCCCTGGGGGGAGCCGGCGGAGGTGCTGGTAATCAACAGCTGTGCGGTGACGGGCGTGGCCTCCCGGAAGAGCCGCCAGGCGGTCGCCTTTGCGCGGAAGCGCCATCCGGAGTCCTTCCTGGTGGTCTGCGGCTGCGCGGCGTCGGATCCGCAACTGCTGTCGGGGCGCGGCGCATGCATGGCGGATCTGCTGGTGCCCAATCCCAAGCCGCGGAGCCTGTCGGCGCTGCTGCCGGCCGAACCCCGCCACGAGGAGCATGGCCCCCTGAAGCCCATGGCCTCCGAACCCCAGTGCCAGGGATTCACGCTGCCCGGCGTGGGCGTCCATGGCGAGCGCAATCGCGCGAATCTGAAGGTCCAGGATGGCTGCAGCTTCCGCTGCACCTACTGCATTGTGCCGCAAGTGCGGGGACCCGCCTGCTCCCGCCAGTGGGCGGATGTCCTGCGGGAGGCGCGCGCTTTGGTGGAGCAGGGCTTCCGGGAATTGGTGCTCACCGGCGTGAACATCGCCACCTATTCCCAGCCCGAGGGCGATCTGGCCGATCTTCTGGAGGCGATCCTGGAGATCCCCGGGGAATTCCGGGTGCGCCTGGGCTCCGTGGAGCCCGGTCCCCGCATGGAACGGGTCATCGACCTCATGGCGGCGGACTCCCGGCTGTGCCGATTCCTTCATCTGCCTCTGCAGTATGGCGAGGAGGGCATTTTGCGGCGCATGGCACGCCGATATACTCTGGAGGAATACGCCCGCACGGTGGAGTCCGCCTGGAACAAGGTGCCCGGGATTTGTCTAGGCACCGATGTGATGGTGGGATTCCCGGGCGAGGACGACCTGGCATTCCAGAGCTGCCGCGAATACCTCCGGAATCTCCCGCTTTCGCTGATGCATGTCTTCTGCTACTCGCCACGCCCCGGGACCCCCGCCGCGACTTGGCCCAATCGACCCGTCGCCGGCGTCTCCCATGTTCGGGAGGCGGAGCTCCTGGCGCTCGCCCAGGAAAAGGCCGCGTCCTTCGCCGCTTCTCAAGTCGGGAAGGTCCTTCCCGTGCTGCCAGAAGAGGGCGGCGCTACCCTCCATGGGTGGTCCGACAACTATCTGAAGGTCCTGCTTCCCGGACTTCCCGCCTCCACAGATCTCGACCACATTCTTCCTTGCCGCATCGGAGCCGTGGTCCCCGGCGGAGACCGGGAGGTCATGGGCACTCTGGCAGCGCCGGAGGCCTAGGCGAAGGAATTCGTTTATCTCATTGCAACTCATTCTCCCGTAGGAGGAAGGACATAATGCCAAGAGTGTATCGACAGGAATTGACCGACTATCTGGACTCCCTCTTCCGGGATTATGCGTGCCCCGAAGACCCCTCCCATAACGGACTGCAGGTCCAGGGAAAGGACGATGTGGCGCGGGTGGCCTTCGCGGTGGATGCACGCCTGGAGACCTTCCGCATGGCTGTGGAGGCAGGCGCGGATCTGCTCTTCTGCCACCACGGAATCCTCTGGGGCGCGGGACTCTCCCGGCTGACCGGCAATGACGGCGAACGGGTCCGCATTCTCATGAAGAACGACCTCTCTCTCTACGCCATGCATCTCCCGCTGGATGCACACGATACCCTGGGAAACAACGCCCAGCTGGCGCAGTCGCTGGGAATCCCCCTCGATAAACAGTCGCCCTTCGCCGTCACCCGCGGCATCCCCGCCGGCGTCCAGGGAGACCTCCCGCAGACCATCCCATTGGGAGAATTGGCCGACAGGCTCCAGGAACTCCAGCAGACGCCTGCGGACTTCTTCGGCGCGCCCGCAGACCATCCCGTGAAGCATATCGCCGTGGTCTCCGGCTCCGGCGCGGGATTCCTAGAGGACGCCGCATCCTGCGGCGCGGATGCCTTCGTGACCGGCGAACTGGACCACGTGCGCGGAATCCGTGCCCTGGAACTCGGAATGCCCGTGGTCACCGGCGGACACTATGGCACCGAGACCCACGGCCCAAAGGCCGTTATGCGCCAGGTCCAGGAACACTTCCCACAATTGGAATGCCTCTGGATCTCCGCCCCCACCGGACTCTAGAAAGCCCCGCACCGCGTGCAATGTGCAATGTGCAATGTGCAATGCACTAAGGCGGGGGCACGGGGGCGGCAGTGTGCCTAGAATCGATGCGTGCTATGGAAAGGGGGGAATATCCAAAGGACGGAGGGGCTGCCGCCCCCCGCACCCCCTGCTGTTTTTTTCCCCGCCTACCGGCGGTACTGGTACTGCGGCATTCGCCGCGGAAGAGCGCCGCAGGCACCCTATAAGCTAGCCACTAGCGCCTAGCCACTTATTCAGGGGCTGCCGCCCCCCGCACCCCCTGCGGGTATCTTCCGCCTACCGGCGGTACTGGTACTGCGGCATTCGCCGCGGAAGAGCGCCGCAGGCACCCTATAAGCTAGCCACTAGCGCCTAGCCACTTATTCAGGGGCTGCCGCCCCCCGCACCCCCTGCGGGTATCTTCCGCCTACCGGCGGTACTGGTACCGCGGCATTCGCCGCGGAAGAGCGCCGCAGGCACCCTATAGGCTGGCCCCTAGCCACTGGCTGCTAGGTACTACAGAGGTGGCTGGGAATTCCCGGGCAAAGAAGTCGTTTTGGGGGCGTTTTACGGTGGAAAATCCCGGTCTGCGGGGTATATTTCTCGCACGCGTGTGTGCGCGTGTGCATGCGTGTGTGCGCGCAGGCGTCCGCGTGCGCGTGAAACGAGGGGGCGTCGGCGATGGGGATCGGAGGCTGCTTCCGGATTCCAACGCGTACAGCCGCAGATCGTTTTGAGGGGCGGGCGACACGGCTTCCCCTTTCTCTTTTTCCTTTTCTCTTCCCGGGAGGGGCTTTTGCCCTTTTTTCTGGCGGAGGAATCCCTTTCCTTTTTTCTTCAATCCACAATCCCCCATAGGAGGACACCACAGAATGGCAAACGAAGAACTTCCCGTCCAGCAGCCTGTCGAGCCCGGCAAGGATGGCGGACAGATCAAGGTCCTGAAGGGCCTGGAGCCCGTCCGGCAGCGTCCGGGCATGTATATCGGCGACACGGACGTGAATGGATTGCACCAGCTGGTTTACGAGGTGGTGGACAATTCTATTGACGAGGCCCTGGCGGGCTTCTGCAAGAATATCGAGGTCATCATCCAGATGGATAACTCCATCATGGTGACCGACGATGGCCGTGGCATTCCGGTGGGCATGCATCCCACCGAGAACAAGCCCGCCTGCGAAGTGGCGTTGACCATGCTGCATGCCGGCGGCAAGTTCGACAAGGAGGTCTACAAGTTCTCTGGCGGCCTCCATGGCGTGGGCGTCTCCTGCGTCAATGCGCTCTCCCAGTGGCTCTTCCTCACCATCTGCCGTGACGGCCACAAATACCAGATGAAGTTCTCCCGCGGCAAGACCGTGGAGACCCTCCAGGTGTTGGGCGACAGCGACCAGCGCGGGACCACCGTCCACTTCAGCCCGGATCCCGAGATCTTCAGCACCCTGGAGTACAAGTGGGAGATCCTCTCCAAGCGACTCCGCGAGCTGGCCTACCTGAATGCCGGCATCCGCATCACCCTCACCGACGTCCGCGGCTCGGATCCCCGCAGCGAGACCTTCCACTACGAGGGCGGCGTCACCGAATTCGTCTCCTACCTGAACCAGGACAAGAATGTCCTGAGCGAGAAGCCCATTACCTTCCAGGGAGAGGTCAAGAACTTCCGCAGCGACGGCACGGGCGACTTCTTCTACGACATCGCCATGCAGTATAGCGATGGCTACGAGGAGTCCATCCACTCCTTCGTGAATGGCATCAACACCAAGGACGGCGGCACCCATCTGGTGGGCTTCCTGACGGCATTGACCACGGTCATCAACAACTACCAGAAGCAGGTCGCCGAGGAAGCGGCGCGGAAGGCGGGCAAGAAGACGGGCCCTGCGCAGAAGGGCGCCAAGAAGAGTGGCTCCGAGAAGGAGCTGACGGTCTCCAGCGAGGATGTGCGCAAGGGCCTGGCGGTGGTGGTCTCCGTGAAAGTGGAGAATCCGCTCTTCGAGAGCCAGACCAAGACCAAGCTGAACAACCCGGAGATCCGCGGATTGGTGCAGAGCGCCTGCTATGAGCAGCTCAAGAACTTCTTCGAGGAGCATCCGGAGATTGCGGCGCGCGTGGTGGCGCAGGCCCAGAAGTCCGCCTTGGCGCGGGAGAAGGCGCGCAAGGCGGTGGAGGAGGTCATGAATCCGCAGAAGGCGCTGGTGGGGCTGGTGGGCAAGCTCTCGGACTGCTCCAGCAAGGACCCGCGGCTTTGCGAGCTGTACATCGTGGAGGGAGACTCCGCCGGCGGTTCCGCCAAGAAGTGCCGCGAGAGCTCCTTCCAGGCCATCCTGCCGATTCGCGGAAAGCTCATCAATGCCCTGAAGGCGACCCCCGACAAGCTCCTGCGCAACCAGGAGATCCGCTCCCTCTTCACCGCCATCGGCGCCGGCGCCGGCGCGGATGTGGATCCCGAAAAGGCGCGGTACCACCGCATTGTCATCATGACCGATGCTGATGTGGACGGCTCCCACATCCGCACTCTGGTGCTCACCTTCCTCTACCGCCACCTGAAGCCCCTCGTGGAGGCGGGATATGTCTATATCGCCCGTCCGCCACTGTTCAAGGTCAAGCAGGGCAAGCACGAGCGCTATGTGGAGACCGAGGACGACATGAACAACACCCTCACGGGACTGGGACTCAACAAGCTGGGAATCCGCCTGCCTGGCGGACGCGAGCTGCCCAGCAACGCGCCCGCCATGGTCATTCAGCAGATCCGCGATTGCCTGCGGCTGTGCACCATGAATCTCCCCCGATACGGCATCCAGCCCCGGGAATTCCTCCAGCTGCGCAAGGAGCACGGCTCCTTCCCTGCCTATATGCTGGAGATCCGCGAGGAGAGCGGCGCGCAGAGCACCCGCTACGCCTGGAGCGCCCAGGAATGCCAGCAATTGCAGGAGGAGGCCCTGAAGGAGCAGGAGTCCCGCCGCGCCCAGCGCCTGGCCGAGGAGGGCCTCGCCGTTCCCGTGGCGGAGCCCGAGGAGCCCGCGGACGAGCCCGAGAAGCAGGCGGAGGTCATGCTGGACGAGGATGGCAATCCCATCGACCCCGGCGCCGAGGAGAGTGCCGTCGCCCACGAGGGCGTTCAGGTGGTGCGTCTGCCCGAGGCGGCGGCGCTGGAGGCGCTCTCCGCCAAGCTGCAGGAGAATGGCCTGGATCTGCAGACCCTCTTCGAGAGCGAGGCCCCCGTGGCCGAATTGGTGAATGCCCAAAACGAGACCACCCGCGAGGTGAAGTCCCTGGAGGCCCTCTGCGACGCCGTGACGGCGCAGGGTCGCAAGGGCATCGTGATCCAGCGCTACAAGGGTCTTGGCGAGATGGATCCCTCCGAGCTCTGGGAGACCACCATGGATCCCAAGACCCGCACCATGATCCAGGTGACCGTGGAGGACGCCCAGAACGCCGACCGCACCTTCGAACTGCTCATGGGAAATGCCGTGGCGCCGCGCCGGCGCTTCATCGAGGAGCACGCGGACGAGGTCCTGAATCCCGATATCTAGCGCGGAGGCGGAACGAATCGCGAGGCATTCCGGAACACATCCTTTAACCCTTTCTGAATCAGCATTATGGCAGACGCAAAGAAAACCCAGACCATTCCTCCCGAGGTATGGAGCGCCATCGAGCGCAACGACATCGCCACGGAGGTGAACTCCATTATGCGGGGAGCATACCTCCAGTATTCCGTCTCCGCCAACGTGGGGCGCGCCATCCCCGATGTGCGCGACGGCCTCAAGCCCGGCGCCCGCAGAATCCTCTATGCCATGCTCCGCGGCGGATACACCTTCTCCGGCGGCCTCAACAAGTGCGCCAAGGTGGTGGGTCTCGTCATCGGCAACTACCACCCCCACGGCGATACCGCCGTCTACGACACCATCGTCCGCATGGCACAGGACTTCTCCATGAGAGTCCCCCTCATCCTCGGACACGGAAACTTCGGCTCCATGGACGGCGACGGCGCGGCGGCATACCGCTACACCGAGTGCAAGATGGAGAAGGCCGGCGAGGCGCTCCTGGCGGATTTGGACAAAGAGACCGTGGATATGCGCGAGACCTTCGACGGCAAGGAGATGGAGCCCATCGTCCTGCCCGCCGCATTCCCGAATCTGCTGGTCAACGGCTCCCAGGGCATCGGCGTGGGAATGGCCACCAATGTCCCCTGCCACAACCTGGGCGAGGCCATCGACGCCGCCGTCGCCATCATCGACAACCCCGACATCACCCTGGAGGAGCTCATGCGCGTCCTGCCCGGACCCGACTTCCCCACCGGCGGCGTGATCCACGGCAGCAAGGGCATCCGGCAGCTCTATTCCACGGGGCAGGGCGGCATCCGCCTGCGCGGCAAGACCGAGGTGGTCACTCTCCCCAGCGGAAAGGTCCTCATTCGCGTCACCGAGATCCCCTACGGCGTCAACAAGGCCGACATGGTCGCCAAGATCGGCGAGCAGGCGCAGGCCGGCGCCATCCACGGCGTCTCCAGCATCAACGACTACTCCAGCGACCGCAATGGCGTCTTGATCGAGATCGCGCTGAAGCAGGATGCGGTCCCCAATGTGGTCCTCAACGAGATCTACCGCAATAGCCCGCTGGAGATCACCTATCCCGCGCAGTTCCTGGTGGTGGACCACAACCGCCCCCGCACCATGACCCTCAAGCAGCTGCTGGAGGCCTACGTGGATCACCGCGAACTGGTCATCACCCGCCGCACCCGCTACCTCCTCCGGAAGGCGCTGGAGCGCGACCACATCGTGGAGGGGCTGCTCATCGCGCAGGCGAACATCGACAAGGTCATCCACATCATCCGCGCGGCGAAGGACCGCCAGGACGCCCAGCGCGCCCTGATGGAGAACTTCGCTCTGGACGAAATCCAGACCGCCGCCATCCTCGACATGCGACTGGCGCAGCTGACCAACCTGGCCGTGGACGAGCTCACCGCCGAGCACAACGACCTGCAGAAGCGCATCGGGGAGTACCGCGAGATCCTCTCCTGCCGCAAGAACATCATGGCGGTGGTGCGCAAGGAGCTCCTGGAGACCAAGGAGAAGTTCAATACTCCCCGCCGGACCTTCATCGAGGCACACGAGGGCGAGGCGGACCTGGATGGGCTCACCAAGCGCGAGGTCTTCGTGGTCACCCTCTCCAAGCTGGGCTACATCAAGCGCTGCAGCGAGGAGGAATACGCCGCCCAGAACCGCGGCGGCAGCGGCGTGCGCGGCATGAAGGCGCGGAAGGAGGGCGACACCGTCCAGATGGTCCTCTCCACCCGCAGCCACAACGCGCTACTCTTCTTCACCAACTTCGGACGAGTCTACCGCCTGCGCCGCGCCTACGAGCTGCCCGAGAGCGGCCGCGGCGACGGCGGACGCTTCATCCACAATGTGCTGCCCCTCATCCACAGCGAAAACGAGAATGAGCGCCGGGAGGAGATCCGCGCGATTCTCTCCGTGGACGAATCCGATCCTGCCGCCTTGGCCGGAAAGTCCGTGGTCATGGTCACCCGCAATGGCGTGGTGAAGCGCATGAGCCTGGAGGTCTTCCGGCACATCCCCAAGGCCGGCAAGCGCGCCCTTACCTTCAAGGACGATACCGACGACCTCATTGACGCGCAGATGACCTCCGGCGACAGCCAGATCCTCATCTCCACCGATGCGGGCCGCGCCATCCGCTTCCACGAGAGCCAGGTCCGCGAGATGGGCGTGGCCGCCGCCGGCGTCCGCGGCATTCTGCTGAAGCCCTGGGCAGACGGCACTCCCTCTTGCGTGGTCTCCATGGCGGTGGCCGAATCCCAGGACGAGCTACTGGTGATCACCGCCCAGGGACAGGGCAAGCGCACTCCCATTGGCGAGGGCGGTCCCGCCCCCGTGTCGGAGGAGTCCGCCGAGGGCGCTGACGAGAGTGCGGAGAATGCCGCGCCCGTCGAGGAGGAGTCGGTTGAGGAGCCCGTGGAGGAGGTCTCGGAGGAGCCCGTGGAGGGCGACGCCGAGCGCGTCGTCCGGGATCACTACCGCCAGACCCGCCGCGGCGGACAGGGCGTCACTTCCATTCGGCTGCGTCCCGGCGACCGCGTGGTGGCGGCGCTCCAGGTGGAGCCCCAGACCCAGAAGAACCTCCTGATGCTCACGGAGATCGGACAGGCCGTCCGGATTCCCGTGGAACAGGTGCGCCGCACCGGCAGAAACTGCTATGGCGTCCGCGTCATGAAGTTCTCCAAGGACAACGACGCCATCGCCAATGTCTCCCTGGTGGACCACCTCTCCGAGGAAGACAGCGCCGCCAATTCCGCCCGCCAGGCGGAGGCCGAGGGCCTGGCCGACATGGCAGCGTCCTTCCAGGCGCAGCGCTCCGCCCAGGAGGAGGCACTCTCCGCCCAGGAGGAGGAGCGGCTCCGCCTGGCGCAGGAGGCCGCCGAAAACGCCGAGGACCAGCCCGACGACGACAACGGCGCTCTCCAGTAGGCGCGCAATCCCCGGCGCCGGAAGGACGGACAAAGAAATTCCCCTCGGCGCCGGAAACCCTTCCGTTATTCTCAAAAATCCCAGACTTTCCCTAGAAATCCCATGGAACTCTACCGTACCGATCATTGTGTCATTGCCGATCCCTCTCTGGCCCAGGTGGGCCGTCAGGAGATCATCATGAGCGAAAAGGAGATGCCGGGCCTCATGATGTGCCGGCGCCAGTATGGCGCCTCCAAGCCCCTGGCGGGCTTGCGCCTCAGCGGAAGCCTCCACATGACCACCGAGACCGCCGTCCTCATCGAGACCCTCGTGGAATTGGGCGCACAGGTCCGCTGGGCCTCCTGCAACATCTTCTCCACCCGCGACTCCGCCGCCGCCGCCGTGGCGGAGCGGGGCGTCTCCGTCTTTGCCTGGAAGGGCGAGACCCTGAAGGAATACTGGGAGAATACCCTCCTGGCGCTCTCCTTCCCCGGCGGAAAGGGGCCCCAGCTCATCGTGGACGATGGCGGCGACGCCACCCTCATGGTGCATCTGGGCTACGAGGCGGAGGAGGATCCCTCGGTCTTGGAGTGGGGCCCCGAGGCCCATGAGGACGAGGTGGAGCTCAAGACCCTCCTGAAGAGGGTCCTCGTGGAACGCCCCGGCTTCTGGCACTCCGTGGTCCCGGAGCTGAAGGGCTGCTCCGAGGAGACCACCACCGGCGTCCACCGACTCTATCAGCGCCACAAGGCAGGAAAGCTCCTGGTGCCTGCCATCAACGTCAATGACGCGGTCACCAAATCCAAGTTCGACAACCTCTACGGCTGCCGCGAGTCCCTCATGGACGGCATCAAGCGCGCCACGGATGTGATGGTCGCCGGCAAGATGGCGGTGATCTGCGGCTATGGCGACGTCGGCAAGGGCTGTGCGCAGGCGATGCGGGGGCTGGGCGCCCGCGTGGTGGTCACGGAGGTGGATCCCATCTGCGCGCTGCAGGCCGCCATGGAGGGGTATTCCGTGGTGACTCTGGAGGAGGTCGTCTCCCAGGGCGACATCTTCGTCACCTGCACCGGAAACTGCGATATCATTCGCCGGGAGCACATGGAGGCGATGAAGGACTCCGCCATCGTCTGCAATATCGGACACTTCGACGACGAAATCCAGGTCGCCGAGCTGAAGCAGGTGCCCGGCATCCGCCACCAGCCCGTGAAGCCCCAGGTGGACAAGTGGATCTTCCCCGATGGACACTGCATCATCCTCCTGGCGGATGGACGACTGGTCAATTTGGGATGCGCCACCGGACACCCCTCCTTCGTCATGAGCTGCTCTTTCACCAACCAGGTCATGGCGCATCTGAAGCTGGCTTCCGAGAAGCTCCCCGTGGGCGTCTATCTGCTGGACAAGAAGCTGGACGAGCAGGTGGCGCGCTTCCACCTGGAGGCCCTGAATGCACATCTGAGCACCCTCAGCCAGAAGCAGGCCGACTACCTCGGCGTGCCTGTGGAGGGACCCTACAAGGCGGAATACTACCGCTATTAGGGACTGCTCTGTAGCGCGAGGGGGGACATCCGCTTTTTTCTCTAGGGACGCAGAAGATGTACGATTTGATTTTGAAGGGCGCACGCCTGCTGGATGGCGGCCTCCGGGACCTTGCCATCCGCGATGGACGTTTCGTGAAGATTGCTCCGACGATTGCGGAGGAGTCCCGCGAGGTCTTCGACTGCCACGGCATGGCGATTCTTCCGCCATTCTGCAACGGCCATACTCATGCGGCGATGGTGTTGCTGCGGGGATACGCCGATGACCTCCCGCTCTTTCCGTGGCTCCAGGAGCATATCTGGCCCGCGGAGGCACGGCTCACTGCCGAGGATGTGGTCGCCGGCGTCCGCCTGGCCATTTTGGAGATGATCAAGAGCGGCACGGTCTTTTTCAACGACAGCTACTTCTTCCTCCCCGAGACCATCGCCGTGGTGGAGGAGATGGGCGTGCGCGCCTGCATCGGCCTCACCTGCATGGACGTGGGCGACGCCGCCACTCGTGAGCGCCGAAATGCCGAAAATCGCGCCATCCGCGAGGCGTTCCTGGCGGGGCAGTATTCCCGACGCGTACGCGTCGCGTATTCTCCCCACGCCATCTATACCGTCAATGAGGAGACCCTTCGGCAGATTGCCGAGGACAGCGCCCGGGATGGCATGCTGGTGCATGCGCATCTCGCCGAGACCGAGCAGGAGTTCTCGGACTGCCAGAAGCAGCACGGCGGCATGACGCCTTTCCAGTATATCGAGGAGTGCGGATTGCTGAATGACCGCGCTCGCTTTGCGCATTGTGTCTGGATGACCGACGAGGATCGTGAGAAGGCGTCGGCCGCCGGCGCGGTGCTGATCCATAATCCCACCAGCAACCTGAAGCTCTGTTCCGGCGTCTTCCAGCACTCCGCCGCTCAAAAGGCGGGCTGCCGCATTGCCCTGGGCACCGATGGCTGTGCTTCCAACAACGCCCACTCTCTCTTTTCGGAGATGAAGGTGGCGGCGCTGGCGGGCAAGATGGCGTCGAAGGATCCCACCGTGTGCCCCGCGGAGACCGTCTTCCAGTGGGCTACGAAGTCCATGGAATACTTCGTGCCGGACTCCGGAGAGATCGCCGAAGGAAAGGTGGCCGACGCCATGCTCCTGGACCTGGATCAGCCCTATCTGGTGGGCGACTACCACCTGATCTCCAATTTGGTTTATGCCGGCGAGAGCTCCTGCGTGGACTCCGTCCTCTGCGACGGAAAGCTCCTCATGAAGCACCGCCGGGTCCCCGGCGAGGAGGAGATCCTCCGGGATGCGCGGCGTGTCTGCGACAAATTCCGTCGATAGCTCGGGGGAGGGCGCAACTCGTCATGTCAGTCCGCACGCTTCTTGTCTTGAGCCTCTCCTCGGTTTGGGAGCGCGGAGTCTTCTTTCCGCGCTTTTCGCTGGGGGAGGTGAATCGCGCTGCCGAACACTGGGAGTATCCTTCTGGAAAGGCAACCAATCTCTGCCGCGCAGTGAAGTGCCTCCGGGATCCGGAGGTCCAGACTATCCTCCTTACGACCGTCGGCGGTCCCCGTGGACAGCGCTTCCAGAAGGCTTGCCGGGACGAGGGGCTCTTCTTTCACGGAATCCCCTGTCGCGGCGAGACCCGCGTCTGCACCAATGTCCTTGTGGCTGGACTGCCCATGACGGAGATGGTGGAGGAAGCCCCCGCCCTTTCTCCTGAGGAACAAGAGAAGTTCCTCGCCGCCCTGGAACAAGTCCTGCCGGATGCCGATGGCGTCGCACTGGCGGGGAATTTCCCGCCGGAGACCCCCGAGGAATTTCCCCGGAAGATTGCGCAATTGGCCGCAAAACAGTGCCTCCCGCTCTTTCTGGACAATTGGCGGCATTTTGCTGTCATGGCGCAGGAGTGCCCGAACTGTCTGACATTGAAGATCAATGCGGAGGAGCTCCGGAAGATCACGGGCGTCCAGGAGATCCCGCGGGCAATGGAGGAGCTCTGTCGAAAGCATCCGGGATTGACTCTCGGAGTCACCGATGGCGCTTCCGATGGATGGCTGCTCGCCCCCGGGATGGATCGACCGGAGGCCTTCCCAATCCCCCGTGTGGAGAATCCCGTGAATGCCCTCGGCGCCGGAGACGCCGCCTCCGGAGTCTTCTTTGCCCAGCTCCTGGAAGGAAAGGCCGCGAGGGACGCCTTCCAGAACGCCCTCCAGAATGCATCAAAATCCTGCTTGACGAGAATTGCCGGGGAATTCCAGAACTAGCATCAGCGGATAGCAAGGAACATAAAAGGCCTCTCGGCAAAAGAGAATTGCCGAGGGGCCTTTTTGTTTGTGTGGGGCAGGGCGCTGATGGCGACGCGGATGCCCAGTTTCCCTGTACAGATTCTGTATAGCAAAAGAAAATCCCCGTCCGAAAGAATCGGGCGGGGATTTTTGCATGGCCACGGTCTTTGGGGACCGCGGCCGTTTCGGTTTTGTCCGAGGACTAGTGGCGGAAGTCAGGCAGACCGCGGACCTCGTTGGCACGCAGGGGCTGACCATCGGGCTTGACCAGTCGGACGGTGACGAAGGTGAGGAGGTTGGTCTTCACGGACTGCTCGCCACGGCTGGTGAAGAGGTGTCCGAGGATGGGCAGATGGCCCAAGACAGGGACCTTGTCCTCGAAGCGCTGCAACTTCTCCTGGATGAGTCCGCCCATGACAACGGTCTCGTTGTCGTAGACCACCACCGCGGTCTTGATTTCGCGGCGGGTGAAGATGGGCATGGTCATGATCAGGGGAACTTCGGAGTTGTTGACGATCTGGGTGGTGTTGTAGGTGGAGTCGTAGCCGACCAGGTCGCTGACGGAGGGCAGCATATCCAGGTAGATGGAGTAGCTGTCAGGAGCCACGGTGGGAGTCACATCCAGGATCACACCCAGCGAGGTGGCGGTGAATTCCTCGGGGATGGAGGGCGTGTAGCTGACGCTGGCAGTGCCGTCGCTGACGGTGGTCTCCATCTCGGGCTCGGTCCAGCCGAAGGCGAAGTAGCGCTGGGTCACGACCTTCAACTGGGCGGTCTGGCCGCTGATGGTGGTCACCTTGGGAGCGGAGAGCACATCGGAGTTGTTGGACTGCTCGATGGCGTGGATGACGGTGTTGAAGGCGTAGTTGCCGAGCACCGTGTAGACATTGAAGATCGAGTCGTTCAGCGCGGCGGTGTTGAAGACCTCGCTGGCGAAGCGGACGCCATTGCCCATGTTGATGGTGCCGCCGGCAGTCTGGCTGCCCAGGCCGAACATGAAGTCGCCGGTGCGGACGCCGCCGCGGCCATTGATGAGGCCGTGATCCACGCCGTTGGCGGCGGGACGATAGCTGACGCCACCGCCCTCGAAGGACCACTCGAAGCCCAGGGTGTTCAGGTCAGTCTGCTCGATTTCCACGAACTTCGCCTCGATGGAGACCTGGCGGGGGATCTGGTTGATCTCTTCCAGGATCCGCTTGATCACGCGCTGCTGCTCAATGGTGTGGTGGACGATCAGACGGCCAGTCTTGGGGTAGTAGCAGATGTTGGCGCCCAGAGGCATGGGAACGCCCATGGCCATGAAGATGTTCTTCGCAGTGTAGAACTTGCTGCCGCCCTTCTTGGAAGAGGAGCCGAATTCCTCCTGCTCGTCACTGCTGCTGTCGTCGTCGTCGTCATCGTCGTCATCATCGTCGTCGTCGTCATCGTCGTCGTCGTCATCCTCGATGGGGGAGGAGAGGGTGCCCATCTTCTTGCGGGTTCTGGGCGCGTCGAAGACACCGGCCTCGATGTTGTAGAAGCGGGTCTCCATGGGATCCATCTCGATCATCTTGTGAGCCACGATGACGGAGGACTCGGCGTTGCGGATGCGCAGGCCGAACTGCCAGGAGAGGTAATCCAGGACTTCGCGGGGAGTGATGTTGGTGAGGTTCAGGTTCACCAGCTTGTCCTCCAGGCTCTCGCCAGTGGCCATGCCGGAATCCTGGACGGGGGTGGCTCCGTAGGCACCGTAGTCACCGCCGTAGGGGTTCAGGCCTGCGGTGCCGCCCATGCCGTAGGCGCCAGCGCCCATTCCGGCATTCATGCCGTATCCGGCGCCCATGCCATATCCGGCGCCCATGCCGGCGTTGTTCATTCCGGCGTTCATGCCGTAGCCGCCGCCCATGTTGCTGGATCCCATGCCCATGCTGCTGGCGGCGGAGTTGCCGCCAAGGCCGCCCTCGGAGCTCTGGTAGTAGCCGTCGGGAGTGTATCCGGGCATGCCGGCGTCAGCCATGGGAACCAGCATGGGGACGATGTTGATGCCGATGCCCTCGGGATCCGCCTTCTTGATTTCGCGGGGGAGGATTTCGGTGAGGACGTCCTTCAGGGTCTCGTTGTCGATGACCAGGTTCTGGATCACGATGTCATCGAGGCGCTTGTTGATGCCCTGGATGTCGTCGTTCTTCCGGATGGTCTGGGTGCTGGAGTAGTCGGCAGCGCCGGCCATCAGCGGGGTGACGGGGTCGGACCACTTCCAGCGGACTTCCGCCATGCGGTCCTTCAAAAGGGTATCCAGCTTCTCGTTGGCGGCGGACTCCATGGTCTCGTCGATCTTGGCCAGCGCGCGGATGGCGGCCAGGTTGAAGGGATCGGCGACCAGCGCCTGCTCGAACTGTTCGCGCGCCTGGGCGTAGCGGCCATTCTGCAGATAGACCTGTCCGGACTTCAGGGCCACGCGGACAATCTGGTCGTGCTCGGAGAGATCGGGGATCAGCTCGCTGACGGAGGTCTTGGCGCGCACCATGGTCTCTTCCAGGATGCTCTGGAGGGTATCGATGCCCTTCTTCAGGCGATTCTCGTCGGCGGGCTGGATGATGTAGTCGGACTTGCCGCAGTTCTCGGCCAGGCGCTTCTCCACGCTGAAGTGGTCGCCAAGATCCATGGTGGTCACGTAGTCGGACATGGTCTCGATGGTCTCGGCGGCCTCGGCCTCGTTCTTGGTGAGGGCCAGCTTCTGCTCCAGGATGGCGATGCTGATGTAGTTCTCGCCCTCTTCGGCATTCTTCTGTCCCAGCAGGGAGAAGATCTCGGCCAGGCGGGACTGCAGGTGCAACCGCAGCACGGAGGCCTTGCGCAGGTTCACCATGACCTCGGAGTCGGCCTGCAGGTTGCCGGCGGCATTCATGGAGACCAGGATGTCGGTGGCCTCGAGCAGGGCGTCCTGGGAAGCGAACGCCAGCTCCTTTCCACGCTCCAGATGGCCCTCGCTGTAGACGGCGGCGGCGGAGGCGTAGTGCTCATTGGCGCGGTTCAGGGCGTCCTGGGCGGCATCGAGGCGGGTCTTGGCGACGGCGCCCTCGGCCTGGCGCTTGGCGATCTGGCGCTTGAGGCCCAGCTCGGCGCGTGCCTTGTCCATGTCGGCACCCAGCTTCTGGATGCGTGCAGTCTGGGAGGCGATCTCATTGCGGTCGCCCTCGGTCAGGTCGGCGCGCTCGCCGACGATGGTCAGGATCATCTGGATGTCGCGGGAGAGGACATTGATGTTTCCGGTGGCGACGGTCTCGTTGGGATAGAGCTTCTCGACGGCGCCCACCAGGTCATTCTTGCCGAGCATGCCGTTGGCGTCGGCCAGGATGGTCTCCATTCCGCTGAGGGAGCTGCGGGAGATGCCCAGCAGCGAGGAGGTCGGCATTTCCTTGAGGCGGGCGTGCTTGGCGCCCCAGCCGCTGGCGGCCTCATCGGCCTTGTCCAGTTCCAGAATCTCGTCCAGGGACGCGTTCTGGCGGAAGTCGTTTTCTTCCTGTACCAGCGCGGCCTCCTGGGACGCCAGGTCTTCAGCGGGGGCGTCCTGCGCCTGGAGGGCGAAGGTGGCCAGGGTCGTCAGGAAAATGGCGCCGAGCAAAATGCGCAGGGAACTCCGGCCTTCGTGGATTTTCTTGTGCTTAGTCATGGACTTGCAAGTCGGCCTTGGGACTTTCGCCGGTCTGGCGTCAGGCCCTCCGCCTCCGTTTGGGGTGGACGAGTGGTTCTTGTTGAGTTGAATTCAAATGAGAAATGGTCGAGCCTCCCCCGCCGTGGCGGAGGAGTGCGTGGGGGGAGCCGACGCGGCTAGCGCATCATGGCTCCGCCCTGGAGCATGCCGCCACCCATGGCGCCCATGGCGCCGCTGCCGGTGCCCTGGGAGGGAGGCATGAAATCTTGGTTTGGCTTGTTGGCGGGATCCATCAGCACCTGCGCGTAGGGCGTCTTGTCCAAGGGGCGCACGGTGATGGGCTCGCCCTCGGGGGCGCCGCCAGCAAAGGTCAGCTTCTGGACTTGGACGACGGGCTCGCCGCTGGGGGAGGTCCCCAGATCCAGCATCTGGTAGTATTCCACGGTCTCCCGGGCCTCTTCCTCGGCGCCATAGGAGTTCCCGTAGCTGTTTCCGAGGGCGCTGGTGCGTCCGGTGCCGGAGGTCATGGAGAGGGCGCCGGCGGGGGATTTCCGGAGGACGAATTCGGTGCCGGGAGTGATGTTGAAGGAGAGCTGCATGTCGCCCTGGCCCTGGCCATTCATCATGCCGCCCATCTGGCCCTGCATTCCCTGGGCACCCATCATTCCTTGGGCGCCCATCATGCCCGGCATGCCAGCCATGGCGCCATCCATCTGGCCCTGTCCCTGCTGCATTCCGAGGAGGCCGCGGCGGGGATTCCGGCGGAGGTTTTCGGCCTCTTCGGCCTCCTTGATCATGTCATCCACGGTGATGTGCCGAACCGGTGCGCCGTAGATGTGGTTTCCCAGATACTGGAGGACGATGGTATAGACGGGCTTGCGGATCTTCTCGGCGCCGGCCACGATCACGTAGGTCTCGGCGTCGTTGGAGATGGTGATGGAGTTGTTGTCCCTGTCGAAGGCGGTGAGCTTGAAGCCGTTCATCTTGGGAATCGCGGCGCCCATCTTCACGTCGACGGGGCGGGGCTCGCCGGTCACCTCGACATTGGCCTTCCAGTCCTTGGGATTGGCGGAGCCGTTCTGCTTGATGCGTCGGAGGGTGACGGGGATCTCTTCCTGTTCTGCGGAGGCGACGCGGAGGAGATATGCCAGGGCGGGCCGGGACTCGGGGTCATCCATGGCGGTGCCGGCGCGGTATTCCTCGATGTTGAGGAAGCCGTCCTGGTCGGCGTCCATCATGGCGTCGAGCGGGTACCTGTAGTGGAGGAAGGTGGTTGCCTTCTCCACCAGATCGGGGATGCCGTCCTGGTCGAGGTCGTCAGTCTCCGTGGTTTCGGGACCGATGGCTTCCTGAGTAGCGTTGCACCAGGGGCAGACGTTCGCAGAGTATGGGAGAATATAGCCACACTTGGTGTTTTTACAAATAACCAGGTTGCCTCCCTCAAGCAGGCCCGTGCGGCCGTCGCCGTTGGGGGAGACGGCGAGCTCCACCTTCGTCAGGGGGTTGGCGAGGATCTCGTCGATGGAGGGGAAGGCAGCCGTGTCGAGCTCCTCGACCATCTTGTCGCAGCGGACGATGGTCTCGGGCTGGGTGCGCTTGTTGACATCGGCGGTCTGCTGGCTCATCTCGTCCTGAGTCTTGGAGACGATATGAAGACTCATGAGGAGCAGGAGCAGGCAAATCATGAGGATCAGCTTCTCGTAATGGCGAATGATGAAGTCCACTGTCTATCCTTCCCTGTGTTCGTTGCTGGGGTAATGGGTGCGGCTGATCGCTCCTGCCTATTCTGCGTCGGGCGCAGCGTATTCGATCAGATCCAGGGTGAGATCCGCCCGGATGGAGCGGGGCGGCCGGAAGATGAAATTGTCCTGTCGCTTGGGCTCCTCGTAGACGAGCAGCGCCTCGTTGATGTTGGCCAGGTTCTGGATGCTGTCCATGCTGCCGCCCATGCCGGGGATGCCGGAGGCGGAGCGGCTGGCGCTGCGGGAGGTCCTGGAGGAGCGGGAGGAGTTTCCGGAGAGTCCGCTGTTCTTGGAGCTGCGGCGGCTTTCGCGGGAGGAGGCGGAGGCCTTTTCGGTGCGGCGGCTGGAGCGGCTGGAGGACATGTTGCCCATGCCGTTGAGGGAGTTCGCTGCGGCGCCGGGCTTCTTGGCGTCCAGCTGCTGGCGGCGGACCAGCGCGATCTGGGAGTATTCCGCGGTGGGATCGCCGATGTTCTCGTCCTCGAGTTCGACAGCGCGCAGGAAGAAGAGCATGTGTCGGTCTTGGAGGAGGTTATTGATCAGCTTCTGGAGGACGGCGGGGCTGGCGTAGAGGGAGAGGGTGATGGGGGTGATGGTGTATCCATCGGCCTCCTCGACTTGGAGGGACCGGGGGAAATCCAGGTTCTCCACGCGCTTCACGCCGGCCTTTCCCAGGTGCCGGATGAGTTCCTCGTAGATGGCGGCCTGCCGGAAGACGGGGAGGAAGTCGGCGCTGGTGAGGGTGGTGTTGTCCTGGTTGAGTTCGGCCAGCTTGCCGCCGAGAGCCATTCCGCAGTCGAGCTTATAGGTCTTCAGGGCGAGAGTCGTGATCTGGCTCAGCTTCTGGTCGAGCATCTCCTGGGCGCGGGAGGGATTCGGGGGGAGCTCGGGGCGGATGGCGAAGCGCTGGTAGAGATCCTGGCGGTTCTTGCGGACCACTTCCTCGGCAATCTCCTGGTTGCGCTCGGCCTGCAGGACATTCTCCAGGACGCCGCTGCCATTCTTGCTGAGCTTCCAGCCGTCCTTGTTCACCTTGTCGAACCAGCCCTCCTGCTCCTCAATCTCCTTGATCGTCTGCTGGTATTCGTTGCGGTTCTTCACCGTGTCGGCGAGGAGGACGCCCAGGAGCACCAGGAATACCAGAGCGCAGAGAAGGATTCCCCAATGTTTTTTGATGATATTCATTGCCGTTGGAAGGGAGGATAGGGTTTGAAGGTCTTTTCCTTGTGTGGCGTCCCGTGCGCTGTGTTAGAGATCCATTCCGCCGCGGCGGCCGCCGAGGGAGCCGTTGCTGCTTGCCTCGCTCCAGGGATACGCCTCAAGCTCCGCATTGAACTTCACCTGGATCTGGAAGTCCACGCCGTTCTCCAGGATTTCGTTCTTCTGGCGTCCGGTGATGGTGGTGTAGCCCTCTTCGTTGCTGAAGAGCTGGGACTTCTTCAGGTTGCGCAGGAAGAGCAGTTCGCCGGCTTGGTCCAAGTGGTTGTCGTCCTGCTGGCGGACAATCTCGTTGCCCTCCTCGTCCAGCATGGGCTCCTCTTCCTCTCCTTCCTCCTCGGTCTTTTCGGGGATTTCGAAGGGATACTTTGGCTCGGGGGCCAGCTCGGGGTCACGGCCGAAGACCGCGTTGTGGGAGGTGATGGTGTGTGCGTCGATCTCCAGGCCGCCGATAGCGGTGAGGGAGGGCAGGTTGGAGCCGGAGCCGGTGCCCATCATGTCGTCCATGCCGCCCAGGCTCATCATGTCAGAGCTGCCGCCCATGTTGCCAAGGCTGAACATGTCGTTCATGCCGCCGCTGTTCTCGGCGCTCTCCTCCTCCACGATGCTGGTCTGCTCGACCTGCTGCACCTCGCCGAAGACGGGGCGGATGCTGTCAATCCAGACATTGTCGGGGCGGGCGCGGAAGATCTCTTCCAGGATGAGGGGCCATTGTGCGCGCTGCATGAGGAAGGCGGAGAGCTCGGTGACCTGGGACTGTGCGCTGTCCACGTTTCCGAGGGCGCCCTTCAGGTCGTTGTAGGCGGGCTCGAACTTTCCGCGGGTGGTCTGGTAGGCGCCCAGCTGGGTCTTGGTCTCGTCGACGGCGCGTCGCATGCTGGTGTCGATGAGGAAGAACATGACCAGCAGGGTGAACATGGAGGCCACGAAGTAGGGCTTCTTGTAGAAGAGGGACTGCTGCTGCGCCACGTCGCGGGGCAACAGGTTGATTTCGACGGGGCAGGTCTGGGAGTAGCGCAGGGCCAGTCCGACCACTTCGCTGAAGGTATGCGCCACCTCGGAGAGCCGCTGCTTGTCAATGGCGGGATCCAGCTGGATGCATCCGAGCGGGTTGAAATATTCCACGGGCAGGCCGAACTTCTCGGCGAAGAACTGGTCGCAATAGCTGAGGATGGTGGTGCCGCCGGTCAGGTAGATCTTCACGGGATCGCTGCCGTGCTGCTGGCTCTTGTAGATCGCGATGGAGCGCGCGATTTCGCCGTGGATGCGCCGCATGACGTTGCGGACGATCTTGGAGACGTCGGAGCTGGCCTCGGCGCCATTCTCGTCACCCTCGTCCGTGCGCGCCACATAGCCGTGGCGGCGCTTGAATTCCTCGGCCTCGGGCTGCCCGATGGAGAATTTCCGGGCGATCTGCTGGGTGATGGAGTGTCCCGCAATGGGGATGGTACGCGCGTAGAAGCGGTTGCCTTCCAGGAAGAGGAGGTTCGTGGTGCGACCGCCAATGGAGATCAGCATCACGCAGCCATCGGCGCCCAGGCCATTGGCGCGGGCGGCGTTGTAGCAGGCCACCTGCGCCACATCGACCAGCTGGGGAGCCAGGCCCACGCGGCGGACCGCCTGGACAATCTGCTCGACGATGTCCTTCTTGACCACCACGGAGAGCATGTCCACGGTGTCCTGGTTCTCGTCATCGCCGGCGATGAGCTGGAAGTCCATGCTCACCTCGTCCTGGGCGAAGGGGAGGTTTCGGGTGGCCTCGAACTGCGCCAGCTGCCGCAGCTGCTTGCGGTCGTTGTTCAGGTTGTTCAGCTGGCTGAAACGGATCAGCGCGGTCTGGCCGGAGATGGACAACATGGTCCGCTGCGTGTGGATGTTGGCCTCCAGCAACATCTGGCGGAGCACACCCTCAATCACGCGAATGCGGTTCTCCTCAGAGAGCTCTTCCTCGTATTCGCGGTGGGCGAAGGTGATCATCCGCATGCCGCCGGTCTGGTCGAACTCGAATTCGCTCAGCTTGATGGCGGCCGCGCCAATGTCAACGGTCAGGAATCTTTCGTTTTTGGCCATTTCTCTAAAGGGGTCCGTGGGGAGTCTCTGCCCCTTGGGATGGGAGGGGTCAGGCAGGGGCTTCGAGCTTCACGTAAAGGGGAGGAAAACAGTGTTAGGCGCTAACATACTTTTTTTTCTCTGCAATTCAAGCCACGAGGACCTTTTTTTTCAGGCGGGACGGGAATTTTCGGGAAGGAATTGGGGGATTCGCTGGCGGAGAGGCGGGATTGCACTTTCTCAATTTTGCGAAAATGACGCGGGAAAATCCGGGAAAATCCGGGTGTCTTGGGCAAAAAAGAAGAGGCGTTGCGCGGGATGCGGAACGCCTCTTTCTTGTGTGTGGGTGGCTGCCGCCCGGGGGTGTCTTTGGCGGGCGGCAGTGGCCGTTGTGGATCTGTTGTGTTTATCAGGACGCGGAGTAGTTGGGGGCGTCCTTCTGCATGATGACGTTGTGGGGGTGTGCCTCCTGGAGTCCGGCGGAGCTGACTCTCCAGAAGCGTGCGTGCTGCTGGAGTTCGGGGATGGTGCGTGCGCCGAGGTATCCCAGGGAGAAGCGGAGTCCGCCGGCGTACTGGTTGACCACGTCTCCCACGGAGCCGCGGAAGGGGATCATTCCCTCGATGCCCTGGGGCACCAGGCGGCTCTCGGCGGTTTCGGCGGAGACGCCGTAGCGTTCGCGGGAGCCCTTTCCCTTGCGCATGGCGTCCACGGAGCCCATTCCGCGGTAGATCACGTAGGTGCGTCCCTGGTGGAGGATCCGTTCGCCGGGGCACTCCTCGGTGCCGGCCAGCGCGGAGCCCATCATGACATTGCTGGCGCCCACGGCCAGCGCCTTCGCGATGTCGCCGGAGTGCGCGATGCCGCCGTCGGCGATGATGGGGATTTCGTCTCCCACCGCCTTGTAGGCGTTGTAGATTGCGGTGAGCTGGGGGATTCCGACGCCGGCGACCACGCGGGTGGTGCAGATGGAGCCGGGGCCGATGCCGACCTTCACGGCGTCGGCGCCGCACTCGAGCATGGCGCGGGCGCCTTCCTCGGTGCAGACATTTCCGGCGATGACGTCGACCTGGGGATACTGCCGCTTGATTTCGCGGACGGTCTCCATGACATTCTTGGAGTGCCCGTGGGCGGAGTCCACCACCAGGGCGTCGGTGCCCACGCTCACCAGGGCGTCGATGCGCTCGGCGTCGTAGATGCCCACGGCGGCGGCGACGCGGAGGCGGTGCTGGCTGTCGCGGTTGTAGTTGGGCTCCATCTTGTCGATGAGGGTGCGCACATCCTGGAGGCTGTAGAGTCCGGCCAGGCGGCCCTCTTCGTCAACCAGGGGGAGCTTGCCCACCTTGTTCTTGAGCATGATCTCCAGCGCCTGGGTCATGTCGGTGCCCTTGGGGGCGGTGACCAGGTTGGTGGTCATGACGGACTCGACGGGGACGTCGTAGTTGGTCATGAACTTCTGGTCGCGGTGGGTGAACAGTCCGCAGAGGCGGCCCTCCTCGTCGAGGATGGGGAAGCCGTTGAACTTATAGTCCTTGCTGGCGCGCTCGGCGATGATCTCGTAGACCTTCTGTCCCTTGTGGAAGGTGACGGGGTTTTCGATGATGCCGTTGAGGTAGTGCTTGACGGCGGCTGCCTCGGCGGCCTGTCGGGCGGGGGTGAGGTTCTTGTGGATCACGCCGATGCCGCCCAGCTTTGCCATGGCGATGGCCATCTTGTGCTCGGTCACCGTGTCCATGGCGGCGGAGATAAAGGGCACATTCAGGGCGATGTTGCGGCTGAACTTGGAGACCGTGGATGCCTCGCCGGGGAGGAAATCCGCGTAATAGACTTCCATGGAGACGTCGTTGAAGGTCAACGCCTCATGGGGGAAGGACTCCATAAATTCGGCAATGTGCTCGTTCACCATAGGGGAAATTCCTCTTGCTGGGGGTGGATGTGTTCTGACCCGGGCTCCGCGACCCGACTTCCGACGGTGACGCTGGAAAAATTCCCTTTCGGGCCATTGCCACCATACTATAATGGCGGGAGGACGGTTTTTCCTCCCGCCGGTGGCATTTTTGTGAAAGAATTGTCCGGAATTGTCCTGTTCGGCCCTATTCCACGCCGACCAATGTGGCGGCGACCAGTGCGCCGCAGCCTGCGATGAGGAATGCCCCGATGAGGAAGACTGCGGCGAGGATGATGGACACCTTCGCCAGGTTTGCGCGGCTGGGCTTGGAGGAGTCGCAGGCGTAGACGATGAGCATGATGATGTTGACGACGGGGATCGCGGTGAGGATGATCCAGATCAGCCAGTCGGTCTTGGTGACGGTGGGGCTCAGTTCCTGTCCGTAGGTATTGACATTGACGTTCACGGGAACCGTGGGACCGTAGGGGTTCTGGGGGTCGTTGGGGATCATGGTGGCGTTTCTCCTTGTGGGGTGTGGCGTGGCGGAGCCTATGGGAGTCGTCTTGCGAGGATCAGGACGGGGTGGTATGTGAGGGAGACCTGTCCGTCGGGGAGAGAGAACCGTTCCCGGTATTGTCCTTGGAATTCCTGGAGTCTTGTGCGGGACCAGGGGGGTGCGCCGTCGCCGGTGGCGGTGACTCCGGTGGCCTTCAGGTGTTTCAGGACATCCAGGGGCGTGGGGAAGGGCAGGGCGCGGAGGCCTTCCTTTTTGCCGAGGAGCTGGTAGCCCTCCTGCGTGAGCATCTCCTCCCATTGCCCCACAGGCGGGTACTCTAGACCGCGTCCCGTGAGTTGCCGGACTTCCCGGAGATTCTGTGGACCGAAGGTGGTGAATGCCAGGATTGCGCTGGGCTTCAGGGCCTTGTGGAGGCGTTTCAGGAATGCCTGGGGGGCTTTCAGCCATTGGAAGACGGCATTTGCCAGGCAGAGATCCAGTTCCTGGGGGAGTTCCAGGGCCTCCAGGTCGCCGGCGCGGAAGGACGCCTTGGGGCGGCGCTGGTGGAAGCGCGCGCATTCCGGCACGAGATCCACCAGGAGGAGCTCCTGGAATGCGAGCTGCTGTTCCACCAGGTCGGTGAGGACCCCGGTGCCGCAGCCGGCCTCCAGGAGTCGCGGAAAGCGCGTGCCCGCCTGGGCTTTCAGGGCCTCCAGGAGCGTGCGCGCCATCTCCGCCTGGAGGGTGGCGGCGTCTCCGTAGGAGTCCAGGCTCCGGGCGAAGCGCTGTCGGATGCGTTCAAGGGATGGCGTGGTGTCAGGCAAGGCGGAGGACCTCCTCCCAGGAGTTCAGGGTGGCAAGGCAATGGTGTGGCAGCTCCCGTTCCGTGATGGCGACGCCGGCATTTTCCCAGGCAAGCCGTTGCGCCTGCGGCGGGAAGATCCGGTCGCGGGTGCCGACGAGCGCGCGGGTGTAGGGGCACCCCTGCGGTGCGGCGGCCCTCTGGCAGGCGGAAGCGATGGCGCGCAGCTCGCGCTGTTGGCCTTCCGGAGTGCGCGTGCCGTAGGAGAAGGCCTGTGCGGTGGGGAGGCTCCCGGTCATGCGGAAGAGGAAGCGCTCCCGCGCGCGGGGCATGAGCCAGTTTTCGGCAGTGCCGTCGAAGACCGCCGGCGGGATGCCGGTCTTTTCGCTGCGGGGTTCCGTCGTCCCGTTGAGCGCCAGGGCGCTCTGGAGGAGCCCGGGTTCCCAGGGGAGCTGCGCGGCGGCCCAGACCCCCAGGGAGAAGGCCACGAGATGCACCTCGCGGTCACGGGGGAGCGCGTCGGGGAGCGCGGCGGGGAGCTCCGTGTAGTCCCAGAAGGTGTGCACCTCGTAGTCGCCGGCGGCGAGATGCGCGGTGGCGGCGGGATCCATTCCCCATCCCGTAAAGAAGAGGATGACGCCCTTCTTGCCGGCGGTTTCGTTCTGTCGAAGGAGCCTCATAGGAGCTTTCCGGCCGCCTCCACGTCCTCCCAGGAGAGGGCCGCGGAGAGCGAGAAGCGCAGCCGTGCGGTGCCGGCGGGCACGGTGGGGTGTCGGATGGGGAAGACCAGGATTCCCGCCTGCTGGTACTTTTCCGCCAGCTGGCACGCCTCCTTGTCGCCTCCGACCACCAGGGGCACGATCTGGGAGTCGCCGCCGGTGGCGAGTCCCCGCGACTGGAAGATCTTCCGGAGTCGCGCCGCCTTGGACAGCAGCTCGTGGCGCTCCTGGTCCAAGACGGAGAAGTTCTTCAGGACGAAGTTGCTCCAGTTCAGGACCACGGGGGGCAGTCCGGTGGTGAAGATGAGGGAGCGCGTGTGATTGACCAGGTATTCCTTGACGATGGGGTCCAGGATGGCGTAGGCGCCGGTGGAGCCGAAGGCCTTTCCGAAGGTGCCGACCAGCACGTCCACCTGGTCGGCAAGCCCGAGCTCCGCCGCGAGCCCCGCGCCACGGGGACCCCGGACGCCCACCGCGTGCGCCTCGTCCACCACCAGCACGGCGTCGAACTCCTGCTTCAGCGCCACCAGCTCCGCCAGCGGCGCGCAGTCGCCGTCCATGCTGAAGACCGATTCCGTCACCAGGAAGACGCGCCGGCAGGTGCCCCGGAGCTGCGTCAGGAGCTTCCGGAGGTGCTCCATGTCGTTGTGGGCGTAGCGTCGGAAGGGCGCCTCGGAGAGCCGGAGCCCGTCAATGATGCTGGCGTGGTTGAGCTTGTCGGAGAGGATCAGGTCCTCCTTTTGGGCGAGGGCGGGCAGGATGCCGATGTTGGCGTGGTAGCCGCTGTTGAAGACCAGTGCCGCGCGGCCGTTGTACATCTCCGAGAGGGTGCGCTCCAGGCGGGCGTATGCGGGCGTGTTTCCCGTGAGCAGCCGCGAGGAGGTGCAGGACTGCGCCAGCTCGGGGGAGCCCAGGTCCGGGCAGACTGCGTAGAATTCCCGCCGCCATTCCTCGTTGCCGCCGACGCCCATGTAGTCGTTGCTGGAGAAATTCCGGAAGCGCCGGCCGTCCCAGCGCGCCAATGCGCCCTCTTCGTGCGTGATCTCCCGCAATTGGCGGAAGGAGCCGGAGGAACGCAACGACTCCAGGTCGCTCGACAGCTCGGCTAAAAAAGAATTCTCGCTCTTCGGTTCCATGGAAAAACTGCAAAGGCCCTCGGGGGTCGTGAAAAAAACGCTGGGATTGCCGTGGCGCCCCTCCGGAGAGGGGGGGCATCCGGCGCGGCGCATAATGTAATGACGCCGGAAAGGACCGCATTCCGGCGGTTCGCAAGCCGCGCTTTTTGGGACCGTCGCGGAAAACGAAAAAAGCCGCTTCCCTTTTTGGGGGAGGCGGCTTCTTGGGGATCAAGGCTTCAACCCGGCGGATTAGTGCAGGTTGTAGTACTCGATGACCTTGATGATGGAGACGTCGACGTGGATCTCCTCGGTGAGGGGCTCGCGGGTGACGGTGACCTTGCACTTGTCGTTGGCGTCCTTCTCCAGGTAGGGAGGCAGGACCGCGGAGCTCTCCTTGGCGATCTTGGCGATCATGGGGGAGTGCTGCTCGTTGATGGTGAGCACGTCACCGGCCTTGAGGCGGTAGCTGGCGCGGTCGCAGACCTTTCCGTTCACCAGGATGTGGCGATGGCTGACCACCTGGCGCGCGGCGAAGATGGTGGGGGCCAGGCCGCTGCGGTAGACCGCGGAGACCAGGCGCATCTCCAGGTTCGCCAGCAGCTTGTCGCCGGTGTTGCCCAGACCACGCTTGGAGTTGTGGTAGATGAAGGTGAGCTGGTGCTCGGAGAGATCGTAGAAGGTCTTGAGCTTCTGCTTCTCCAGCAGCAGCTGTCCGTAGGTGGAGAGCTTCACGCGGCGCTTGGTGGGACCATGCTGTCCGGCGGGGTAGGCCTTGGGGGTGCTGGTGGCGTCGCCGCCCTCGCGGGTCTTGATGACGCGGCTGTTGGTGGGGCAGTTGGGCATTCCCCACAGGCAGAAGCCGATGCGACGGCACAGGGTGTGTTTGGCACCGTGCGTGGTGCTCTTCTTGGTGGCCATGATTCTGGTCCTCCGTGTTTGTTGCGTTACTTGCAGTCCACCTGTCGTAAACTGTCGCCGCCTTCAAGGGGAAGAAAGAGGGTAAGATCGTCTCCGAAGCAAGAAATCCCTGCTTCGGGGCGGCTGGACGGGTGCGTAAGAGCCCTTAATTTAGCACGAAAGCCCCGGACCGCAAGCGACTTCGGCATCCCCGACCCCTACTCGTGGCGGAGCGCCTCCATGGGGGAGAGCTGCGCCGCGCGGATGGCGGGGTAGATTCCGAAGACGACTCCGGTGGCCAGGGCGATGGAGAAGGCGAGGAGGATGGAGTCGGGCCGGATGAGCGTGGTCAGTCCGGCGAGGCGGGTGACGGTCTTGGGGACTGCGATTCCCAGGGCGATGCCGAGGATTCCGCCGCAGAAGGAGAGGAGGAGCGCCTCGGTGAGGAATTGCACCACGATATGGGTGCGGGTGGCGCCCAGGGCACGACGGATGCCGATTTCGCGGGTGCGCTCGGTGACATTCGCCAGCATGATATTCATGATGCCGATGCCGCCCACCAGGAGGCTGATGGCGGCGATGCTTCCCAGCACCACATTGAAGATCCGCTTGGTGGATTCCGCTTGCCGGAGGAGTTCCAGGGGCACGGTGATCTCGAAGTCGGTCTTTTTGTGGGTCAGCAGGAGGGTCTCGCGGACGGCGGCGGACAGGGGCACCACCTCTTCCTCGGTGGGCGCGGTGAGGGTGAGCTGGTGGAGTTCCACCTTCTCCAGGGTCATGGAGCCGCTCTCGCGGTTCATGATCACGTCGCCGAAGCGCCGCCGCGCGGCGGTGATGGGGATGAAGGCCTTCTGGAGCTCCTTGCGCGAGGCGCCATTGGCGGCCTCCACGCTGCCGTGCTCCCGGAGGATTCCCACGACCTGGTAGGACTGCCCGCCCAAATAGACGTTCTTCCCCAGCGGGAACTCCAGCGGGAAGAGGATCCCCGCGGTGGCCTCGGTGAGCACCACCACATTCTCGTTGCGCTCTACGTCCTGCGCGTCCAGGAAACGCCCTTTTGCCAGGGAGTAGGAGGAGTGTTCCAGGGCCCAGGGGACGGTTCCCACGATGCGGGTGGGGATGCTGGTCTGGCCGTAGCGCAGGCGCACCTGCATTTCGCGCGCGGGGATATGGATGTGCACTGCCGGGTAGAGCTCTTTCAGCCGCAGGAGGTCCTCGTATTTCAGGCCATAGGAGGTCAGGAGGCTCCGCATGCCCCGCCCACCGCCGCCACCGCCGTCCTCGGCGGGCTTCAGGGAGCGCAAGATGATGTTCTTGCTGCCCATGCCGCGGATCTGCTCCCGCGCTTCATGCGACGCGCCCTCGCCAATGGCCAGCATCCCGATGACGCTGCCTACTCCGAAGATGATGCCAAGCATGGTCAGGAAGCTGCGGAGCTTGTGCTCCACGATGCTCCGCATGCCCAGCTTGATCACGCGCTTTAGGTTGTAGAGGAGGGGAAACACGAATATAAAAAAAGGAGGAAGGAGGAAGGAGGAAGGAGGAAGTTAGGCCAGGGTTTCGGCTCCGCCCGAAACCCCGCGCCGGAATTTACCGGCGCGTGCGTAAAGCGGCGCCAAAGTGCGCCGCAAATGGGCAATGGGCAA
>CAVDSU010000010.1:0-2969 GCA_963611685.1 bacterium
TAGCCACTAGCCACTAATGGCTAGGTACTAAACCGCCGGTAGGCGGAAGAGCGCCCGCGGCACCTTGCAAACTAGCCATTAGCCACTAATGGCTAGGTACTAAACCGCCGGTAGGCGGAAAAGCGCCCGCGGCACCTTGCAAACTAGCCACTAGCCACTAATGGCTAGGTACTAAACCGCCGGTAGGCGGAAGAGCGCCTGCGGCACCTTGCAAACTAGCCACTAGCCACTAATGGCTAGGTACTAATTCGGGGGGCGCAGCCCCTCCGTCCTTTGGAGATCTTCCTGCAATTTTTTTCATTTTGTGCGTGTGGAACGCTTCGCGGGGGTGTGGGTCTTATTTTGTGCGTTTTTTTTTACGAGTCGCTCAACAGCCAATCAGGAGGTGTATCCCATGGTCTATCGTCCCGATCAAAATGGTGCGGATTTTGAGATTCGCCGCCCCGAGGAGTTTGCCGCCCACGAGGTGAGTTTCATCAACAGGGTCTATGGCTCCATGACGCTGGGGCTGTTGGTGACGGCGGTGGCGTCTTGGCTCACCTACCAGAATGTGGCGCCACAGACTCTGATGAAGGTGATTTATCCCTGCATCTTCGCGGAGCTGATCCTGGTGTTTGCGCTGAGCTGGGCAATCACCAAGCTCCCGCCGATCCTGGCCTTCGTGGGATTCCTGGGGTATGCCGCCCTCAATGGCGTCACACTCTCCACCATCTTCTATGCATACGAAATCGGCGTCATCTGGCAGGCATTCCTGGTGACCTCCCTGACCTTCGGCGCGACCTCCCTCTACGGGACTCTCACCCAGAAGAATCTCTCCGGACTGGGCGGACTCCTCTCAATTGCTCTCTTCGGAATCATCATCGCCACCGTGGTCAATCTCTTCCTCCACTCCGCGGCAATGGACTTCGCTATCAGCATCCTGGGCGTCGGAATCTTCGCCGGACTCACGGCATACGACTCCCAAAAGATCCGACAAATCCATGAGGAGGGATACGGACACCCCGGAATCGCGATCCTGGGAGCCCTGGAACTCTATCTCGACTTCGTCAATATGTTCCTCTATCTCCTGAAAATCCTCGGGAGAAAGAAGTAGGAAGGACCCCGCCGCTTCGGTGGTTGGGTTGAACCACGGAATCTCACAGAAGCCGCTGGCGCGGACACGGAAGACACGGAAAAATATCCTTTCCGTGTCGGCGTCAGCCGTTTCGGTGTATTCGGTGGTTGGCTTGAACCACGGAATCTCGCAGAAGCCGCTTCGCGGACACGGAAGCACACGGAAGATTGTTTTTCTCCTTTCCGTGTCGGCGTCAGCCGTTTCCGTGCCCTTCGGTGGTTGGGTTTGAACCACGGAATCTCACGGAAGCCGCTTCGCGGACACGGAAGCACACCGAAAAATAT
Source organism: bacterium (assembly GCA_963611685.1). Classification (GTDB taxonomy): domain Bacteria; phylum Verrucomicrobiota; class Lentisphaeria; order Oligosphaerales; family Oligosphaeraceae; genus UBA1724. Next base: position 1,399 of record CAVDSU010000010.1, read on the forward strand.
CCCTTTCCGTGTCGGCGCAAGCCGTTTCGGTGCCCTTCGGTGGTTGGCTTGAACCACGGAATCTCGCAGAAGCCGCTACGCGGACACGGAATTTATTCTTTTGGGGGCATTGACAGCAGGAAGTGGACTCTTTGCCGTAAGAATCCCTCCAGTGCCTTCAGCCGCCAGGCCGGCAGATTGTAGTTCTTATGGCGGAGGAACTGGAAATCGACCAGATGTCGGAGTTGCTTGCGCTGTCGGTCTGTCAGGAATGCCGTGGCAAGTTCGTCGAAGGAGGCCCCGAAGACCGGTGTGCGGCTCTGCGCGTAGCGCTCGATCTCGGCAAGATCCTCCTTCATTGCCGACGGAAAGAGCGCCAGGCCGTTGTCAAAGAGCGGGGCAAAGGCGTATGGCTTGTTCGTCTGGTTGTCGACCATCAGGCCGAAATTGCCCAGATGACGGTCGGTATTGTACGTCAACGCATCAAAGACCATCATGTCGCAGAAGGGCTGGTAGAAGTCCTTCCCCAGGGCTTTCAGTTCTTCCGCAATCTCGGAGAGCCTCTTGTTGGGGAAGCAGCGCCATGCCGGGACGAAGGAATGGTCGATGTCCGTGAAGAGTTCGCAGGTGCTGCAAAGCGTCCCCTTCCATTTTGCAAGCCCATAGGGGACGTGTGACAGTTCCATGGCATCCGCGATCTGCGAGGCGTAAAATTCGGAATACGGCTCGTTGCTGGTGTTGGCTCCGCCGGAGCTCCCGCCCTTGTATAGCAGAATCCTCCCGCCTAGCTTTCGCCAGCCCTTGCGGAGATTGCCGTTGGTCGTGAATTCCGGAGAGGACGAGAAGGCGCTGGGACGCACGCTCCCGTATCCGGTGTAGGCAATCAGCGACAGCGCCTTTTCGAAGGCGTTTTCGTAGAGGTTGTAGTCCTGGAACCGTCCGTTGAAGCCTTCCGGCACGACCCAATAGCTGTCATTGAGGGAAAGTCCGAGGCACAGCTTGAGGATGCCGAGGATGTTGTTGTGGTGCAACCCGTAGACCGAGAGGATCTTGTCCACAAATTCACGGTTTTTCGGAATCACGCGGGATTTCAGCCAGGAAAGCAGTCCGTCGCCAGTCAGGGTCAGGCCGATGGGAAGCAAGGACGAGTATTCTGGGCTCTTTTCCAGGATCGTGCAGGCAAAGCCGTCCAGCGCCTCCATCCTTACGTCGAAGGAGAGCAAATCCAAGTCATATTGCTTCAATCGGAATTTCACGGCGTCTTGTCTAGGTCTGGAAAACGATACCCCAAGGGCGGGGGGCCTTGGCTTGCGAGACATCCGACTGCTTGGGGCGGGAGACCCCCGCGGCAACGGGAGACCCCTCTTTCGCTTGCCGGCATAGCGCTAATGTAGCCCCCGTTTCCGTGCCCTTCGGTGGTTGGCTTTAACCACGGAATCTCGCAGAAGCCGCTTCGCGGACACGGAAGTACACGGAAGATAATTTTTTCTCCTTTCCGTGTCGGCGCCAGCCGTTTCCGTGCCCTTCTGTGGTTGGCTTTAACCACGGAATCTCGCAGAAGCCGCTAGCGCGGACACGGAAGCACACCGAAA
>CAVDSU010000010.1:3080-19706 GCA_963611685.1 bacterium
ATTTTTTCTCCTTTCCGTGTCGGCGTCAGCCGTTTCCGTGCCCTTCGGTGGTTGGCTTTTAACCACGGAAGAACACGTTGTGCCCTTCCGTGGTTGGTTTTGAATTGTGGACTAATCCTTCTTTTGGTAGGGGAGGAGGATTTTTCCGACGCCCTGGATGGACGTGACCTGGATTTTCGTGGGGATTCGTTCCTGGAGTTTTTCCACGTGGCTGATGATACCGACGAGTTTTCCGTCGTCGGTATTGATATTTGCGAGGAGATCCAGTGCGGAGGTCAGCTCATTGGAGTCCAGGGTTCCGAAGCCCTCGTCCAGGAGGACATTTCCGAGGGTGAGGCGTTTGCTCTTGGCGCTCATGGCGGCCAGTCCCAGTGCCAGTGCGAGGCTGAGCTCGAAGCATTCGCCGCCGGAGAGGTTATTGGCGGTTCGGATGAGATCGCCCTGGTAGTGGTCGATGACGGAGAGCTCCAGGTCGTCGTTCTGGGGATTCTCCGAGGGGGTCATTTCCAAAGTGAAGTGCTGGCGGAAGAATGCGGGGCGGTTTTCGTTGGCGTAGTGGAGCAATTCCTGGAAGGTATAGATCTGTGCCACCCTTCCGAAGTTATCCCGGGAGTCGGTGCTCCCGAAGTAGTCGTCCAGGGTCTTGCGCATGTCGAACTTTGGCATCAGCTCCTTTCGTTTCTGGCGAGTCTCCTCACGCACCTTGATGAGATCCTCGTCGTTCTTTTTCTTCAGCTTGAGCTCCTCGATCTCTTCCTGGAGTTCCTTTTGCTTGGCAGCGAGCTCGTCCTTTCGGGCGAGATTTTCCTCGTGTGTGACCCCCGGCGGGAGCTCCTTCTGGATTTCCTGGACATTGCGGTTTTTCTCCTCCAGGGTGGTCTGCGCCTTTTCCACCGCGGCTTTCAGCGTATTGAGCTCGTCTTCCAGGGTCTGGAGTTCGCGGGGATCCATGCGGAGTGCCAGGAAGGACGCCTCGTCCTCAAAGCCATTCTTGGCTCGGGACTCCTCCCACTTTGTGCGGAGGGCCTCCAGATTGGCGGCGTCCTGTTGCAGCCTTGCGCGTGCCTCCGCGCAATCCTTGGTGCGGGTATTCAGGAGCTCTTTCTTCGTATTCAGGGCCTCGCGGTCCTTCGCGAGGGCGTCAGTGAGCGCCTTCTCTTTCTGCTTCAGCGCATTCTCCAGGGTCTCCACCAGCTGGTCGCCCAGCTTCTCCTGCCGCTTCTTCCGGAGGTTCGAAAGCTCCTTGCGGAGAGTGTCGATCTTTGCCTGCTGGGTCGTGAGCTGTCCTTGCAGGGATTTGGACTCCGTCTGAAAGGCGGTTTCCTTGTTCTGGAACTCCTGTCGCTCTTTCTCCAGAGCATCCACTGCCTTGCGGGACGCCTCGTATTTCTGGATGCGCTCATTTAGCTGTATCGGGAGGCACTTGTGGTCCTTCCACTCCACTTGGAGCAGCGTGTGGATTTCCTCGGCGAGGGCCTTCGTCTTAGTCTCCGCCTTATCGTGGGCGTCCTTCCACTCCTGGGAGGCGCGGTTTCGGCGTCGGAGAGCCTCGTTTTTCTGATTGACGAGATTTGCGAGATTGTTTGCCTGCAACTCCTGGGCGTGCTGTGCGTTGCCTTGCTCTTGTTCGGCATTCAGGAGGGCCTTTTTTGCCTCTTCCAGAGCGCTTGCCTGATTTTGTAGCCTCTGGCAGAGCTCCTGTGCCTGTTGTTGTGGGGCGGGGGTTCCTTCGCAGTATGGGTGTGTGGTGGAGCCGCAGAGAGGGCAGGGCTTTCCGGGCGTCAGGAAGTCCTCCCGCTTTGCGCCGTCCTGGAAGAACTCCTCCAGCTTTTTGGCGGCATACAGGCTGTTCTGCAACTCCCCCTCGGTATGGCCCTCCAGGATCTCCGACTTCCTGGCCTGCAAGCGGGAGACCTCCGCTTGGCAGGAAGTGACCTGCGCCTGGAGGGACTCAACCTTCTCTCGGAGGGCCTTCTCCTTCTCTTCGCACGTCTTCCACGAGGCCTCCTCGTTGCGCAACGCCTCGCGCTTCTTGTCGACGTCCTTTTCGAGGCTGACGATCTCCTTGCGCCGTGCCTCCCAGTCGATCTTTTGCGTGGCGAGGGCATTGTCTCCTGCGTGGCCATCGAGATACCTCTGGGCATCCTTCGCCTGTCGGGAGTGCTCCTCCCAAGCGGTTTCCTCCGTCTGGAATTCCTGACGGCACGTCTTTAGCTTCTCCTGGAGTTTCTCCTCTTCCTTCTCCTCGCCTTGGAGAGTCTGGGACTTTTCGGCAATGGAGGAATCCAGGGAGCGGACCTCCCGGTAGAGGGACTCCTTCTCTTTCTGGGACGACTGGAAGCTGTCCAGTTTCTTCTGCGCGTCCTCCGCTTGGGATTTCAGCTGCGGGAGCTCCTCCTGCAGCACCTGGCGCTCTTTGTCGAGGTCCTGCGCGCGGGACTCCTCCTCCTTGTGCTGTGTGTCGGCGTTATGCCAGCTGTCGTAGTCGTCTCGGCAGCGCTCCGCGCGACGGGCATCCTTGCGGCGCTTTTCCTCGGGGGCCTTCGTCGTCCAAGCGGACTCGGCGGCCTTGAGGGTCTTATTGGACTCCTCGAGGGATTTTTTTGCCTTTTCGCAACGTCCGAAGGCGTCTTCGTGGCGTTTTGCCTCATCGAGCTGTTCATTCAGGGACTGGAGGCCCTTTTTGCTCTCCTCCAGATTCGTTTCGATCTTTGCGAGCTCCTTTTTGAGCTCCTCGTCGGAGAGGTGCTCCTGGGTCTTCAGGATGCGCTCCAGGTTCTTCTTTTGGTCCTCGAGCTCCCTGTAGTCTTGGTTGATCGCTCTGCCGATTTCGGTGTATCGCTCGGTGCCGGTGATCTTTCGGAGCATCTCCACGCGCTCCTTGGGCTTGGCCTTCAGGAAGGCATCGAAGCTGCCCTGCGCCAGCATCACGCACCGGGTGAATTCTCCCAGGTCCATGCCGAGGAGCTTCTCGATTTGGTAGCGGGTCTCCGAGCTCTTGCAGGGGATTTCTTTTCCGTTCTCTGAGAGAGTATGCTTGTAGTTCTGCAGATCCGTTTGCTTGCGGGGCTTTTTGGCGTGTTGGAAGGAGGCGCAGTATACCTTGTCACCCAGGGAGAAGGTCAGCTCCGCTTTGAGTTCCTTCTCATTGCTGTTGATGACGTCGTCGCGGGAGTTGGTGATCTTGACGCGCGGGGTCTCGGCGAAGAGCGCCAGGCAGATGGCGTCGAGGATGCTGCTTTTGCCGGAGCCGGTGGGTCCGCAGATCAGGAAGATTCCGTCTCGGAAGGCGGGATGCTGGAAATCGATGGTGGTTTCCCCCTTGAGGGAGTTCACGTTTTGGATGACGAGCTTTTGGAACTGCATGCGTCCCACGGCGGCCTTGGCGGGGCCCTCCTTGCGCTGCGAGGGATCCTCCGCCTTGGACTGGGATTCCCGGAAGAGCTTCCGGTATTCCTCCAGGGTTTCCGGGGTGATTTCCGGCAGGAGCTTCTGCATGTGCTTCTCGAAGAGCTGCTCCGGCGTCATCTCCGAGAGGGAGATCGGCGCCTCCTCGACGCCGCGGGAGGCGGCCTTCGAGGGCTCCCGCAATTCCGTCTCCAGGATCTGGATGGGGGTGTCCTCGACGAGCTTCAGCAAGTCCGCATTCCAATTGGAGATCTCGGGACGGCGGGTGCACACCAGCTTCACCCACAGCTTCTCGTTGCCGCGGGTTTTCTTGAGGTCAGTCAGCTTGTCCTGCAGCTCCTCCAGAGTGCCGTCCAGGCAGGCCATCGAGTGGAAGCATTCGCGGGGAATGGGGTTGATGCGCGGCTTGGAGAGATCGGCGGTATCCAGCAGGACCACCTGGGTCTCGTATTCCTTGTCTTCCCGGAAGTTCATGGGGAGGAGGGAACCGGCGTAGCGCCAATTCTCATGGCCATTGAGCGCCTGCGGGCGATGGATGTGTCCCAGTGCCAGGTAGCCGAAGCCCTCCGCGAGGCCCTCCAGCGAGACGTCCTGCACATTGCCGACGAGCTGTTGGCGCCCCTTGTAGGTGCCCAGGACGCTTCCCTGCGCATAGAGGTGCCCCATGCCCAGAATGGGCACCGAGGAATCCTTGCGCAGCGAGGCGGCCAGCTTGTAGACCTTCCGGTAGTGTTCCCGGACGCCGTTGCGGAAGGCCTCGTCGCGCGCCTCCGTGCTCTCTGCCTCGGCGGACGCGTCGTTGCGGACATCAGGGCAGCGCAGGTAGGGGACGGCGCAGACGTATGCCGCGGGGTTTTCGGGGTCTCCCAGGGGAATGACCTCCTTGGAGAGATCCTCGCGGTCGATCTCCGCGACCACGTGGATTCCCATGAGCTGGAGGAACTCCTTGGGGGCCTTCAGCTGTGCGGGGCTGTCGTGGTTTCCGGCGATGATGACCACCTGCTTGCATCCGGCTTGGGTGAGGTCCCGCAGGAAGGTGTAGTAGAGGCTTTCGGTTTCGTTGGAGGGTGCCCCCGTGTCGAAGACGTCGCCGGAAATCAGCACCGCCTCCACGCACTCCTCCTTTACGCGCGTCGTCAAATGCTTGAAGACCCTCTGGAATTCGTCGGAACGGCTCTGTCCGTGGAGTTTGCAGCCCAGGTGGATGTCGCCAATGTGCAGTAGCTTCATAGTCTTTCTCCTTGGTTGTCGGTTGCCGCATTCATTCTGTGCTAATACCGTAGGAACGATGCTTGGCTCAATGGGAAACGCGGATTGTTCTTCGCGTCATAGGGGAATACGTCCCCAAACAAGGAAATCTTCCCCCGCTTCCTGAAAAAAAAATCCGAATTTTTCCTCCCCTCGGCGCCCCCTCTTTTTGGTGCTTGCGGATCTTCAGTCGATGGGCGGTCTTGCCGTGTCGTGTTGTGGGAAGGGCACCAGGAAGAAGAATGCGAGGCAGAGGATGACGGATACGAGGGATCCGGAGGTGGTGGCCAGTCCCATGGGATAGAGTGTGGTGGGGAATTTTGCGGAGGCCAGGTATGCCAGGGGGATACGTGCCACGAGGATGGAGGTCACGTTGTGGGCGAAGGAGAGTCCGGAGCGTGCGTAGGCGCAGAAGAATCCGCTGAAGCAGAAGTGGATTCCCGCCAGGAAGCAATCCCAGACGTATCCGCGCATGTATTCGCCGCCCATTTGGATGACCTCGGGATCCGTGGTGAAGCAGGCGACGCTCTGCTCGGGCCAGAGATGCATTGCCGCCACGCAGGCGAGCCCATAGACCATGGCGAATCCCAGGGCGCAGAAGAGGGTCTGCCGTGCGCGGGAGTGCAGCCCGGCGCCGGCATTCTGGGCGCCCATGGCGGAGATGGAGGAGAGCATGGCGGAGGGCACCAGGAAGAGGAATCCGATCTCCTTCTCCACGATGCCCACGGCGGCTGCGTCCTGGACGCCGCGGAGGTTCGCGATGACGGTGATGACCATGAATGCCACCTGGATGAAACCGTCCTGGCAGCAGACGGGGATTCCGATGGCGAGGATTTCGCGCAGGGTGCGTCCGTGGAGTTGGAGGTCGATCTTCTTCAGGGGGATTCCCAGGGGGCGTCGTCGCAGGGAGAAGAGTGCCGCGCCCACGGAGAGCGCCTGGGATGCGATGGTGGCCAGGGCGGCGCCGGCGGGGCCCATCTTCAGGGCGCCCACCAGGAGGAGATCGAGCGCCAGATTCGCCACGCCGGCCAATGCCACGAAGGCCAGCGGGCTTTTGGAGTCGCCCAGTCCCCGCAGGATGGCGCTATAGAGATTGTATCCCATGAGGAAGGGCAGTCCGCAGAAGCAGATCCGCAGATACTGGAGGGTCTGGGGACGGGATTCCTCGGGGGTGGCGATGAGGGCGATGATTGCGGGGGCCAGGAGCCAGAGGAGCACCGCCAGCACCAGGGAGAGCGCCATGAAGAAGTAGACGGTGTTTCCCACGATGCGCCCCAGCGCCTGGCGGTTTCCGGCGCCGGTGGCGCGGGCGATGAGGACGGTGGAGCCCACGGCCAGCCCCAGCGCCATGACGGTGAGCATGTGCATGACTTGGCTGCCCACCGCCACCGCGGTGATCTCCTCCACGACGCCAAAGCGCCCCACCACCAGCAGGTCCACCATTCCGTAGAGGGTCTGGAGGAAGCAGGAGAGGAGGAAGGGCAGGGAGAAGGCGAAGAGGGTCTTCGGGACGCTGCCACGGGTGAGGTCCTGGATCATGGTCGTGGGGGGGCGGCTTTGCGCGCGGGATGGGGGAGCGGCTTTGCTCGCGGGATATCTTCTGGAGCCGCTAGGCCTTGTTGGGCTCCTGGGGCCAGGTGGTGCGCTGGACACGGCAGGTGGCCGCCAATAGGATCGCCTTCAGGCGCTTCGCGGCGTCGTTCAAGTCGTCATTCACCACGAGATACTGATACTCTTTCCAGGCCTCCATCTCCCTCTTCGCATTGAAGAGGCGCTTCTGGAGGCTCTCGGGGGATTCGGTGCCGCGCTTGCGCAGGCGCTGTTCCAGGGTCTCCAGGGAGGGCGGCGCCAGGAAGACGAACTCCACGTGGTCCCGGAGGAATTCGGGGGAGAGCGCCTGCTTGACCTGCCGGGCGCCCTGCACGTCGATGTCCAGAAGCATGATCTTGTCCTCTGCCAGGGCGCGGAGCATGGGCGCCTTGGGGGTGCCGTAGAAGTTCCCGTGGACATTGGCGTATTCCAGGAAATCGCCGCGTTCGATGCCGCGTTGGAAGAGCTCCTGGGAGAGGAAGTGGTAGTCCACGCCGTCCTTCTCCAAGGGGCGGGGCTGCCGGGTGGTGCAGGAGATGGAGAAGAGGAGCTGCGGGAAATCCTGTCGGACCATCTGCACGAGGGTGGATTTTCCGGTGCCGCTGGGGCCGGAGAGGACGATTGCGAAGCCGTTGTTCATGGTGTGGTCTCCGGGAGGAGGAAGCGGAGGGTTCTGTGGGAGAGGCCTTCGGGGACGCCGTCGGTGGCGAGGGGTGCGAGGAGCGCGCGGAGGCGCCAGGCGTCCTGTGGGGGAAGGGAGAGGATCTGCACGCGGAGCTCCTGCGGGAGGCGCTCCCGGAGTTCCATGGGCAGGAAGGCGATGCGCGCACGGTCCCGCGCGGGAAGCGCGGGATGGCGCTCCTCCAGGCCGCGGAGGAGCCACCAGGAGAGATTGGTGGGATGCCAGAGACGCAGTTCGTCCAGCGCTCGCTGGGCGGCCATTTCGTCGCCCGTGAGAACCGCCAGGCGCCACTCCCGCAGCAGTGTGGTGGAGCGGTGCGGCGCGCGGCGCCGCAGCTCCTTCAGGGCCTCGCGGGCGGTGGGGTAGTCCTCTTGCGCGAGGGACAAGTCCGCCAGCATCCGTGGGGGAATGGGTGCGGAGGGATCCCGGCGGATGGCGTCCAGGAGGAGTTCCTTTTTGCGGGAGTAGGAGGCGTATGGGTCCTGGAGGGCGTTCTGCGCGAGCTGGAAGCTGCGCTTTCCGGGGGCCTCGCAGAGCTCCGAGAGGCAGAGCAGCGCCAGCAGGACGAGCGGCGCGCGGGAGAGCGCCCGGCGGAGGCGGGAGGAAGAGGAGGAGTCGGCGGCGGTCGCCGCGGGGGACTCGTCCGGTGGGTCGTTCTTTTCTTGCAGGAGGAGTCCCAGGGAGCCGGCGAGGGTGGCGGTGGAGAGGACGGTGTCGTTGAATTGGACCAGCGCGTGCGCCGTCCAGGCGGTCCAGGCGCCCAGGACGGCCAGTTGCCGGGGGGTAGGCGGCGCCTTCCGGCGCCTGAGAAGGTAGGCGGCGGCGGCCAGGGGCGCCAGCAGCCGCGCCAGTGCCTCCAGGGCGCCGGGGAGGCCGCACTGGGAGAGCTGTGCGAAGAAGAGGGAGTGGGGATCCCGTGCCTCGTCGCCCTCCCAGCTCTTCAGGCGGAAGTGCCAGGGATAGAATTCGCCGAGGCCTGCGCCAAAAATCGGGAATTGCCTGTAGGTCTTCCAGGCGCTCTGGTAGTATTCCAGGCGGACGGTGACGGTCTCCAGCTTCCGCTGGGAGAGGCGGTTCAGCATGGCGACGGCGCCCAGTGCGCCCAAGAGGAGGAGCCCCGCCAGCAGGATGCGCCCGGCACGCCCCAGTCGCCGTCCGAGGTGGCAGAGGGCGACCAGGAGGAGTCCGGCGAAGGCGCCCAGCATGGCGCCGCGGCTGCCGCTGAAGACCAGCGCGCCTGCGCCCAGGAGTCCGGCGGCCCCCAGGAGCAGCGCGGTGGCGGCCTTGGGCGAGGAGCACTTCTGCGCCAGCTGCCGTGCCTCCCAGAAGAGGAAGGGCAGGGCGAGCAGGAGCTGTGCGCCGTAGGCATTGGGGTCGCCGAAGGCGCCCAGCGAGCGCGTCTGCCGCATCTTCGCGTCCATGAGCTGGCTGAGCGCCTGCCCCGTCTGCTTGGCGTATTCCAGTTGCGACTGGTATTCTTCTTCCAGACCGCCGAAGTGCTGGCTCCATCCCTGGAGGGCGGCGACCAGTGCGCCGGCGGCCAGGGCGTGGCAGAGCCAGGGGGCGATCCCGGGATCCCGCCGGGTCGCCAGCCAGAGCGCCCAGCAGACTGCGGCCACGGTGAGGAAGTGCCGCATCCAGGCATTGGCGAAGGCGTGTTCGGTGGTGTGGACCAGTCCCGCCAGTCCGCAGAGGACGGTGGCGGTTGCCAACAGCGGCAGTGCCAGCGAGGCGTCGGGGCGCAGGGCGGTTTTGCGGCTCTGCCAGAGTTCCGCCAAGAGCAGTGCGCCGGCGAGGGAAGCCAGCAGGAAGTGTGGCTGGACGGTGAGCAGCAGCAGCTCCCAGAGGTCCGTGGGGAAGAGTGCGATTTCCGAGGAGCCCACGGCGTAGTTCCAGCGGAAGGGCACCACGAAGAAGAAGAGCGCCCAGAGGATTCGTGCGGGCATCAGCGTCGCACTCCGGTTGTCGTTCTGGGGCAGTGTCATGGCTGGTGTGGGGGGCGCCGGGGGCCGTCGGGGATTTCGAAGCGCAGGCAGCAGCGCGGGTCTCCGCAGAGGCCGATTTTGGAGGCGGGCAGTTGCTGTGGGGAGCGTGCGGAGGCGACTTTCAGGGAGAGGAAGGAGTGGCAGCAGAGGGTGCGCCCGCAGACGCCGATGCCCCCCAGGATGGAGGCCTCCTGCGGATGGGAGATCTGCCGCATCTCCAGGCGGTAGGGAAGCATCGCGTTCAGGTCCTTCAGCAGCGCCCGGAAGTCCACGCGGCCCTCGGCGACATAGAGGCAGAGGAGGACCTTCGCGTCCAGCGTGAGATGCAGGGCGGTCAGGTGCATGTTGTCCAGGCGGTTTGCGCGGACGCGCTCCTGGATCTTCGGGAGGAGCCCCTTGGCGATGCCTTCGTTGTCGCGGATGGTCCGGAGGTCCTCCTGGCTGGCGCGGCGCAGCGCCACGGGGAGCTTCGCTCCCTCCAGGCGCCGGACGGTCTGCAGGCGTCGGCGCTCCTCCCAGGCGTCCAGGGTCTCGGCGGGCTCTTCGGGACACTCCCCCTGAATGCGCCCGGCCTCAAGGGTCTTCTCCCATTGGCAGACCACCAGGTCGCCGGTGCGTAGCCCCCACTCCTCCGGCGCCGCGCATTCCAGTGCCGCGCCGGGGAGGATCTGCTGTCGATAGAGTCGGAACATCTAGGCGAGGCCCAGGGCGTGGCGCTTGTCTTCGATCACGTCGCGGAGGATGTCTTCCAGTCCCAGGCGGGGCTGGTAGTCCAGGAGCCTCTTCGCCTTGTCGATGCAGGGGACCCGGCGGTGCATGTCTTCGAAGCCGGGGCCGTAGGCCTGGTCGTAGGGGATGATCTGGATGGGCGAGGCAGTGCCGGTGAGGCGCTGGATCTCCTGCGCCAGCTGCAGGATGGAGATCTCCTGGTTGTTGCCCAGGTTGATGACTTGTCCCAATGCCTGGGGGCGTTCCGGAATGGTGAGCAGCGCGCCCACGATGTCCCGCACGTGGGTGAAGCAGCGGGTCTGCGTGCCGTCGCCAAAGACGGTGATGGGCTCGCCCTTCAGCGCCTGGGTCACCAGGTTCGGGATCACCATGCCGTATTGGCCCGTCTGGCGGGGGCCCACGGTGTTGAAGAGCCGCACCACGGTGACGGGGAGCCTCCGCTCCACCCAGTAGGCCAGCGCCAGGAATTCGTCCACCGCCTTGGCGCAGGCGTAGCTCCAGCGGCGTGTGGAGGTGGGCCCCATGACCGTGTCGTCGTCTTCGCAGAAGGGCACTCGGGAGCCCTTTCCGTAGACCTCGGAGGTGCTGGTGAGCAGGAAGGGCTTCCCGTGGCGGTTGCAGGCCTCCAGGACCACCGTGGTGCCCCCCACGATGCTCTCGATGGTGCGCACGGGCTGGTCGATGATCAGGCGCACGCCCACCGCGCTGGCCAAGTGATACACGAAATCCGCCTTTTCCACCAGGGAATCCACCTTCGCGGCGTCATTGACGCTGCCCACGTGCAACGCGAAATCGGGGCGCTCCAAGAGCCCGGAGAGGTTTTCGCGGGAGCCGGTAGAGAGGTCGTCCAGGACCATCACCTCGTTGCCGGCCTCCAAGAGTGCCCTGCAGAGATGGGATCCGATGAATCCGGCGCCGCCGGTGACCAGAATGCGCTTCATGGGGGAAAGGGGGGTATCGTGTGGAGGGGGAAAAAGTCTTGTCTAGCGTCCCAGTTCCTGGGAGCGGCGCTGTGCGGCCAGGAGGAGCTCCTGGACCAGGTCGTCGAAGTGCCGTGCGCTCATGACCTCCAGGGCGGCGGCGGTGGTGCCGCCCTTCGAGGTGACCGCGACGCGCAGCTCGGCGGGAGTGCCGGTCTTCTGCTGGAGCATGGCGGTGGCGCCGGCCATGGTCTGGAGGGAGAGCTCCTGGGAGAGCTCCTCGGGGAGGCCCATCGCCACGCCGCCTTTGGTCAGCGCTTCAAGGAAGGCGAAGAAATACGCCGGACCGGAGCCCGAGAGCGCCGTGACGGCGTCCAGCTGCTCTTCGGGGACCCGCCAGGCCTTGCCCAGCGCCCCCAGGAGGGTCTCCGCAAAGGCGGCAGCCGCCGTGTCGTTGTCGTCGGAGAGCGCGTAGCAGCTGGCGCCCATGCCTACCATGAGGGGGGTGTTGGGCATCACGCGGACCATCCGCGCATCGCCGAACCACGTGCGGAGCTTCGCCAGGGAGAGCCCCGCGCAGATGGAGAGGATCAGGCATCCCGGCTTCCGGGGAGGCAATGCCGGGAATGCGACGGGGGCAGTCTGGGGCTTCACCGCCAAGATCAGCACGTCGGCGGACGACACCGCCTCCGCCGTGGCCTCCGGGAGCGCCTCCAGGCCCGTCTGCGCCGCAAAGGCGTCGCGTGCCTGTTCGGAGGGATCGCAGGCGCGCAGGCGCCCCTGGGGGAAGAGGTGGTTGCGGACTGCGCCCCTGGCGATGGCGGTGGCCATCTTTCCGGCGCCGATGAAGAGGATGTCCATGGAAGGCAAAAGAGGCTGTGGGGGGATTGCTTTTTTGCTGCGCGCGTGGGCTAGAGTCCCATCTTGTCGCGCACGTTGTGGAAGGAGCGCTCCAGGCTCTGGAAGGCCTCCATCTCGCCTTGGTCGCGCTCGACGATGTACCACTGGACGCCGGCATACTGCGCGGCGGAGAGGATCTCGGGCCAGTCCAGATTGCCGTCGCCCACCTCGGTGATGTCCAGCCGCGGGGCGAATTCGTTTTTGCGCCAGCGCAGCACGCCGTCCTTCAGGTGCAGGCAGTGTGCGCGGTGGGGGAGCTTCCTCAGCAGGGCGGAGGGTTCTTTTCCGGAGGCGGCGACCCAGTAGGTGTCGATTTCGAACCAGGTGCAGGAGGGATCCAGCTGCCGCATGAGATACTCGTAGCGGATCATTCCGGAGGGCAGCTGGATGAATTCGTGGAAGTGGTTGTGGTATCCCAGGGTGAGGCCGGAGGCCTGAAGGATCTTCGCGGTCTTGTTGAAGCTGGTCACGAAGTCCTTCCAGGTCTTCTCCTTGTTGATTGCCTTGTCGTCCGGGAAGAATCCGCCGATGGCGGGGAATTTGCACTGGTAGAGGAGATGCTCGTCAATGACGGCCTGGGGCTCCTTCTGCAGGCGGTCCAGGCTGATGTGGGTGGCGGCGCAGGACAGGCCCTCGCCATCCAGGATCTTCTTGATTTCCTTGGGGGCGATCGGTCCCACTTGATTTCCTTGGGGGCGATCGGTCCCACGGCGGAGAGCTGGACGCCATCGTAGCCGATGTCGTGGATGCGCTTGCAGGTCTTGGCGAAGTCCTTCGCGTTCTGCGTGTGTTCGCGGACGGTATAGAGCTGTGCGGCGAGTTTTTTCATGGGGGGAAGTTTTCCCTTGGTTGGGGTGTTGTTGTCAGAAAGGGGCGTTTCAGGCGAGGGCGCGGAAGTATTCGATGGTGGACTTCAGGCCCTCTTCCAGCGGAATCTCGGGCTGCCAGTGGAGCAGCTCTCGGGCACGCGTGATGTCCGGACGGCGCACCTTCGGGTCGTCGACGGGAAGGGGACGGAGGACCAGGGGACTGGCGCTGCCGGTCAAGCGAAGGACCTTCTCCGCCAGCTCCCGGATGGTGAATTCGCCGGGATTGCCGATGTTGACCGGCCCGGTGAATGCGGGATCGGGGTGTTCCATGAGGGCGCGAAGGCCGCGGATGGTGTCCTGGCAGTAGCAGAAGGAGCGCGTCTGGGAGCCGTCGCCATAGAGGGTGATGGGCTCGCCGCGGAGCGCCTGGAGGATGAAGTTGGAGACCACGCGCCCGTCCAGGGGATCCATCTTCGGACCGTAGGAGTTGAAGATGCGCGCCACACGGATCCTCGCGCCCCGCGCGCGGTGGTAGTCGAAGAAGAGGCTCTCGGCCACGCGCTTGCCTTCGTCGTAGCAGGAACGCGGGCCATCGGGATTCACGTTGCCCCAGTAGCTCTCTTTCTGCGGGTGCTCCTTGGCGTCGCCATAGACCTCGCTGGTGGAGGCCTGCAGGACCACGGCGCCATGCTTCAGGGAGAGCTCCAGGACATTCTGGGCGCCCAGGAAGCAGGTCTCGGTGGTGGCGATGGGGTCCTTCTGGTAGTGCGGCGGGGAGGCGGGGCAGGCCAGGTTGTAGATCTGGTCCAGATGCTCGGCAGGGAAGTCCTCCCTGCGCCGGACATCGCCCTCCCAAAAGCGCAACGCGTCGCCGTATTTCTCCTGGAGGGGCGCGAGGTTCTCGCGTCGGCCGGTCCAGAGGTTGTCGAGCGCGGTGACGCGGTGCCCGTCGGCCAGCAGGGATTCCACGAGATGGGATCCCAGGAAGCCGGCGCCGCCGGTAACGAGGATGTGCTTTGCGTCTGGCATGGTTTTCCCGGTGGAGGGCGGGGAGGAGGGCGGGGAAGGAAAGGGTGTGCGGGGGGCTTCGGCGTCTTCCTGCGTGGAAAGACGATTCGCCGAGGCTACAGTACCTGCGTCCGGCGGATGTCCGGCAAATATAATACCTCACCGCTGCTTGTAGCTCCCGCGGGCGTGCCTGCGCGCGCATACGGCGCAACGGAGGAAAACCGACGGCTTTTTGGGAGGATGCAACCGTGTTCGTGGAGATCGAAAGGAAGTTCTTGGTGCGGGGGGACGCCTGGCGCAAGCAGGCCACGTCGAGCGTGGAGATCCTCCAGGGATACTTCGATGTGCACGGCGGACCCTCCGTCCGCGTGCGCATCTTCGGCGATCGCGCAAACCTGAACATCAAGGGAAAGGCGCAGGGCGCCAGCCGACAGGAGTTCGAATACCCCATCCCCGTCGAGGACGCACGCGCAATGCTCCGGGATCTGTGCCCCACGCGGCAGGTCGCCAAGACACGCTACTTCGTGCCCGCGGCGGAGGAGGGCCTCCAGTGGGAGATCGACGTCTACCACGGCACGCTGGAAGGACACGCCACCGCAGAGCTGGAGATCCCCCAAGAGGACTTCGCGTTCCAACGACCCGAATGGCTGGGAGAGGACAAGACCGCCGACCACCGATTCTCCAACGCCGCTCTCGCTTCCGCCGGAAAATGGCCCGAAGGCTAGCCCGGGGAGCCTAGGCGCGCCTAGGGGGACCGAGGCACGGCCTCCAGGCAGAATTGAGGGGCGTCATTATATTATGCTCCGATGTTTTGCGCCCATTCCGGATATGGTTCCGGAGGGGCTTTTTTACGGTTACCGAGATTTCCAGGAAGCGACGAAGGAGTGCCCCGTGGCGCCGAACTGTCTTTGCGGAGGAGGAGAAGTCCCTCCCCTCCGGGGGGGCGGACGGACGACGCGGCGACGGATTGCCCCCTTCGACGCGATCCTGAACGAATGGACAGGAGAAGGAATCAGATGGCTGCCAGCCGCCGTTTTGAAATTGCCGAACTCTTCCCGCAGCCCAAGGAGGTCATCCTGGGCGAGGGCATCAGCGAACTAGCCGGTGACGTCCGGCTGTCCACCAGCAATGTGCTTCCCATCCAGCGCAAGGCATTGCGCTCGATCCTGACGATGGCGGGCGTGCGCGTGGTGGCCAACAAGAAGAAGTATGTGGTGGACGCGCAGGTGCTCGATCCCGAGAACTTCGATCTTTCGCGGGTGCCCGAGGCGGTCCGCAAGGACTACTACGAGCTGGAGATCAAGGGCAGCGAGGTCTTCATTCGCACTCCCGCACAGGAGGGAACCGTCTGGGCCGCCCAGACGCTCGCGAGCCTCTTCGCCACCATGTTCCGCGGACGCGCAGTCCCCAATCTGCTGATCCGCGACTGGCCAATGGTCCCCTACCGCGGCAGCGTCACCCCCGCCGACTGGGGCACCGAGCGCATGGATTCCAATGGATGGTATCAGGCGCTGGACGCCATGAGCGCCATGCACCTGAATCTCTGCGGCATCGGCGTGTATGACTGCGTGCCCGAGGTCCGCGCCTCCCGCTATGACCGACCCTCCGAATTCCTGCTGGCGAATATCCACGAGGAGCCCGTTCCCGGCGATCCCGCCTCCCATAGCCGCCTGCGCTACTACAACGAGAAATACGACCGCTGGTATGACCGCGAGGTCTCTCCCGTCTTGGCCGAGAACGACAGCTTCGACGAGGTGCTGGTCTACGGCCGCGAGCGCGGCGTGACCCTCTTCCCCATGATGGAGCTGCTCGATGGCTCCACGCTGCTGCCCAAGCTCTTCCCCGCACTCTCCGCCTGCGACGAAAAGGGACGCCCACGCTCCTACGGACTCTGCCTCTCTTCTGCCAAAGGCAAGGAGGCACGGGAACAGTTCCTGGGGGACTTCCTCCAGAGATACTTCGAGGACGGCGTGCCCTTCTTCCATATCGGACTGGCGAAGATCGACGCGTGCCACCCCCATGCCGAGGACGGACTCCCCGAGGGACCCTGGTGCCAGTGCGCAAAGTGCAAGAAGCTGACGCCCTCCGCACAGCTGGCGGCCTATCTGCGCGAAATGGTGGACTTCCTCTGCGCCCACGGCGTGGAAAAGGTGGTCTTCTTCGCCGATAGGCTCTTCCAGAAGGGCGATTTCCTGGGCAAGGAGCTCAAGGCACTCTTCCAGGACGAGGCCTTCGCCTCCCGCGTGATCCTCCATTGGCAAAACGAAAAGTCCCGCACCGCCCTCAAGGCGCCCGCACGCACAATCCTCCAGAAGTGCGCCGGACAGTGGCGCGGCCCCCGCGCAAACCAGGGCGCGTATGCCGCCTTCAGCCGCAATCTGGAGGGCGTGGACGCCGAGGCCAGCCAGATCGTGAAGGACGGCCTCGACGAGGGCGTGGTGGTCCGCGGACAATTCGATCCGCTCCACTGGGAACAGGTCGCAATGCTCGGCGTCCGCTGCTGGGAGACGCCCTCCTGGACCGAGGATACCATCGAGGGACTCCGCAAGCGCTGGGCCTCTCTCCGCTGGAATGGCGTGGGCGAGGACTACCTCGCGCTGCTGGACCGCGTGGACGCGCTTGCCAAGGAGCCCCTGTGCCAGCAGACGCTCCCCTGGAAGGGCTACCTGGTGGACGAAGGCGCGAAGGACCATGTGCTTCCCGCCTGGCCCGAGAATGTGCTGGCAGACCTCGCCCAGGAGAAGGGCGTTTCCGCAAAGCTGGAGGCCCTCGCCCACGAGGCCACCGAGATCGTGGAAAAGACCGCCAGCCTCATGGGCGCCTCCCGCTGGAATGACCTCCAGACCGCCTCCCTCCAGAGCATGATGACGGTCGCGCAGAAGACCCGCATCGTCCTGGAGTTCTTCGTGACGCTGCTGAAGCTCCGCGAGGCGCTCTCCAAGAAGAGCGGCGGCGCCGCGGCAGCCAAGAAGATCCTGCAGGCCGCGCTGCCTCAGCTGGTGACGCAGCTCAAGGTCATCGAGGAGAACTCCCCCGATTGCCTCCTCTGGATCAATATGCAGCAGCTGGGCTGCCTGAAGCTCCTCCTCGAAAACCTCCAGGAGGACCTGGACGCCGGAAAGAAGTCCGCAAAGGACCTCCAGTGGTCCCTGCCCAAGGACTGGGAAGCGCCACAGGAATGATTCCCCCTGCGGGACGCAGGCGGAATCATTCCGGAAAAAGGAGGAGGGAGGAAGGAGGAAGGAGGAAGTTCGGCCAGGGTTTCGGACAAGCCCGAAACCCCGCGCCGGAATCTACCGGCGCGTGCGTTGAGCGCGCCCATATTGGCGCGCAGTTCCGAATTCAGC
>CAVDSU010000010.1:19895-33173 GCA_963611685.1 bacterium
GTGGTTGCAATATGCCTATCGCAGCTTGAATATCAGGATTGCGACGAGTGGCATGAGGAGGGTCTGCAGGAGCATGAATCGGATCAGCACCTGTGAGTCGGACCACCCGAGCCTTCTGCGGCAGTGGTCGTGGAAGGGCAGTCGATAGTGATGGAGGAGCCGCACCAGTGCGTGCTGCCTCTGCTCTTCCTCGGGGGTGGCGAAGTTCTCGGGATGGATTGCCTGGGGGAAGTTCGCCAGTGGCGGACGGGTGTCCCATCCCAGCTTCTTGAGGCATCGCAGGAGGGTGAGCTTCACTAGTCCCGCGCCGCCGTTGATGAAGAGGATAGGCGCCGCCACGAGGAAGAGGAAGGGATTCCCCGTGACCAAGACGGCGATTCCCATGAGCAGTCCGTAGAATCGGCTGCCGGCGTCGCCCATGAGGACCTGTGAGGGCGAGGCGTTATACCAGAGATAGGCGGCAAGTCCGCCGGCTGCGGTAAAGAGGAGCGTCGCCCAGGAGGCGCCATTGACGATGTGGGGCACCAGCAGGTAGTTCGCCACCGTCTCGTGACCCAGGCAGGCATATAGGAGGACTCCCATGACGCCCAGTCCGTAGAGGAGCAGGGATCCCGCCACGCCGTCCACGCCGTCGGAGCAATTGACCACGTTGATCATGAGCCAGAGGAATGCGCTTCCCAGGGGGATGTAGACCCACAGCGGGAGGGCGAAGGCGCCGCCGGGGAGAGTGCCCTTCACGAAGGGGAACCACACGGCGGTGCCTTGCCAGTGCGCCAGCACCGCGGTTGCCGCCAGGGCGATGGCGTAGTCCAGGAGGCCCTTCTTCAGCTGCCCCCACTCCTTGGTGCTCCGGTCATCCAGGTATCCGGTGGCCATGATGGCCAACAGCGTGGCGTTGATGAGGTGGTATTCGGCGTAGAGCGGCATGACCATCTCTGCGCAGAGGAGAGTGAAGAGCACCAGCAACAGTCCGGCGCCGGTGGGCTTTCCGCGGGAGAGCGCGCCCTCTTTCACCAGCGCCTTTCCGCGGTCGTGGGGAAGGCGGTCCCAGAGCCGTGGCAGGAGGAGCCAGGTGAGAAGGGTGCATCCGGCGGCCCCCAGGAAGATGAGGACCATCCTGGACTCCAGGAGCCGGAAGGGCCCCCAGAGGCGCGTCAGGAAATTCTGGGCAAGAAAGGGCAGCATGGGCTTTTCTTTGTGCGGAAGGCGGGAAAGGGGCGTGCGGCGAGGAGAGTGGGGGATTTCGCCCGATGTCGTCTAGGGGAGGATGGTGGCGTCTCCCAGGATGACGGGCCTCGCGGTCTCTTTGTCGTCATCGGCGGCATTGACGAAGACGAAGGCGGTGGCCTTTTTCTCCCGGAGGAGCTTCTGCGCCAGCGTCTCGCCGCCCACGAAGACCGCGGTGGAATAGGCGTCCGAGCGCCAGCCGGAGGGGCAGATTGCGGTGACGGAGGCGTAGGCGCCCTGGCTGACGTGTCCGGAGGCGGGGTCCAGGATGTGCCCCAGCGGGGAGTCGGAATAGCTGGAGATGGGGCGCAGGGAATTCGAGCTGGTGCCCAGGCACTGTCCGTCCATGCCGTCCAGCGTGCAGAGATCCTGTCCCAGGTGCTTGGGACGCATGTCGGCCAGCACGCAACGATTGCGGTAGGGGTGGTCGGGGGGCAGCTTCTGGCAGGTGTTTCCGCCTAGGCTGAGGTAGTAGTATTCCACGCCCTCCTCCTTCAGGATCTCCTGGAGGCGGTCCAGCGCGTAGCCCTTCGCCAGCCCGCCAAAGTCCACCTGGATGCCCGTGCGCTGCTTGGTGACCGTGTGCTTCTCTTCGTCGAGGCTCAATAGCCCGAAGCCCACGTGCTCCTTTACCGCCGACAGCGAACGCTCCAGCGCCTCGCCCTGGAATTCCGGACGCTCCGGGGATTCCGCCACGGTGCGCCAGAGGTGCATGAGGGGGCCGATGGTGACGTCGAAGACGCCGTCGGTCTCCTGGTAGGCGTCCCGCGCAACCAGCAGAATCCGCCAGAATTCCTCGGAGAGCTCCACGGCCGTGCCCGCAGACGCCTGGTTGAGCTTCGAGAGCTCGCTCTTGACGTCGAAGGCATTCAGGGCGTTGTGGAGCCCGAAGAGCATCTCGGAGCAGCGACGGTATGCCTGGTGGGTCTGGGGACGGCTTCCGTAGAGGACAATCCGGCAGTCCGTGTTGAAGACGCTGGTGAGGAAGTCGTATTGGCGGACGGCCAGGTCGGGCTGCAGGACATCCGGGGAGGGCAGGGGCTCGCCCTCGGGGAGATTCCGGTGGAGGACGAACGCCAAGGCGGCCATGAGCGCCACCGCGGGCAGCGCATGGAGGAGAAGGCGACGGCAGTTCTTTGGCATGGTGGGAAAAAATTCTTGCGCCGCGGCGACTACTTCTCTTCCTCGGATGAGGAGGACGCCTTCTCTTCCTCGGCGGCGGAGGCGTCCTCGCCTATGGCGGGGGAGGCGGCGGACGCCTCCTTTGGCGCCTCCGCGTCCCCGTCGGGCGCCTCCGCGCCGTCCTTCGCCTTCAGGACCTCGCGGAGCTCGGCAAGATCGGCGGGGGCGTCGCTGTCGTCGTCCTGCGGCGCCTCCTCCTCCGGGTCATCCTGCGGCTCGGGCCATCCGAGCAGGTCGTAGACCTGTTTGGCGGAGAGGGTCTCCTGCTCCAGGAGGGCATTTGCCAGCTTGTCCAATTCTGCGCGATGGGTGGTGAGGATTTCGGTGGCGCGCTTCTTCTGCTCGTCCACGATCCGACGGATCTCCATGTCGATTTCGCGGGCGGTCTCGGGGGAGAAGTCCTCGGAGCGCGTGACTTCCCGGCCCAGGAAGAGATGCTCTTCGCGCCCGCCGTAGTTGATCAGGCCCAGCCGTTCGGACATCCCCCACTGGCAGATCATCTTCTTGGCCAGCTCGGTGGCCTGTCGGATGTCCTGGGAGGCGCCGGTGGAGATGTCGTCCATGACCAGCTCCTCGGCGGTGCGTCCGCCGAAGCAGACCGCGATCATGTCGAGGATCTGCCGTTTGGAGGCGGTATTCTCGTCGTTCTTGGGGAGGCTCATGGTGGCGCCCAGGGCGCGTCCGCGGGGGATGATGGTGATCTTGTGGAGGGGCATTGCGTCAGGGCAGCAGAGCCCCACCAGCGCGTGACCGGCCTCGTGGAAGGCGGTGAGGCGGCGGCTCTTCTGGTCCATCTTGTGGCTGCGGCGCTCGCGGCCCCAGCGCACCTTGTCGCGCGCTTCCTCCAAGTCCGCCATGGTGACCGCGTCGTGCTTCTGGCGGGTGGCCAAGAGCGCGGCCTCGTTGATCACATTCTCCAGGTCGGCGCCGGAGAAGCCGGGGGTGCCGCGGGCGATGATGCGCAGGTCCACGTCGTCGGCAAGATGCGTCTTCTTGGCGTGGACCTTCAGGATGGCGATGCGGCCCCGCAGGTCGGGGAGGTCCACGGTGATCTGCCGGTCGAAGCGTCCGGGGCGCAGCAGCGCGGGATCCAGGACGTCGGGGCGGTTTGTGGCGGCGATGACGATGATTCCCTGGTTGGCCTGGAAGCCATCCATCTCCACCAGCAGGGCATTGAGGGTCTGTTCGCGCTCGTCGTGCCCGCCGCCGATGCCGCTGAAGCGGGAGCGTCCCACGGCGTCGATCTCGTCAATGAAGATGAGGCAGGGCGCGTCTTTCTTGGCCTCGTCGAACATGTTCCTGACGCGCGCGGCGCCCACGCCGACGAACATCTCCACGAAATCGGAGCCGGAGATGGAGTAGAAGGGCACTCCCGCCTCGCCGGCGATTGCCTTCGCCAGGAGGGTCTTGCCGGTTCCGGGAGGGCCGGAGAGCAGCACGCCGCGGGGGATTCGGCCGCCCAGGCGGCTGAAGGACGCGGGGTCCTTCAGGTAGTCCACCAGCTCCTGCATGTCCTCCTTCGCCTCGTCACAGCCCGCCACATCCTTGAAGGTGATCGGAGCCTTCTCGTCAGGAGCCTGGCGGCGCGCGCGGGACTTCCCGAAGTCCATGGCGCCGCCGCTTCCGCGCATCTGCTTGACGAAGAGGAAGTAGAAGAATGCGATGAGGAGGACGGTGGGCAGCAGCATGAAGAGCAGCTGCGTGAAGGAGCTCCCCTCGGATTCCGCGCGGTATTCGGGGCAGTGTTCGCGGATCATGGCGTCCAGGGTCTGGGAGTAGATCGCCTTGCAGCGGAAGCGCATGGGTGCGCCGCCGTCAATGGCGTCCACGCCCTTGGTCTGCCCCGAGAGCGTCACCACGCCGGAGCCGGATTCGGAGATGGTGACCGCGGTGACCAGTCCCTGGTCCAGAAGGGTCTCGAAGGTGCTCTGGGGGATCTCGCGGACCTTTTCGCGTCCGCGAAGGTGGGTGTATCCCAAGACGGGAATCAGCACCAGGATGGCCAGCCAGAAGAAATACTGCCAGCGCGCCATGGGCGGCAGCGGGGAGCCATTTTTCCGGGGCGACGGCGGCAGCGGGGGCTGGGGGGCGCCGCCGCGGTCGCCCGGGCGGCCGGCGCCGCCGGCGTCGTCGCCGTCGGGGGCCTTTTCGGCGGGGTCATCCGGGGGGAAGGAATCGCGGGGGTCTGCCGGAGGCGGTGCCTGGGGGGCTTTCCGGGGATCTTCGGGGGTATTGTTGGAGCTCATGAAAGTCGTGTCGGGTCGGGGTCGGGCGGAGACGCGCTTGAAAAAAAGCGCGTCAGACGCTTGCGCGTACGGGCGTGCCCGTCGTGTGCGCGGGGGCGCGCGCGGAAAAAAGAGCCCCGCGGACGGAGAGAAGGAGAATGGCTCTCTCCCCCGCGCGGGCGTTTTTCGGGCGCGTCGGTGGATTGGCGCAATCTCTCCCGGAAAAAAAGGGATCGGGACAGTTGCGCCGCGGTCGTGGGATGGGGTGGCTTGCTGCGGGGCGGGCGGAGGCACGCGCTGCGGGCGGGCGGAGACGCGCGTGCCTGCCGCGGGGCGCGCGGGAGGAGGAATAGGGATTCCCCCCGCGGCGGGGCGGGCGTCCCGCGTCTTTGGAGGCGGCTCCCCTTTCGGGATTTGTCCCCCCAAAAAAAGAATGCCTCCCCCGCGGAAAATCCGGCGGGAGAGGCTCATGATTCGCCCGGCGCCGGCCGGCGAATCCCTAGGACCGGCGCCTGCATGGACCGGTTCCCCTGCTTCAATCCCCCGCTGGAAGAAAGGGCGATGGCGGTTTTACTTGAAGATGACGACGCCCAGCAGCACCAGCACCAGGATGGCCAGGAGGATCACGATGATGTTCATGATCTTTCCGTGCTTCTGGTTGGGGCGCAGGGTGGCGCCGCGCTTGTTGCCCAGGCGGCTGCCCAGGTTGCGCATGGTGGTCTTGTTGATCTCGCCGGTGTCCACGTCGTCCAGGTCGATGACGGAGACCGTGCGGCTCTCTTCGCGGGCGCCCTCGATGTCGTCGAAGAGGATCTCCACGTTTCCGATCTGGAAGATGTCGCCGTTCTTCAGCTTGACGGCGTTGCCGGGCTCCAGGAGCTGGTCATTGACCTTGGAGCCGTTGGTGGAGCCCAGGTCCTCGATGGCGTAGCTGCCGTCGTCGAGCTTGACGAGCGTGCAGTGGTGTCCGGAGACGGTGGGTGCGGAGATGCAGATGTCGCAGTCATCGGCACGGCCGACGGTGTACTTTTCCTGGCTGAGGGAGAAGGAGGCGCCACGCATCTGGTCAGACAGGATGAAAAGCTTCGGAGTACCCATATTCCTTTTGGTTCGGAGTGAAGGTGGGATGCGCCCAGTGGGGGATTCTCTCGGGGGCTACGCCGCCGAGAGCGCCCCGCCTTGCGCGGGTAGGGAATTCAAGTGTAGGATGATATGAGGCAAACTTTAACCCGTTTCTCTTCTTTTGCTAGAGAAACGCGAAAAAAATCTCCCTGTGCCGCGAGCAGCGCGTTGCGCTACTGGAAGAGGAGGGTCCCGAAGTGCTCCGGCTGGTGGAAATTCAGGGTGGGGACGCCCTGCCAGGCCTGCCAGAACGGGTGCTCCAGGTGGTCGCCGCAGCTGTAGAAGTTCGCGGTCCACTTCTGGCCGGAGAGCTCGCCGAGCTCGCCCAGGAAGGCGGCGGGGACTGCCGGGGGGATCTGGAAGGCCATGGTCCAGGTGCAGGCGCCCTTTTTCTCCTCGGGCACCAGTCCCAGGGTGCCCAGGGTGGGCATCAGGGTGGCCATCTCCTCGGGGAGCTGAACGTATTCCCGGAAGCCGGTTTCCGTGCGGGTCCAGTCGGTGATGTAGGAGCTCAACTTGGCGCCGCCGGCGCTCATCTCCAGATTCAGGTATCCCTTGTCGGGACACGGACGGAAGAAGAATTCCACGCAGGAGTCGAGGCAGACGCATTCGTTGAAGCGCTTTGCGCACGCCAGGACGGCTTGGGCCTCCACCCGGAAAATCCCGTAGAGGATTCGTCCGTCGTGGAGGAGCTTCGCCTGCACGTTCGGCTGGAGAGGGGACTTTTCGCCCCACTGCCAGTCCAGGGAGACGATGTCCGCCTGCTTCCAGGCGGGGGAGTCCCATCCGTCTGCCAGAGCGGGGATGGCGGCGGGGGCGATGCGTTTGACCAGATAGCTGTCCATGGCTTCGAGGGGATTCGTGTGGGAGGGAAGGGGGTGGGTGGGGTGGGGGCTAGTCGATCTTCCGGAGGTCCAGGTTCGCCTCTTCCCAGAAGAGGGTGTCCTCCACCAGCTTGTTGTCCAATTCCCAGAAGTGGTTCATGGTGTCTTCCTTGCTGGGGCCCTTCTTCTTGACCTCCTCCAGATAGGCGCGGAAGGCGGCGGGCTCGATGGAGCAGGGGGTCTCGGCGAGCAACGGCAGATTCGCCAGCAGCGCGGCGGAGAAGTTCCGGACCACGCAGTCCTCCGCGGGGGCGTCCAGGGAGAGATTCAGGGTGCAGACCACCAGGGTGCCCTTGCCTACCTTCACGGAAAAGAGGTGGCTGAAGTTGCGCAGGGTGTCGCCGTCAATGAAGGTCTTCACGTTGAAGACCAGACCCTTCATGCGGTCGCGCACCGGCTTGTCCACGCCCCAGATCCACTCGGTGACCCTCCCGGGGAAGGAGTCCAGGTTGATCTTGTAGGCGTCGTGGAGGAGGCTCTCCAGGCGCAAGTCGAAGAATTCGCCGCCGCCCAGCGCCTCCCGCAGGGGCGCGCTTTCGATGACGCCGCCTAGGTCGCTGCCGCGGTCCCAGATGCAGGGCTTGCAGTGTTCCCGCGCGCCGGGGAAGAAGAAGTCGGACTGCCCCTTGACGGGCGCCTTGGGAAGCGTGAGCAATACGGTCTTTCCCTCTTCCAGCGCCTGGAGCAGCGCGTCGTCGAAGGAGCCGGTGACCAGCGCATTGGCGGGGAGCTTGGGCAGTTCGGGCTTGGGGAAGCCCCAGAGGACCCATTCGTTCTTGAGCTCCAGCCCCTCGGGAGTCCGGAAGGCGGCGGTCAGGGTCAGCGCCTTTGCGGGGCCGTCGGGGAAGGCGACAGAGAGCTCCGCCAGCTGCTGGAGTCCGCCCACCAGGGAGAACTTCTCGCCGTGGAAGAGGGTCTCCACGGCGCCGTCGGGGTAGGCCAAGGTGACGGTCAGGTCGCCTACCTGCTGGGGCTCCGCGAGGAAGTCGGAGACGTGCAGCGTGGCCTTCAGGCCCTCGCTCCAGTAGAAGGCGGTCTTCTCCGCCTGCAACAGCAGCGCCGCATCGCCGTTGAACTGCCGCATCCATTCGGCGGGGATGAATTTGTCGTCGTCGAAGCAGTCCACGATGCCGTTCTTGTTCTCGTATTTGAGGCAGTCGGCGAACTGGAGCATCTCGAAGCCGCAGAGGGCGGAGAATCGGCAGGACTCCAGATACTGCTTGAGGCACGCCATCTTGAAGTGCTCGGAGGCCTTCACCATCTTGGGGAAGCGGGGCAGGAGGCCCTTGCGCTCTATGAGCTCCGGCAATTCGTCCAGGAAGCGGGGGCGCTGGATGCCATTGGCCTCCAGATACCCGGGACCCACACGCTGGCAGAAGTCCTCGAACTTTTTGCGCAGGGCATAGTAGTCGGGGACCTCGATGTAGTGGACGGCCTCGTGCGCCAGGGTGGGGCGCACGGGGGTCACGTTCCGGTGGACCGTCGCCTGGCAGCGGCCGCTCTTGGTGACGGCGTCGAAGGGTACCTGGTAGGTGGAGCCGTTGATGAGCCAGGGATCCTCGACGTGGAACATGTCCTTGTGGACGCCGTAGGGGAAGAAATAGGCGATGTGCTGGGAGAAGATGTCGGCGCTGGTGCGGTCGTATTCGCCCCATCCGGAGTTGTCGATGATGAGCTTTCCGGGGGCCAGGCGCCGACCCTCCTCGTAGAGGGCGTGAACCTGCGGGACGCGTCCGGAGTTGTGCATCTCGTTGCCGATGCAGAAGATGGCCATGGAGGGGCAGTTCCGGTATTTCTTCAGGGTCTGGGTCCAGGTGCTCTGGTCCATGGACAGCCCTACCTTCTCGCCCTTCTCGTTGCGGTCGTAGGCGAAGCCGATCTCCGCATGGATCAGGATGCCCTCCTGGTCGGCGGCGTCCACGAATTCCGGCCAGGGGATGGTGGAGTGGAAGCGCACCAGGTTGAAGCCGTATTTCTTGGCCTGCCGGATGTATTTGACGGCGGCGTCGAAGAGGCTTCCGCCCGTCATGTTGGGGTGGTCGTGGGCCACAATGCCGCGGATCACGCCACGGAAATACAGGGGCGCACCATTGAAGAGAACCGCCTTGTTCTGGAAGCCCGCGATCTCGCAGTACCCGAAGCGCTGGTCGATGCCGCCGTCGGCGACGAAGCGGTAGAGGACGGGGGTGTCGGGGGACCAGCAGAAGAGCTGCGAGGCGTCCAGGCGCACGCGGCAGAGGCCGTCCTCCAGGGTCTCGCGGGAGAGGACGGGTGCGGCGACCTGCTCGCCCTCCATCGTGAGGATGCGGGGATTCTCTAGGGGCGCGGGGGCCTCGGCCAAAAGGAGTCCGCTGCCGATCTGGCAGTGGAGATAGAGCTCTTTGGAGTCCATGGGGTTTGCCTTGAGAGGGAGGGAGCAGTTTTTTTATCGCAGCCAGGTGCCGATGGCGGAGTTCGCCTTCACCAGGGTCTCGACGCCCTGTGCGCTCTGTTCCAGGATATCCTGGTCGAAGCGGACTCGTCCGGGCGGGAAGACGAGGATGACGGTGGAGCCGCCGAAGGCGAAGAATCCCGCCTGGACGCCCCGGAAGAACTCCATGTCCTTTTCGTCGGCGTAGTCGTTGATGGAGGCCACGCCGAAGGCGCCCACGGCGAACATGGCGGTGCGGCCGCCGTGCTTCAGGTCCAGGATGCGGCAGGTGCGGTAGTTCTCCGTGAAGACCTTGATTCCCCTCTCCAGGGCAACGGGATTCACGGAGTGATATTTTCCGAAGGTGGTCCAGTAGTCCTCCTGGATGCCGTCATCGGGGAAGTGATATCGGTGGTAGTCGGCGGGACAGAGGCGGCAGAGCGCCAGCGCGCCGCCGTCGAAGCAGCGCGCATATTGGCTTCCCTGGGGACCCAGGAGCTCCTCCACGGAATAGGGCGTGCCCTTCACGGGAACCACCATGCCCGCCGGCAATTCGGGAAAGACGGTGAGCCGGCAGTCGGCGGGGGAGGGCACCCGCATGGGGTCCTCGGGCAACGGCCGCGCGCCGGGTTTGAGCTCCCGGCTGAAGAAGTCGTTGAAGCACCGGAAGCCGCCCTGGGGGACCTCCGCTTCGCCGAGGTCAATGCCGAGCTCCTTGACGGTGGGCTCGATGCGGCTGGCGGAGCAACGCTGGTCCAGATACCACCCCAGGATGCGGGAGGCCAGGGCGCAGGAGAACAACGGCCACTGCAGCGCCCCCCGGATGGGGGACTCGTAGGCCAGGCGGAGCCACCGGTCGCCCAGGACCGTCTCCGTCTCGAGACGGCCCGTGGCGCGGTCGTAATACCGGATCTGCTGGGACATGGGATTCGATTCTCCGTGTCGCGCTAGAGGCTGACGCCGTGGCGGTAGAAGCAGTATCCGTCGTTCCAGGGAGCGGCGTTGTCGATGGTGAAGGGCCCGCCGGGGGTCTTGAAGAAGTGCCAGGGTCCCACGGCATGCGCGTCGCCCTCCTCCAGGTGGTGGGGACCCAGCATGTTGCGCAACGAGGTGACCAGCGTGGCCTTCAGCTGGTTCTCGCCGACCTTCAGCCACTCCACGGGAATCTCCGCGCGGTAGTCGGGACGCGTGAGGACCGCCAGGTGCCTGCCGTTCCACTCCAAGTCCAGCACGCTGCCGTAGAGCTGCCGGAATTCGATGGCGTGGGGCCTGGTGGTCTCCTCGGCCGTGAGCATCACGGTCTGCTTCAGGGCGATGTCGCCCGCAAAGAAGGGCAGCCCCTGCTCCTGCAGACGGTCGCCGGGGACATTCTCGTGGTTCAGGGCGCCCAGGACGAAGCCGCCCTGGTAGCGGCAGGAGTCGTCGGTGAGCTGCTGCCAGGCGCCGTCGGTATGGACGCCGAAGTGTCCGGCGATGTAGATGGACTCCACTTCGCTGTCGGGAGAGAACTTGTTTCGCTCGGACTCGAAGATCTTCGCTGCGCGGAGGCACTCGAAGGTCTCGGGGAACTGGTGGAAGGTGCTCTCCAGGCGCACGACGTTGCGGCCCTTCTTCACGTGGTCGGTGATGAAGATGCGCTCGAAGGCGGGATCCGCGAAGTATCCGTGGGACTTGGAGGGGACCTCCTGACCATTCACGAAGATCCGCTTCTGCTCGGGAGTCTCCACCAGCAGGTCCATCGGCAGGGAGAGGTCGTAGTCGTCGCCAATCTCGAAGTCGTATTCCAGCACCAGCTCCTGGTTCTCCTTCTCGCGCGCCAGCAGGGCGTCCTGGATGGTGAGGACGTATTCCTTGGGGAAGAGCTCCTCGCCGTCCACCACGCAGCGGCAGTGGTCCAGGGTGAGGAGGTTCTCGCTGATCATGCCGATCCGCCAGTTGTTGGAGAGCTTCAGGGGCTCCGCGGGCTGCGCGGCGGCGGGCGCGGCGGGCACCGCGTAGGCGCGGGAGAGGAGCATCAGGTCGCCGGCGGCGGGGAAGCGGTGGCGCACCAGGCAGGTCTTGCCGTCGGTGGTGTAGGAAACGGGACGGATCTCGCCGGTGTGCGTGTCGTATTCCTCCACGCCCGCGCCCGGCACCGAGACCAATGCCTCGATGGCCTGGAAACGCTCGTTGTTCACGAAGTAGTGCAGGTCCGCACTCTTGCCGTCGAAGTCGTCGAAGTGCCGCACCGTGCAGTGGATCTGACCGGCGTCCTGACCCTGCGCGTCCAGCACGCGGACGGCCCGCAGGGAGTCGGGAACGGCGTCGACCAGCTCGTCCATGGTGTCGAA
This sequence comes from bacterium, assembly GCA_963611685.1. Classification (GTDB taxonomy): domain Bacteria; phylum Verrucomicrobiota; class Lentisphaeria; order Oligosphaerales; family Oligosphaeraceae; genus UBA1724. The sequence continues at coordinate 31,276 of CAVDSU010000010.1, forward strand.
CCACCGGACCAGCTTCTGGAATTCCTGCGCCTTCTCGCCGGGCTCGCCGTCCAGGCAGAAGGGGAGCGCCTCCAGGTCGTTGCGCAGCCCCAGGAGCACGCCGCCCTGCTGGACGAACTGCGACAGGAGCCCCGCCTGGAAGGAGGTGAGGGTGTTGAGCTTGGGCAGGATCACCAGGTCGTAGGACTGCTCGCCAATGACCAGGTGGCCGCCGGACACGCTTGCGTGACGCTCCATGATGATCTCGTCGCCGTAGTGGTGGTTCACGTGGTGGGCCTCCAGGCTGTCGGTGACCTTCTTGAACTCCTGCTCGTAGAGGGAGAGGGCGCCGTTGGTGCCGTCGTTGAAGCACATCTGCGCGGTTGACTGGGGATGCATGACCAGCACGCGGTAGTGCACGTCGCCGGCGGCCAGGAGGGTCCCCACGCGGGAGATGTAGTCATTGAAGGGCTTGTAGTATTCCCACCAGGGCTGGTGGCGGAAGAGGCTGGCGGGGTAGTCGCGCTTGCGCAGTCCGCGGAGGCTGTATCCCTCCAGGTGCTGGCAGACCAGGTTGACGCCATGGACCATCTGCCATTGGACCAGCCACTGCAGGTCGGCGAAGGAGACCGCCCATCCGCAGAGGGCGAAGGTCTCGGAGAGGATCTGCCGCTTGCCGGTCTGGGAGGCGACGCTGAAGAGCTGCAGGGGCAGGGTGACCCAGGTCAGGTCACGGCAGAGGATGTCCATGCCGGGAATGTGGAAATACTCGTAGTGGGGCATGCAGGCGCCGTTGGAGGTGAGCTGGTAGAGGAGCGTCTCCTCCAACACCAGGTGCCCGGTCAGCTCCCACTTGTGGTCCTCGCACCAGTCGTGGATCTGCTTCATGAAATTCTTGGAGAAGAGCTCGGTGACCGTGCGCCAGAAGCGGTAGCGCGTGCGGCGGTAGTCCTTCCCCCACTCGCGGAAGAGCTGGGGCAGGCGGGGACGCAGCTCCTCGTGGAAGCGCGAGCGGTATTCCTCCTCCAGGATCAGCGACCAGGGAGTGCCGTTGCGGGAGACCTGCGGCTCGTCCGTGAAGAATCCCCGCATGGTGGCGCGCTCCTCGGGGGAGAGGGCGTCGAAGTATTTCTGGTGGGTGCAGCGCAGGAATTCCGCGATGACTCGTCCATCCAGGGTGTCCACGTAGTAGGGATTGATCTCGTAGTAGCAGACCAGGAAGGCGGTCTTTCCGGGGAGCTCGGCGCCCTCGGGGAACATGTGGCCCTCTTCGTCGTAGACCGCAATCCGGTTCTCCACGGCGTTTGCCTCGGCGACGCTGTAGGCCATCTTGAGGCGGAGGTATTTCTGCTGGTAGAAGACGCCCATGCCATTCACCTGCCCGCCGCCAAAGCCGCTGGGCCAGCCATTCTCGTCGTAGGCCCACGCATTCATGCCGCGCTTCTTCGCTTCGTCAATGCACGCCTTCGTGATCTGGAACCACTCCTGGGAGAGGTAGTCGGTGTGCAGGCCGCCGCGGGCGTGCATGAAGAATCCGCCGATGCCCTGCTCGTCCATGAGGCCGATTTGCTTGCGGCATTCCTGGTCCTCCAGCTTGTCGTTCCAGCTCCAGAAGGGCACGGGGCGTTGCCGGGAGGCGGGGTTCTTGGCTTGTTCGAAGATCGTCATGGAAAAAGAAGAGAAAAAAAGGGTATGGGTTTCAGGGAAACAAGGATGCGCCGCATAATGTATTTCCTCCTGGGTGAACGCGGTAACTGCCGCGGGGCGAATACCGCTTCGAAAGCGCCGCTAGCCCAAGCCCCCCCCTCCGTCCTAGCCGGATACCAACCTAGTACTTAGCCATTAGCGGCTAGTGGCTAGTCTACAAGGTGCCGCAGGCGCTCTTCCGCGGCTTTTGCCGCGGTGCCATTTGGCATCTC
>CAVDSU010000011.1:0-12145 GCA_963611685.1 bacterium
CGAAGGGCTTGCGGTCACCGAAGGGCTTGCGGTCGCGGTCGAAGGGCTTGCGGTCACGGTCGAAGGGCTTGCGCTCGCGGTCGAAGGGCTTGCGCTCGAAGGAGCGCTCCTCGCGGGGCTGGCTTTCGGCGTCCTCGGCATACCAGGGGCGGCGCTCCTCGGCCTCGAAGGGCTTGCGGTCGCGGTCACCATAGGGCTTGCGGTCGCGGTCGAAGGGCTTGCGGTCGCGGTCGAAGGGCTTGCGGTCGCGGTCGAAGGGCTTGCGTCCGAAGGGCTTTCGGTCGCGGGAATCGGTGGAGTCCTCTTCGCGCTTGCGGTATTCGGGGAAGGGGCTGGCGGCGTAGGGTCGGTGTTCGCGGTCGAAGGGCTTCTTTTCCTTCTGCCAGTAGGGTTTCGGATCGACGGCGGCGGCCTGTTCGGGGAGGCGGACCTTCTCGAAGACCTTCTGCTGCTCCGCCTCGGAGAGCATGCGCCAGGAGCCGGCGGACAGCTTGTCGTCCATCTCCAGGGCGCCGATGGCGATGCGTCGCAGGAGGGTCACCTGAAGACCCACGTCCTTGCAGAGGCGGCGCACCTCGCGCTTGCGGCCCTCGCCGAGGGTGAAGATAAGAGTGCAGTGTCCGCGGGAGACATTGACCTCCTCCACATTGAGCGCGCGGAGGAACTCGTCGTTGTCATAGAATCCCTCGATCATGCGGCGACGGAGGCTGGTGGTGAACTGTCCGTCGCACTCCACGTAGTAGCGTTTCACGATCTGTCGGGAGGGATGCATGACGCGCTGGGCGTATTCGCCGTCGTTGGTGAGGATCAGCATTCCCTCGGAGTCGCGGTCCAGGCGTCCCACGGTGAAGAGGCGTCCGAAGCGCTGGGGGATCAGCTCGAAGACCAGCTTCTCGGCGTGGTCGTCCTTGGCGCTGCAGGTGTATCCCACGGGCTTGTTGAGCAGGATATAGACCTTTCCCTGGGGGTAGCTCTCCACGGGACGACCCTCGAAGCAGACGTGGTCCTTCTCGGGATCCACGTTGTAGGCGGGAGAGACCACGGGCTCGCCGTTCACCGTCACACGACCCTCCTGAATCAACTCCTCGCAATTCCGGCGGGAGGCAATGCCCGCAGAGGCCAGGAACTTGGCCAGACGCTCCTCCTTGCCAGAAGCACTGCCCTCCTCCACGACCTCCTCAGACTCGCCGTCACCCTCCACACTCGCGCCAAAAAGCAACGACACGCCCGCAGCAGTGCCTGCCTCATCAACGACCTTCTCTCCGTCAGACACAGAAGAAGACAAAACCGCCTTCTCCTCCTGACCCTGCTCCAAATCCTGTGAATCCATGCTGAAAATCTCCTGGAAAGCCTTTCCTAAAAATAAAAACATTGCGTAATATAGCGGAATTTTGACAACTCATGACACATTCTGACGACTTTTTCATAGTAACAGGCAAAAACTGTCGAAATCTGCATGTTTTGTCAGATTTCGTCAGGATTTTGCGGGGATTTTTTGCCTCGTTGTCGATCCGTCTCCAAATAACACGCTACATTTCTGCCTGTTTTCCTCTAGGCGGGCTTGCTTTTCTGGGACTTTTTGCGCATACTCTTGTTGTTGCCCGTCGAGGGGATAACGATTTCCGTTTTTTCCTTCTCCTCAAAAACTCATTCTCAATTGCGGATTCATTCCATGTCTCCCGTCAAGAAAACTGCTGCCAAGGCCCCTGCCAAGAAGGCCGCCTCCCCCGTCATCACCGCCGCCAAGGCCCCTGCGCGCATTCGCCTGGGCTTCATCGGCACCGGCAACATCAGTGCCCTCCATCTGGCCGGCTACAGCATGCTGCCCGAATTCGAGATCGTGGCCAGCTGCGACATCAATCCCGAGCGCAACGCGTGGTTCGTGAAGCAGCCCGGAATGCAGAATGTGCGCACCTACACGGACTACAACGAGATGCTGGAGAAGGAGCAGCTGGATGCGGTGGACGTGTGCACCCCCAACGGCGTGCATGCCCCCGCGGCGATTGCGGCCTCGAAGGCGGGCTGCCACGTGATGGTGGAGAAGCCGATGGGCATGAATCCGGAGGAGTGCGCCAAGATGGTGGCTGCCGCCAAGAAGGCGGGCAAGATCCTGGGCGTTGGCTTCCAGTTCCGCTATGGCAACAATGCGCAGATGTGCCGTCGTGCCTTCGACGCCGGCGTGCTGGGCGACATCCTGGTGGTGAAGGTGCAGGCGATGCGTCGCCGTGGCGTGCCCAACTGGGGCGTCTTCGGCCACAAGGACCTCCAGGGCGGCGGTCCCATGATCGACATCGGCGTGCACATGATCGAGAGCTCCCACTACGCGGTGGGACAGCCCAAGCCCGTCGCCGCCACCGGCATGACCTGGACCTACCTGGGCGACAAGCCCTCCACCGTGGTCAACCGCTGGCCCAACTGGGACTACAAGAACTACACCGTGGAGGACCTCTGCGTGGGCCAGGTGCGCTTCGCCAACGGGATGCTCATGCAGATTGAGAGCTCCTTCTGCGCGCACATCGAGCAGGACGAATACCTGAACTGGCAGGTCCTGGGCACCAAGGGCGGCTTCGACTTCCAGAGCGCCACCCTCTTCCACGACCTGGCGGGCACCATGCTGAACTCCAAGGCAGGATACCTTCCGCCTCAGGAAGACTCCTACGAGATGATGTTCAAGAAGAAGCTCCAGGCCTTCGGCAACGCCATCCGCCTGGGCACCCCGCTCACCGCCGACGGCGAAGAGGGCCTGGCGGTCCAGAAGATCATCAACGGCCTCTACAGCTCTGCCGAGCAGGGCGGAAAGGAATTCCTCATCAAGTAGGAAACGCCCCCGAAAAACCTCCCCTCCCCTAGCATCCCTTCTCATGGCACCCGAGCTGTTCTTCTCCAAGCCACCCGTCCGACAGGAGCCCCTGCGCCTGGCGATCCTGGGCACCGGAAACATTTCCAAGGCGCACATCGCCGCGCTGCAGAGCCTCCCGGAAGCGCGGATTGTGGCGGGTTGCGACATCCGTCCCGAGCGCCTGGAGTGGTTCCGCCAGCAGCCCGGCTGCCAGGAGGCGCGGGTCTATGCGGACTACCGGGAGATGCTGGAGAGGGAGGAATTGGACGTCGTGGACGTATGCACCCCCAACAACGTCCACGCGCCGGCGGCCATCGCATCGCTGAAGGCGGGTTGCCATGTCATGGTGGAGAAGCCCATGGCGATGGATCCCGCCGAATGCGAGAAGATGCTCCAGGCCGCGCGCAAGGCGGGAAAGCTCCTGGCGGTGGGCTTCCAGATCCGGTACACTCCGACGGTGCAGATGTGCCGTCGGGCGCTGGAGGCGGGGTTGCTGGGGGACATCCTCTACGTGAAGATCCACGCCATGCGCCGGCGGGGCGTCCCCAACTGGGGCGTCTTCGGCCGGAAGGAGCTGCAGGGCGGCGGTCCCATGATCGACATCGGCGTGCACCAGATCGAATCGGCGCACTACGCCATGGGCGAGCCGCGCCCGGTGGCGGCGTCGGGCATGACGTGGACCTACTTGGGCAACAAGCCCTCGCAGGTCGTCAGCAAATGGCCCGGCTGGGACACCGAGAACTACACCGTGGAGGACCTCTGCGTGGGACAGGTCCGCTTCGACACCGGCGCGCTCATGCTCATCGAGAGCGCCTTCTGCTCCCACATCGAAGAAGACACCGCCTACTGGGAAATCCTGGGCACCAAGGGCGGCTTCAACAGCCAAGCCGGCACCCTCTTCCACGACCAGGCAGGGACCATGCTGAATTCCACGGCGGGATACCTGCCGCCACACCCCTGGCCCACCGACTTCGTCTCCAAACTCCGGGACTTCTTTGACGCCATCCGAAAGGGCACGCCGCTTCACGCCTCCGGCGAAGAGGGGCTGGCGGTCCAGAAGATCATCGATGGCCTCTACCGTTCTGCCGCAGACCAGGGAAAGGAGGTCCGGATTCCGTGAAGACGGCCGCCCCCGAACTCCTGCGAGGAGGTTCTCCGGAGGCACTGTGCCTGGGGCGCGAGCGGCTGTCGGAGATCCCCGTTGACTGGGAGCTGGCACCTCCCGAGGGATACATGCCCCCGGAATTCGCCTGCACGGTGGAACTCCCCGGCGAGGTCTGCGGACCCGCCACCTACCAGAAGGGCGCACTGCGCACCGTGCGGTTCCGTCCCACGGAACACCCCGGGTGGTCCTTCGACCGCGCGGATCTTCCAGAGCAGCTGCCGATTCCCGCGGTCGTCGGGAGTGTCTGCCAGGCCAGCCGCGCCATCGTGCTGCGCTCGGGGACAGACGCCAACCGCCTGCGGATGAGCGAGCACGTGATCTGCCACCGCCTGGGGCTGGGCATCGACTGCCTGGGGGTCTCCCTGGACTCCGAGGACCCGCCCCTCTTTGACCGCGGCTCCCTCCCCCTCATGGAGGCGCTCGACCAGGCGGGGCGACGGGAGATTCCCGGACTCCGCCTAAAATACCTGTCCCCCGAAAAGCCCCAGGCGCTCCTGCATCCAAACAACGGCGGATTCCTCCTCTGGGAGCCCCCCGAGGACCCCGCAGACCACCGGCTCTTCCTGGATGTGGCCATCGATTTTCCCACTGCCATCGGGAAAGAGCGCCTGAAGCTCTGCCTGACCCCGGAGACCTTCCGCCCCGGCTGCGCCGCGCGCACCAACTGCGCCGCCGCGGAAGTCCGCAAGGCGCGCCTCCTGAAGTGGTTCGTCCCCGCCCTGCGGAATCTGGGCTATACCCGAGAGAACATCCTGCTGGCGGACCGCGACCGCTATGTGAATGAGCCAGAAGCCACCCTGACGCTTCCCTCGGGAAAGGCATTGGAGGCCGTCTGGCATCGCACCTGCCTGGATCTCGTGGCGGCGCTCTCGCTGCTCCCGCCGCTGTGCCGCCCCGCCGGCACCATTACCTCCTTCAAGGCCGGACACCTCCTGGATGTCCGGTTCCTCACCCTCCTCCTCGCACAAGACCGCTTGAGGGCACTCCCAAATGGCTGACGCTATCTCGCCAGAATATTTCCCCTTCCTAAGCCGCTGGCATATGACCCTGGACGGGCACCGCATCCACTACGTGGACGAAGGCGCCGGCGTCCCTGTCGTGCTGGTAGGCGGCCTCCTGGGCTGGAGCTTCCACTACCGGAAGCTCATGCAGGCGCTGCTCAAGCAGCGTTTCCGCGTGGTGGCCATCGATCCCCTGGGCTTCGGCCTCTCCGACAAGCCGAAGAAATACGACTACTCCCTGGAGAACCACCTGGAGCAGCTGACCTACTTCCTGGCGCAGGAGCAGATCCCCCGCTTCCATCTGATCTGCCACGGCAGCGGCACCATACAGTCGCTGGGATACGCCGTTCAGCACCGCGAGCGAATCCGCCGCATTGTCATGCTGAGCCCCAATATCTTCCCCAACATGCCCTGGCTGGACATGGAGCCCCTCATGCTTCTCCCCGGAGCGATGCAGCTTCTGGCCCGAGACAGCGCCTTCTATGCGAAGCGCCATCTCTCCCGCGGCGTGCGCACGGCGCCCATGTCCGCCCCCGAACGAAAGCTCATGCTCTTCCCCTATCTCACCAAGAGGGGCCGGCTCCCCTGGTACCAGTGCTACAACAACTTCCTCAAGCGACCCCGCCAGAGCGTCTACAACCTGATGAACGAAATCATCCTCCGCCTGAAGCTGCTCCAGCCCAAAGGCGTGCTCTGCATCGGCGGCGAAGAGGACCCCACATACTATCCCCAGGTCGCCGAGCGCGTCCAGCAGGTCCTCCCCGACTCCCTGGTATTGAACTTCCCCAAAGCGGGACACTTCCTCCTGGAAGACTTCGCCGAGGATGTGATTCCCACGATCTGCCGATTCTTGGGCTAAACGCCAAATGGACGCACCGCACGCCTCCGACGCCCCCGCAGAGTCCTTCGACCAGGGGCTCTTCTTCCAGCATCTGACCAATCCCGCTCTCGGATTGCCCCTGCGGGCCTTCCCAAACCTGGATTCCACCAACCAATATCTGCTGGAGCAGGCGGCAAAGGCGGCCACGGAGGGCACCCTGGCCCTGGCGGAATCCCAGAATGCGGGCCGCGGACGGCATCGGCGCCTCTGGCACTCCCCCGCAGGAAAGAATCTCTATTTTTCGCTGCTGCTCTGGCCAAAGACCCCGCCTGTCCGACTCTCGCAACTGGCCATGCTCACCGCTTTGGCGCTCCACGCCGCGGTGCTCAAGCAGGATCCGACGCTGCCCTTGGGCCTCAAATGGCCCAATGACCTGTGGCTGGGCTCCCGGAAGCTCTCCGGAATCCTCTGCGAATGCCCGGCGGAGGAGCGCAACGGCGTCCACGGCATCGTGATTGGCGTGGGCATCAACGTGAACGCCCTCCGGGAGGACTTTCCGCCGGAGCTCCAGGAGACCGCCACTTCGCTGCGCATGCACACGGGACGCGCCTTCTCCCGGGAAATCCTGCTGGCCGACTTCTGCGACGAATTCCACGCACTCTATCAGCGCTGGCTCCTCTCTATCAACCTGGCGCCCTTCCTGCCTCTCTGGCGGAAACACGATATCCTCCTGGGAAAGACCATCACCGTGGAACGCCCCACCGACACCCCCACCGGGACCGTCCTGGGATATACCGACCAGGGACTGCTCCTGCTGCAGACTCCCGAAAAGACCCTCGTGATCTCGGCAGGCGACGTCCATATCCGCCACGACTCCCTCCGGCGGGATTCCTAGCGCAAAACCGCACTGCGCCGCGTCAAGCAGCCGGGTTTTCTGCCGTAAAGTCCTAGGCGGCGGGGCTATATTCTCCCGCGTCTTGAGAATCCTCCTTTTCCTACGCAAATTCCCTCTTCGGAGAACCCTTCCATGAGCCGCTATACCAAAGACCAGCTATACACGATCCTCGCCCCTGTGGGACAGGAGCACCTCCTGCATTTCTGGGACCTCCTTTCCGAACAGGAGCGGGATGTGCTGGGAGACCAGATCAACGCCATCCGCTGGACGGAAGTCCTGCAGTGGTTCCACCAGGTGCAGGACGCCCGCGACGCCGCAATCCCCTTCGACAAGCTGACCCCCGCGCCCTATGTGCCACTGACTCCCGCCACGCCCGCGGAAGCCCTCCGCCAGGAAGAGGCGCGCAAGGCCGGCGAGGAGCTGTTGCGCCAGGGGAAGGTCGCCGGCTTCACGGTGGCGGGCGGACAGGGCACCCGCCTGGGCTACGACGGCCCCAAGGGCACCTACTGCTTCTCCCCCCTCCACAACAAGTCCCTCTTCCAGTATTTCGCAGAGGGAATCCTCCGGAACCGCGAAAAGTACGGCTGCGCCATCCCCTGGTATATCATGACCAGCCCCGCCAACCACCAGGCCACCGTCGACTTCTTCGAAAAGAACGCCTTCTTCGGACTCCCCAAGGAAGACGTGCGCTTCTTCACCCAGGGACAGCTCCCCGGCTTCGACCAGGACGGAAAGGCGTTCCTGGAGGCGCCGGGACGACTGGCGCTCTTCGCCAATGGACACGGCGGCACGCTGGCGGCGCTACGGGACTCCGGCACTCTCGACGACATGGAGGCGCGCGGCGTGGAATACCTCTCCTACTGGCAGGTGGACAACCCGCTGGTCTCCGTCTTCGATCCCCTCTTCCTGGGACTCCACCACCTCAGCGGCTCCCAGATGAGCTCTCGCGCCCTCATCAAGCGGGATCCCATGGAGAAGCTGGGGCACTTCTGCCTGCTGGACGGCAAGACGATCGTCGTGGAATACTCCGACATGCCCGAGGAGCTTCTGCAACAGACTGACGAGCAGGGCCGCCTGCGCTTCCGCGCCGGCTCCCCCGCAATCCATGTCATCAGCCGCGAATTCATCCGGCAGCTCACCAACGGCACCCTCGCCCTCACGCCTCACCGCGCCCTGAAGAAGATCAAGTACACGGCGCCCGACGGCACGCAGATCGCTCCCGACAAGCCCAATGGCATCAAGCTGGAATTCTTCATCTTCGACGCCATCCCCTTCGCCAAGAATCCCCTCATCCTGGAGGGCGACCGCAAGGAGGAATTCGCCGCCATCAAGAATGCCGAGGGCAGCGACTCCCCCGCCTCCTGCCGCACGGATCTCCAGGAGCGCTGCGCCCGATGGCTGGAGGCCGCCGGCGTGAGCATTCCCCGGAAGGCCGATGGCTCCCTGGACGCCACGCTGGAGATCTCTCCCCGGAAGGCCACCTGCGTCGACGACGTCAAGGCGCTGGCCTCACAGGGTCTCCTCCCCCAGGAGGTCCCCGCCGGCGGCAAGCTGGATGTGGAGTAACTCACCACCAGCACGCCCGACCGCCCTCTCCTAGCCACACGCACCGCATCATGGAAGCCGACTGCTATCTCCAATTCGCCCTGGCCGATCTAATCATCCAGCCCGAGGAGACTCGTCAGGCACTCCTGGAGGCCTGCCACCGACACGCCCCCGCACGGCTGCGCACACTCTGCCAAATCGAGGACTCCTTCCTCGTGGTGCTGCAACACCTCCCCCGCGAGGAAGCGCACCGCGCCACAAGGGAGGTCCAAGTCGACTTCCTGGCAGACGCCCGCAAAGAGACCCTCCTGGCAAAACTCCAGGAACGCTGGAACGCCGGATACGATCCCCTGGGATCCCTCGCCGATTCCCCCCAGGACGCCGCTCCACGGCGCTTCCTAATCACACAGCGGTAGCGCAATTGCGGGCGCAATTTTGCGCCCGCAATTGGCAGTTGGCAATTTTGAGCGGTGCCTGCGGGGCTGTGCCGATTCGAGAGAGCGCTGTTCGCCCAAGACGGCTCTTCCCCTAGCCGAAAACCAACCAAAGGACGGAGGGCTGCCGCCCCCGTGCCCCATGCCGGGGCTGATGCAACAGCACGCCACGGCGTAGCCGAGCGTAGCGAAACGAAGCCGGGCTTACCATTTCTTCCGCCTACCGGCGGTACCATTTCCTTTCTACTCTTTATTTTGCCTTCCACGTCGAAAAAAACTGCACCCTTTGCGCGTGCCGCGTTGGCGGCAGTGGCGTTTTTATGGGGGAATTTGTCTCCGCGCGGGGTGGTGGTCTGGGGGTGGATCTTCTGGTTTTTCTCCTGGCCCTTCCTATTTGGGCAGAGGCGCAATGCCCTGGCGAATCTGTCGATCGCCTTTCCGGAGAGCGACAAGACGTGGCGGAAGCGCACGATGCGCCGGATGTTCCACCACTTCCTGTGCTCGGGACTGGATTGGCTGCATTTCCTGCGCTATCCGGAGGATGTGCCGAAACGGCTGCACATCACCCCGGAATTCCGGTCCTCCTGCCTTGCGTCCTCTCCGGAGGGGAAAGAAAGCCCGGTGCTTTTCTGCACTCCGCACTTAGGCAACTGGGAAATGGAGTCCCATATCTCGCTGTTGACGGGCGGGCGTCCTGGCGCGGTGGTGGTGGCGCGCTTCAAGCAGGAGTGGCTGAATCTCCTGGCGGAGAGGCTGCGCACTGTGGACAGCGACACCGTGACCATTCCTGCCGAGGGCGCCGCGCGCGGGGTCCTGAAGGCGCTTCGTGAGGGTCGCCACGTGGGGATGCTCATCGACCAGAATGTCTCTCCGCGCCATGGAGGCATCTACGTGAAATTCTTCGGGTTGCCGGCCGTCACCTCGCCTCTTCCCGCCGCCCTGGCGCGGCGCCTCAAGACCCCCGTGCGGGTCGTGGCCTGTTTGCGCGACGACGCCACCGGCGAGTTCTTCCTGGACCGGGAGCCGTTGCCCCAGGAGGCCTGGGAGTATTCCTCCGACGCCGAGCTCACATCCGCCATCCTGACTGCCTACGAGGCGCTCATTCGCCGCCATCCGGAACAGTATCTCTGGATCTACCACCGCTGGCGATACCTCCCCTCGAACCTGCCCCCAGAAAAGCGCGGCAAATTCCCCTTCTACGCCCTGGACAAGAAATACCCCTGCCCCGAAGACCAGCTGCCATGAACGACACCACACAGGACACCCTCGACAAGATCACCATCGCCGGACTCCGCTGCGCCGCGCACATCGGCTGCAAGGAGGAGGAACGGCAGCTCCTCCAGGCACTGATCGTCACCGCCACCGTCTACTTGGACACCCGGGATGCCGCAAAGGACGACGACCTGGAAAAAACCGTAAACTACGCGCGGCTCTCCAAGGCGCTGATCCGGTGCTGCCAGGAATCCACCTGCCAGCTCATCGAGACCCTCGCGCAGAATCTGGCGGAGCTCTGCCTGAAGGCGAGCCACCGCGTCCAGCGCGTGGACCTGGAAGTCCGGAAGCCGGCGGGACTCTCCAACGGCGACTACGCCGCCATCGCCATCACGCGCTTCCAAGAATAGCGGAACACTACGCATCCTCCGAAAACGGAAAAGGCCCCGCGAGAACGAATCCTCGCGGGGCCTCTTTTATTTTCGAACGGCTGGCTTTTTCAGATGGAGTAGGTCTGCTCGTTCAGCTTGCCGCGGATGTATTGGTCGATGATGCTCTGCAGCGTGATGGAGCGCAGCTTTTCCCGGAGGCTCTCGTTCACGTCATTCCAGACCAGTGCGGTGACGCAGCGGCTTTTGCGGGGGCAGGATGCGGGGTCCTTCAGGCATCCGAGCAGGAAGATCTCGCCGTCCATGGCATCGGAGATATCCAATAGAGAGATCAGCTGGGGATCCTTGTCCAGCTGAAGGCCGCCGGCGACGCCGCGGATTGAGCGGAGCATTCCGGCGCGTCGGAGCGTGACCACCAGGGGGCTGATGAATTTCTCGGAGATCTGCTGGCTGGCGGCGATGTCCCGGATGGTCCGGGGCTTGTCGCTGGCGTGGATGGCGATATCCAGGAGAATCCGCAGTCCGTAGCGGGTCTTGGCGGAGATCTTCATAGCGCCAGCATCCTGTCGATGGAGCCCTTCGCCTTCTCAATGGTCTCCTGGTCCAATTCCACTGTGGGCGACATGTCCCGGAGGCAATCCCGGACCTTTTCCAGGGTGATCTTCTTCATGTTCTGGCAAACGGGAACGGGCTCCAGGGGGAAGAACTCCTTTCCGGGATTCTCCTTCTCCATGCGATGGAGAATGCCGCACTCCGTGCCAATGACGAAGCTCTGGCAGGGGGACTCCTTCACGTAGGCGAGCATTCCGCCGGTGCTCAACGCCTTGTCCGCCTTCGCCACAACCGCGGGGAGGCACTCGGGATGGACCAGCACCTGCGCGCCGGGATGCGCCTGGCGCGCCTGGTCGATCTGCTCGGGATGGATGCGGTAGTGCGTGGGGCAGAAGCCCTCCCAGAGCTCCATGGGGCGATTCAGGGTCTTGGACACATTGGCGCCCAGGTCGGCGTCGGGCAGGAACATGATCTTCTTGTCCTTCGGGATGGAGGAAATCACGCGTTCCGCATTGCCGGAGGTGCAGCAGATATCCACCGCAGTCTTGGTGGCGGCGGTGGTATTCACGTAGGCCACCAGGAGCGTATCCGGATGCTCGGCGCGGTATTTCTTCACTTCCTCCACCGGCGCCATGTCCGCCATGGGACAGCCCGCAGTGGGCTCGGGATGCAGCACCACGGAGGCAGGAGAGAGGATCTTCGCGGTCTCCGCCATGAAACGCACGCCGCAAAAGACAATCACCGGAGCCTGACACTGTGCCGCCTTACGGGAAAGCTCCAGGGAATCGCCCGTGAAGTCCGCAATGTCCTGGACCTCCGGCAAGGTGTAGTTGTGGGCGAGAATCACGGCCTTGCGGGCCTTCTTCAACTCCAGGATTTCCTGCACGAGATCTGACATGGCACTCAACAAAAAAAGGGGGTGAAACAAATTGCCTTGAAAGGGAAAATCGGAAAACCCGAATAATATAATCGGCTTTCACTGGCGCCTGGTCGCCTAAGGGCTTTGATACCTGGCGGTACGGTGGGCGCCTTTGGGGCGCAAGGCGACGCGTGCCTAGCCTAGGCACGTGCCTTCCAAGACGCATTTCCGCAGGAAGATCTCCAAAGGACGGAGGGCTGCCGCCCCCGCACCCCCCGAATTAGGCGAACCTGCCACGCCACCACAACCCGCAAAAAAGCCGCCCCCGTGCCCCCCCCGAATTAGGGGGAAGGGGGAAGGAAGTAGGCAGTAGGGGAAAGCGGCGCCGCAGGAGCTCTTCCGCCGCCAGGAAACTGCGGCGGTGCGGTGGGCGC
>CAVDSU010000011.1:12339-29363 GCA_963611685.1 bacterium
GGGCGCCTTTAGGGCGCAATGCGGCACCATGCGCCAATGCATGGCTTAGGCGGCGCCGCAGACGCTCTTCCGCCGCCAGGAAACTGCGGCGGTGCGGTGGGCGCCTTTAGGGCGCAATGCGGCACCATGCGCCAGTGCCATGGCTTAGGCGGCGCCGCAGGAGCTCTTCCGCCGCCAGGAAACTGCGGCGGTGCGGTGGGCGCCTTTAGGGCGCAATGCGGCACCATGCGCCAGTGGCATGGCTTAGACGGCGCCGCAGCCGCTCTTCCGCCGCCAGGAAACTGCGGCGATGCGGTGGGCGCCTTAGGGGCCGCAATGCGGCACCATGCGCCAATGCATGGCTTAGGCGGCGCGGGGGGAACGGGGGGCGGGTCGCCCCCCGTCCTTTGGGTATCCCGCTCTTCCCGATGGTGCGTTCTGCGGAAATTCCGCCCACTGGCGGTTCATTCAGGAGAAGAGCCAGGTAGAGAGGTATCGTTCGCCGTTGTCGGGGAGCAGTGCCACGATGGTCTTTCCGGCGAATTCGGGCTTCTTGGAGAGTTCCAGTGCCGTGAAGAGTGCTGCGCCGGAGGTGATTCCGATGAGCAGTCCCTCCTGCGCCGCAGCGGCACGGGCGGTCCTGCCCGCGTCCTCTGCGGAGACCGGCACCACCTCCGTGATCACGGAGCGATCCAGGGTCTTGGGAACGAATCCCGCGCCGATGCCCTGGAGCTTGTGGGAACCCGCCGGCTTGCCGGAAAGCACCGCGCTGGTGTCCGGCTCAATGGCATAGACCTTCAGCGACGGATTCTTCTCGCGCAGATATTTGGCGGTGCCGGAGATCGTGCCGCCGGTGCCCACGCCCGCCACAAAGGCGTCCACCTTGCCATCCGTGTCCTCCCAAATCTCGGGACCCGTGGTGTGGTAGTGCGTCTCGGGATTGGCGCCGTTCTCGAACTGCTGGGGAATGATGGAATTGGGATTGGCCTTGTGGAGCTCCTCCGCCTTCGCAATGGCGCCCTTCATCCCATTCACGCCGGGAGTCAATACCACCTCCGCACCATACGCCGCCGCCAACTTCCGACGCTCCACACTCATGGTGTCCGGCATGGTCAACACCAAATGATACCCGCGAGCCGCCGCTACCAACGCCAACCCAATGCCCGTGTTGCCACTGGTGGGCTCAATGATCAACCCACCCGGCTTCAAGGCACCACGGGACTCCGCAGCATCCACCATCCCAATCGCTATGCGGTCCTTCACAGAGCCACCCGGATTGAAAAACTCTACCTTCACCAACACACGCGCCACACCCTCGTTCAACTTCCCAATCTCCACCAACGGAGTGTGACCCACCGTCTCCAAAATGCTCTTGAAAATCCGACTCATCTGAAAAAATCCTCCAAAAAAACAACCAACACAAAAAAACGCAATCCGAAAAATTGTGTTTCCTCGGCTACTGTAAAAGCCCGCCAAAGAATTACAACTCGTTTAGTTGTATTTTTCGGGATTTTTTGGGGGGGTGGGTGGTTTTTTTGTAGGTATTGCGGGGGTGTTTTGCGGGCATTGCATTGTAAACGCCTTGGTGGGGACTAGATTAAGCCGTTTTGCTTCCTTTTTTTGTCCCCGGGTTGCTCTTTTTCTATCTTTTGCGGGGGCGTGCCTTTTTCTTTCTTCTTTTTCTTTTTTGTCTTACCAATCCACCCTTTCATCCAGAGAGGTTCCCCTTCCTATGGACACCCTTCTATCCCTTGTCCAGCACGTCAACAGCTATCTATCGGACTACGTCTTGACGATTTTGTTGGTAGGCACGGGCATTTTCTTCACCATTCGGACGAAGCTGGTGCAGTTTTGCCTCGTGAAGAAGGAGAGTCTTCAGACTGCCTTTGGCGGCATGACCCTCCATGGGGAGAAGCGGAAGAGTGGCCTGAGCAGTTTCCAGGCGTTGTGTGCTGCGATTGCGGCGCAGGTAGGCACGGGCAACATTGTGGGTGCCTCGGGTGCCATTTTGACGGGTGGTCCTGGCGCCATTTTCTGGATGTGGATCGTGGCGTTTTTGGGGATGTCGACCATTTATGCGGAGGCGATTTTAGCCCAGGAGACTCGGATTCACGACGAGCATGGTGAGATCCAGGGTGGTCCGGTGTATTACATCAAGCGTGCGTTCCCGGGTCTTTTCGGCAGTTTCCTGGCGCACTTCTTCGCGATAGCGATCATCATTTCGCTGGGCTTCATTGGCTGCATGGTGCAGGCGAACTCGATCAGCGAGACCTGCGTGAACGCCTTCCATGTGCCGCCCATTGCCATTGGCGTGGCGGTGGCGCTCTTTTCGCTTTTGATCTTCTGCGGCGGCATCTGGCGCATTGCGCGTGTCACCGAGAAGATGGTCCCGCTGATGGCGTTGCTCTACATTGTGGGCGGTCTGGTGATCCTGGTCATGCGCTACAAGTATCTCCCCGACACCTTCGCCTGCATCTTCCGCTACGCCTGGAATCCCGAGGCCTTGATTGGCGGCGGCTTTGGCTACGCCCTGAAGACCGCCATCAGCCAGGGCGTGAAGCGCGGGCTGTTCTCCAACGAAGCGGGCATGGGTTCCACGCCCCACGCGCACGCGCAGGCCATGGTGGAGAAGCCCCACGACCAGGGCATCATGGCCATGTACGGCGTCTTCGTGGACACCTTCGTGGTACTGACCATGACCGCGCTGATCGTCATCTCCTGCTTCTACGTGGGCGACGGCGTGCTGGCCAATGCCACGGGCGACACCTACAGCCAGCTGCTGGCCAGCGCCGGCCTCAGCAAGACCACGCTGGTGCAGACCGCCTTCGCCAACCTGACCACCCAGAACCTCGGAAACATCTTCGTGGCCGTGTGCCTCTTCTTCTTCGCCTTCTCCACCATCCTGGGCTGGAACTTCTTCGGAAAGATCAACTTCCAGTGGCTCTTCGGCAAGAAGTCCATCCCCCTCTACTACATCCTGTGCACCGGATTCATCTTCCTGGGCTCCGTGGTGAAGAACGACCTGGCCTGGGAACTGCAGGACATGTTCAACCAGCTCATGGTGGTGCCCAACGTCCTGGCGCTCCTGGCGCTCTCCGCCATCGTCGCCAAGACGAAGCGGTAGAGTCCTCCGTCCAACGACAAGCGCATCCTTCGAGGCCGGGTCCCTCTTCCGGGGATCCGGCCTTCTGCGTGTACACACGGACTCCCACCTCCCAAGGAATTATATTAACCGACCTATGCCTGAACTCGACCTCTCCCATATCCGGAACTTCTCCATCATCGCCCACATCGACCACGGCAAATCCACCCTGGCCGACCGGTTCCTGGTGCACACCCAGACGGTGGAGATGCGTACCTTTCATGACCAGCTCCTGGACGACATGGACCTGGAGAAGGAGCGCGGCATCACCATCCGCTCCCATCCCGTCAAGATGAAGTATCGCGCCAAGGACGGCGAGATCTACGACTTCAACCTGATCGACACTCCCGGACACGTGGACTTCAACTACGAGGTCTCCCGGAGCCTTGCGGCCTGCGAGGGCGCCATCTTGCTCATCGACGCCTCCCAGGGCGTCCAGGCGCAGACCATCGCGAACCTGAATTTGGCGCTGCGGCAGGATCTGGCCATCATCCCCGTCATCAACAAGATCGACCTGCCCTCCGCCGACGTGAACATGTGCCTGGAGCAGCTGGAGGAGATCCTCCAGATTCCGCGCGAGGAGGCATTGCAGGTCTCCGCGCGCGCGGACATCGGCATTGACGAGCTCATGGAGGCGGTGGTCCAGCGGATTCCGCCCCCCCAGGGCGAAGACGACCGCCTGCAGGCGCTGGTCTTCGACTCCCTCTTCGACGACTACCGCGGCGTGGTCACCTACATCCGCGTCATGAACGGCACGGTGAAGGCGCGCGATGCCATCCGGCTCATGGCGACGGACACGGAGACCGAGGTAAAGGAGGTGGGTTGCTTCACGCCCCACATGAAGCCCCTGGAGAAGCTGGGCCCCGGCGATACCGGCTACCTCATCACCACCCTGAAGAGCCCCAAGGACATCCAGGTCGGCGACACGGTCACCCTCTCCGCCAAGCCCGCCCAGGAGCCCCTCCCCGGCTTCCAGAAGTCGGTGCCGATGGTCTTCTCCGGCATCTACCCCATCGAGGCCGACCAATACGAGCAGCTGAAATTCAACATCGCGAAATTGCAGCTCAACGACCCCGCCTTCCTGGCCACCCCCGAGAACTCCATCGCCCTGGGCGCCGGCTTCCGCTGCGGATTCCTGGGGCTGCTCCACATGGACATCGTCCAAGAGCGCCTCCGCCGGGACTACGGCATGGACCTGATTCTCACCTACCCCAGCGTGGAATACCATGTCTACCTGAAAAACGGCACCATGGTGAAGGTGGACAACCCCCTCCACATGCCCGAGCAGAACCTGATCGAGCACGCCGAGGAGCCCATGATCAAGGCGCAGATCCTGGCCCCCACAAAGTTCATGGGGCCCATCATGAACCTGATTTTGGACAAGCGGGGGCTCTGCCAGCACACCGAGACCGTGGACGCCAACCACGTCATGCTCACCGCACGCATGCCCCTCCACGAAATCGTCCTGGACTTCTACGACAAGCTCAAGACCATCACCAAGGGATACGGCTCCATGGACTACGAGCCCGACGGCTACCAGACCGGCCCCATGGTGAAGCTGGAGATCCTGGTGAATGGCGAGGCCGTGGACGCCTTCGCCTCCATCTGCCACGCCGACCGCGCGGTGGGCCGCGCCAGGACCATCTGCCAGCGCTTGCGCGAGGCGATCCCGCCCCAGCAGTTCAAGGTGGCCCTGCAGGGCGCCATCGGCGGCAGGATCATCGCCCGCGAGGACGTGCGGCAGTTCCGCAAGGACGTGCTGGCCAAGTGCTACGGCGGCGACATCACCCGCAAGCGGAAGCTCTTGGAGAAGCAGAAGGAAGGCAAGAAGCGGATGAAGCTCTACGGCAACGTGAACATCCCCCAGGAGGCCTTCATCGCCGTGCTGCGGAATGACGAGGAGAACCAGAAATGACCGCCCTCATGCCTCTCTTCTGGGTGGTGGTCATCGACCTCCTCCTCCTCTGGTTCTTCTTCGGTTCCTGGATCCTGGACAAGGCACTGCCCGCCCCCCTGCGACGCCGACGCGCACTGCGCTGCGCCCAAAAACAGCTCTCCGGACGACTCGCGCGCAACCGCGATCTCCTCTCCGAGGGCGAGCGGCGGCGCCTGGAGGAGCTGATTGGCAAATTGGGGTCCCTCCGGAAGGCGGGTGGCGCCCTGGACGAGAAGGCGTGCGAGGCTCTTCTGGACGAAGCGCAGGGGGAATTTGCGCGGGAGCAGAAGGCGTTTTCGCATCATGGCGTGCTGGGCACCTACTTCGAGACCCTCCTGGTCTCCGTGGCGGTGGCCTTCGCCATCCGCTCCCTCTTCCTGCAGCCCTTCAAGATTCCCACGGGCTCCATGCAGCCCACTCTCTACGGCATCCACGCCGTGGCGCTCGAGGAGGAACAAATTCCCCAGAGCAAGTGGGCAGCCGCCTTCGACTACCTGAACTACTCCCGCCGATACTTCCGGCTGGAGCCCCCGGCGGACGGCGTCCTGGACTACAACGGCATCCGCGCGTTGCCCTCCAAGCCACTATTCCCCTATAGCCAGATCCCCCTGCGCACCGACGACGGACGCACCTGCGAACTGGACGTCCCCGCGTCCGTCACGGACACGCAGCGGCTCTTCCTGCAGCTGGAATTCCCGCCCCGCGCCCCCTGGCAGAACCCCTTCCGCTGCACGAAAGGACAGACCCTCTTCCGGGGCGCCATGGAATCCGGCGACCACCTCTTCGTCAACCGGCTGAGCCTCTGCTTCCGCCAGCCCAAGCGCGGCGACATCATGGTCTTCTCCACCGAGGGGCTCTCCTACAAGGGCCAGAGCCTGGCCGGCGCGCACTACGTGAAGCGCCTGGTGGGCCTCCCCGGCGACACCCTGAAGATCCGGGACCGCGTGCTCTATGTGCGCCCGCAGGGCGAATCCGAATTCTGCCCGCTGGACGGCACCTATTCTGACGCCTTCGGCAGAATCCAGTCCCGGAAGAACGGCTACGCGGGGCATGCTGCCAATGCCATGGGCAGCCACCTGGTCCACGAGGGCGACGAATACACCGTTCCCGAGGAGCACTACTTCCTCATGGGCGACAATACCGACAACAGCTTGGACTGCCGCTTCTTCGGCGCGGTCCCCCGAAAGAATCTCATGGGCGGCCCCTGCCTGATCTGGTGGCCCTTCACCCAGCGCTTCGGCTGGGGATTCGACAAGGGCTGACCCCCGTCCAGAACCTCTTCCGCCGCACCGGAGAGGAAGCCACCCCGCCCTCCCCTCCTGCGGCAAATCCACCCCCGCGCGAAACTTCCACCCACCCAAAAAACACGACCTTCGAAGCCGCGCGCCACGGAGAACTCTCTCATGGAAAAAGCATATCTTGTCCGATTGGAAAATGGCGAGCAGATGGGTCCTTTGGACGAAGAGGCGCTGAAGCGTCTCGCCGAGGAGGGCACCATCACCGAGAACGCCGAAATCCGCAGCACCATGCTGGCCGTCTGGGAGAAAGCCAAGGCCACCGACTGCCTGAAGAAGATCTTCCGCGCACAGATGCTGAAGCGCGCGGAGGCCTACGCAAATACCCCCGAGGCGCAACGCCGCGCACGCCTGGAGATGCGTGGCGACTACGATCCCTTGGCGACCGCGCTCTCCCAGGAGGGCATCACCTACCAGCCCGCCGGATTCTTCGTGCGACTGCTAGCAGGGCTGCTGGACCTGGTGATCCTGGCTGCCGTGGCGCTGGGCGTGCTCTTCCTCTGCTGGAGCCTCATGCGCGCCGGAATCTTCCCCTCGCAGGTCGCGCTCTGCTTCTTCTGCGGCATCACCTGGATCCTCTGCGCCGTCTACTACATGTATTTCCTGTCGGAGCGCGGCCAGACCATCGGACAGCGTTTCTGGGGGCTGGTGGTGATCACGCCGGATCTGCGGAAGGTCTATCCCATCAAGGCGCTGCTCTTCTTCGTGCTCACCGCACTCTTCGGCATCCTCTCTCCCCTCACGTGGCTGATCCTGGGATGCCGATATACCCTGCAGGAGCGGGTGCCGCGAGTCCAGGTCAAGCATATCACCGTCACCCGATAGGGCGACGTACACGCGCTCTCCGACTCCCCCCATGCGCAACGAGACTCCCACAGGCGCCCGGCGGCGGCTCTCCCCTATCCTGAGCCGCCACCTCCTCCGGGAATTCTCCGTGCCACTCTTCGGCTCCCTGGCCGCATTCCTGGCCATCAGCCTCCTGCTGGCCGTCTTCGACGACCTGCCGGACTTCAGCGGCGTGGAAATCCCCGCCACGACCACCGTGCTCTATTTTCTGGCGCGGACCCCGGACTACCTCATCACCGTATTCCCCATCTCCGCACTGCTGGCGGTCAGCTTCATGACCATCGTCCTGGGAAAGAACCAGGAGCTCACCGCCATGCGCTCGGCGGGAATCTCGCTTTTGGCCGCCGCCACCCCCATATGGATCCTGGCGATCGTCCTCTGCGCGGGATCCTCCTTCCTCGCCGAAGTCGTCCATCCCGCCAGCGTCCGCTTTGTGGAGACGGTGAAGAACGACTACCTGGACAACCCCGCCGCCAAGAAGTCCTCCTCCGCAAAAGCGGAGGTCAAGCCCGCCCCGGCGTCGGCCTCCGGAAACCAGCTGGCCTATTTCAATCCCCGCAAGCGCCAAGAGTGGTTCTTCGCCGACTTCCGTCCCCGGGAGACCTGCCGCGGCATCAGCATCACCTGCCAGGACGAACTCGGGCGGCCGGTATCCGTCTTCACGGCGGCGGAGGGCGACTACGATATTCCGGAGGGCGGCTGGCGCTTCCGCCAGACCTCGCTGGTGCGCTACGACTACTCCTCCGGCGAGCTGCCAACGGTCCTCCCCCCCGAATTCCACGACTGTTTTCCCGAGGACGCCACGCAGGTCACCAAGCTCTACGACGAAGCCCCGCGGGATATCCTGATACAGTCCACTCCCATGGAACAGACCTCCCTGCGGGGACTGCTCCGCCTGCAACGCCGAAAGATCCTCCTGGCCTCACAGAATCTCTCCCTGATCCGGACCCTCCTGGCATACCACCTCACAAGCCCACTGGCGCCACTGGTCGCCGTACTGCTGGGATTCGCCCTCACCATGCCCAAGGGACGCACCAGTGCCATACAGGGATTCGTGCTGGCGGTCGCCCTCTACATAGGATACACCCTCCTGGCACAGTTCTTCCTCGTCCTGGGAAAGAACGGACACCTCTGGTGGCCCCTCGCCGGAGCCCTCCCGACCCTCGCCGCACTGGCAACCGCCTTCACCCTGGCATGGAAACGGCAATAGCAGGCATGCGTGCGCCAATAGCGGGCGCATGCCGCGCCCGCAGTTAGCAGTTAGCAGGGAGCAATTTAGAGCGGACGCTCCACGGGAATTCCGCGTGTACGGATACCGCCTTCGAAAGCGCGGCTAGCCCAAGACGGCTCTTCCCTAGCCGGATACCCAAAGGACGGAGGGGCTGCCGCCCCCCGTGCCCCCCAAAATTAGTGGCTAGCCGCTAGTGGCTAGTCTTTACGGTGCCGCGGGCGCCCTTCCGCCTGCCGGCGGTACGGATACCGCCTTCGAAAGCGCGGCTAGCCCAAGGCGGCTCTTCCCTAGCCGGAGCACAAACCAAAGGACGGAGGGGCTTGCGCCCCCCGTGCCCCTGCTTTGGCACTTAGCAGGCTAGTGGCTAGTCTATACGGTGCCGCGGGCGCCCTTCCGCCTGCCGGCGGTGCCATTTGGCATCTCTACCCTTGCACGCCAATTTGGGGCGTGCTTGGCGCACGCGCCGGGTGATTCCGGCGCGGGGTTTCGCCTGCGAAACCCTGGCCACACTTCTCGCAGACCCGCCGTAGCCTTGGCGAAGGCGGGCTCCTTCCTCCCTCTTCCTTCCTCCTCCTTTTTTAAAGTCGATGTCCGATTTCTTCAAGCTACAATTTCTCGCCATTTTGCAGGGGATTACGGAGTTCCTGCCGGTTTCCTCCAGTGCGCATTTAGCGTTATTGAAGGACTGGATGGGCTTGGAAGTCCCGGGGAAGGGCCCGTTGCTGGAGATCCTGTTGCATGGCGGCACGCTGGTGGCGGTTTTTCTTTACTACCGCAAGACGATCCTTCTGACGCTGAAGGGCATTTTCAAGGGGGACTCCGACGCCCTGAACTACGCCTTTCTCATTATTTTGGCGTGCTTGCCGCCGGCGCTGCTGTATTTCTGCGCCCATGACTTTCTGGAGGAGGCCTTCCAGAATCCGCGTCTCATCGGATGCTGCCTTTTGGTCACGGGCGGGCTGCTCTACTCCATCCGCGCATTGAAAGTGCGTCCGGGGGCGGATCCCTCCTGGAAGCAGGCATTGGGCATTGGCATTGCGCAGGCCTTCGCCATTTTGCCGGGCATCAGCCGTTCTGGCTCCACCTACGTCGTTGCGCGCTGGCTGAAGGTCCCCAGCCAGAACGCCTTCGATTTCTCCTTCCTGATCTCCATCCCCCTGGTCCTGGGATCCATCCTGCTGAAAGTCCGGGACTTCTCCCAGCTGGCGGGAAGCGGCTGCTCGGTCTTCGGGCTCATCTGCGCCTTCTGCCTCTCCGCCATCGTGGGGCTGGCGTCCCTGAAGCTCCTCTCCTTCCTGCGCACCCTGGGGAGCCTGTGGCTCTTTGCGCCATACTGCATCGTTTTGGGCGTCCTCGCCCTCGTCTTCGCATAGCGTGTCATGGAAAGCATCCAGAAGAACATCCTAGTTTTGGGCGTCACGGGTTCCATCGCGGCCTACAAGGCGGCGGATCTCTGTAGCCGTCTGCGCCAGAGTGGGAAAGAAGTGCGTGTGATCATGACGGAGAGTGCCACGCACCTGGTGGCCCCCCAGACCTTCCTGACCCTCTCCAAGGCGCCAGTCACCATCAGCCTCTGGGACGCCCCCAGCTGGCAGCCCCGGCATATCCAGCTGGCCCTGGAGACCAGGCTGCTGGTGGTCGCCCCCGCCACCGCGAATATCCTGGCGAAGATGGCGCACGGCGTCGCCGACGACTCCCTCTCCACCTTCTATCTCTCCCACGAGGGAGCCGTCCTGGTGGCCCCCGCCATGAATCCCCGCATGTGGCGGCATCCCGCCACCCAGGAGAATGTCCGCATCCTGAAAGAGCGCGGCGTGCACTTCGTGGGTCCCGCCTGCGGACATGTCGCCTGCGGCGACGAAGAGGGCCCCGGAAGAATGTGTTCCGTGGAGGAGATCCTAGACGCCATCCAGGAGCTCTGGAACGCATAGCCATGGATTCCTCCGCCTGCCTGAAGCACCTTGCGCCCGTCACGCCGCCGACGGAGCCGCGTCCCGCACTCTTCCTGGATCGGGACGACACCCTGATTCCCGACGTGCCCTATCTCCGGGATCCCTCGAAGGTCCAGCTCTTTCCCCACGCGCTGGAGGGCCTGCGCCTGCTGCGGGAGGCCGGCTATCGGCTGATTTTGGTGAGCAACCAGTCCGGCGTCGGGCGGGGACTCATTGCGCCAGAGGAGCTCCGGGCGGTCCATGCGCGGCTCGTGGAGCTGCTGCGGGAGGGCGGCGTGGCGCTGGACGCCGCGTATTTTTGTCCGCATCGTCCCGAGGACGCCTGCCCTTGCCGCAAGCCCGGCATAGGGATGCTGGAGGAAGCGCGGCGGGACTTCGTGATATTGAATGAGGGCTCCGCCATGGCGGGAGACCGTGAAGCGGATCTCCAAATGGCGAAGAATGGCGGCCTGACCGCCATACAGATCCTCTCTGCGGGACGGGCGCCCCTCCCCCTGGCCGACCACCACGCAGACGACCTGCTCGCCGCCGCACAGTGGCTCCTGGCGCGCCGCCCCCGCGCAAACGATATCCTCTCATGAAAACCGCGCCCCGCAAATCCGACTGGCAGGCGCGCTTTTGCGCCTGGGCTGGCGAGGACGGCGGCGCATTCCCCGGCCAGATGTGCCTGGCCGACCGCTCCCTGGGCGCCGTGGCGCTGGCGCGGCTCCTTCAGACCCGCAAAGGTGAGCCCTTCCTGGTCGCCGTCAGCGACTCCGCCACCCTGGAGGCGCTCGCCGCGGCGCTCGCCGGCTTTCTGGAGCTGCTGGGGGACTCGCGTCCCGTGGTGCCGGTGCCGGAGGTGAATTTAGGGCGTCGGCAGTGGGTCCCCGAGAACGAGGCCAGCCGCAGTGCGGCCTTGCAGGAGGCGCTCTCCGGGCGTCCGGCGGTCTTTCTGGCCACCGCGCGGACCCTCCTCTCCCCGACCCTGGCGCCCAAGGCCTTCCAGCAGAAGAGCTTCTCCCTCTCCCTCCACGACACAATCTCCCCCGAGGCACTCACCCAGAAGCTGGTGGACCTGGACTACGACAACGAATTCCAGGTCTCCACTCCCGGCGAATTCGCGCATCGCGGCGGCATCGTGGACATCTTCTCGCCCCTCTACGAAAACCCCATCCGACTGGAGTTCTGGGGCGAGGAAATCGACTCCATGCGCTTCTTCTCCACCGCCACCCAGCGCTCTCTGGAGGAAATCAAGACCTTCCAGATTCCGCCCCGAGGAAGCGCCATGCTGGAGACCGCCCCCGAAGAGACCACCCGCGTCAGCCAATACTTCCCGCCGCAAATCCCCACCGCGCTCCTCTTCCCCGATGCCATCGAAGACCACTTGGAGGAATTCGCCGACTCCCCCGAGGAGCTCTCGGACTGGCAGGAGCTGGTCTCCACCCGCAGCGCACTCTCCCGCGTGGAACTGCCGCCCATCTTGGACGACGGCCGACGCGCCAATCTCGGACGCGCGGAGCTGGATGTCTCGCCCCTGGGCGAGGAGCTCTTTGCCCTCCCCGAGGCCGACGACGGCGCTTCGCCCGACCACAAGGACGCCGGCTCGCCGGATGGCGTAGCGGTATGGCATTGGCAGCAGCTCAAGAGCACCCTCCGCCAATGGAACCAGCAGGGCTACGAATTGGTGGCCTGCTGCAATGGCGAAGGCGAGCTCTCGCGCCTGAAGGAGCTCCTGGAACAGGATCCCTCCACCAAAGACCTGCCAATCCTCCTGGAACACCGGGAGCTCCCGCTGGGAATGCTCTTCCCCTCCCAAAAGCTGGCGCTGCTCAGCGACCAGGAGCTCTTCGGACGCGCACCGGTCACCCGACACCACCGCCATGTGGAATACAACCGGGAGTTCGCCGGACCACAGGAATTCCTGGATCTCGAGGAAGGCGCGCTGGCGGTGCATCTGAACCACGGCATCTGCCGCTTCCACGGCATCCACGTCATGGAGAGCGACGGCGAAAAGATCGAGGCCGTGGAGCTGGAGTTCGCCGAAGAGGCGCGGCTCTACGTGCCGCTGGACCAGGCATTCCTGGTGAGCCGGTACGTGGGCGGCTCCAAGAACGAGCCCTCACTCTCCAAGCTGGGCGCCTCCCTCTGGAGCCGCAAGAAGAAGGACGCCGAGGACGCCGCCTGGGATCTGGCGGCCGATCTCCTGCGCCTGGAGGCCATGCGCGCCTCCTCCGAGGGCAGCCAATTCCACGCCATTCCCGACTGGGAACGCTCCTTCGCCGCCTCCTTCCCCTACGACCTCACGCCCGACCAGCAGGAGGCCATCCAGGCATGCTACCGCGACATGGAGAGCCCCAAGCCCATGGACCGGCTCCTCTGCGGCGACGTGGGCTACGGCAAGACCGAGGTGGCCCTCCGCGTCGCCTTCCGCGCCGTCATGAACGGCAAGCAGGTGGCCATCCTGGTACCCACCACCATCCTGGCACAACAGCACTTCCAGACCTTCCTGGCGCGCTTCCGGGAATTCCCCGTCCGCGTCGAAATGCTCAGCCGCTTCCGCCCGGCCTCCGAGCAGCGGAAGGTCCTGCGGGACTTGGAAGAGGGCACCGTGGACATCATCATCGGCACTCACCGGCTCATCTCCAAGGACGTGAAGATCCCCCGCCTGGGCCTGCTGATCATTGACGAAGAGCAGCGCTTCGGCGTAAAGCACAAGCAGAAGCTCAAGACCCTGCGCGCCTCCCTGGACATCCTCACCATGACCGCAACCCCCATCCCCAGGACCCTCTACATGAGCATCTCGGGACTGCGGAATCTCTCCACCATCATGACCGCACCCACCAACCGGCTCCCCGTGCGCACGGTGGTGGCCGCCGTGGACAAGGAGCTGGTGCGGGAGGCCATCCTGCGGGAGCTCCAGCGAAAGGGGCAGGTGTATTTCCTCTACAACCGCGTGCAGACCATCATGCCCGTGCTTGCCGCACTCCAGGAACTGGTCCCCCAGGCGCGCTTCGGCGTGGCGCACGGCCGCATGGAGCCCGAAGAGCTGGAGGAGGTCATGGTCCGCTTCGTCAAGGGCGAAATCGATGTGCTGGTCTCCACCACCATCATCGAAAGCGGCATCGACATCCCCAACGCAAATACCATCATCGTTGACCGCGCAGACCGTCTGGGACTCTCCGAACTCTATCAGCTGCGCGGACGCGTGGGACGCGATTTCCGGCAGGCATACGCGTATATGCTCCTGCCGCCCATGGGACAACTCCCCGCCAATGCCCGCGAACGCATGGCCGCCATCCGGCGCTTCACGCACCTTGGCGCCGGATTCCGCTTGGCAATGAAGGACTTGGAGATCCGCGGCGCCGGAAATCTCCTGGGTCAAGAGCAATCCGGGCACATCGCCGCCGTGGGCTTCGACCTCTACTGCCAGCTCCTCAAGGACTGCGTGGCGCGGCTCCAGCAGCAGCCCACCCTCCTGAAGGCGCCCCTGGAGCTGGAGCTCGACATGGTGACTCCCTCCCTGGAACCCGTTCCCGGAAAGGTCCAGGCGACCATTCCCCGAGAATACGTGGAAGACGAAAACACCCGCCTGGAGCTCTACCGCCGTCTCCAGATGATGGACCATCCGGAGAATGCCGACGCCCTGGGAAAGGAGCTGGCCGACCGCTTCGGACCGCTGCCCATCCCCGTGAAGAACCTCCTCGCCCAGCACCGCATAGAGATCCTGGCACGAGAGAAGAACCTCGTCCGGCTCTCCGTCAAGAAGGGCCGCTTTGTCGCCGAGACCCCGAAGGGCCTCTACCGCATCCAGGGACAAATCCCGCTGTTGCTCTCCCGCACTGCCGACAAGCAGCTCGCGGAGATCGAGGAGCTCCTCCGCGCCATGCCAAAATAGGCGCAGCCAATTGCCATGAAACACTTTCTTGAATCGGATCCCGCGGCCTTGCCCGCCGCCTTGCAGTGCCTCCAGGAGGGCGGCGTGCTCATGCTGCCCACGGAGACGGTCTATGGACTCATCACACGATGGGACAACCCGGAGGGACGCGAGCGCATCTACGCCATGAAGCACCGCCCCGCCTCCAAGCTCCTCCAGATGATGACCGCCGACCTCCCCGCCGCCTACCAAGCCGGAATCCACCCCTCGCCCGAACTGGAACGGCTGGCCACACGCTTCTGGCCCGGCCCACTCACCGTGGTCGCAAAAGCCACCATGCCCCCCGAAAACTCCCCCCTCCCTAAACAGGACTCCATCGGACTGCGCATCCCGAACCACCCCTTCCTCCTCCAACTCATGAAAGAGGCAAAGTGCGCCCTGGCCGCTACCAGCGCAAACCGCTCCGGAACCCCCGCCGCAATCAACTACCACGACGCCCTCGACGGATTGGGCGAAATGCCCGACTTGTCCGTGGACGCCGGCGTCATCACCGTCACCGACGGCGTCGCATCCACCGTGGTCTCCCTCCTGGAAAACACCCCCAAAATCCTCCGGGAAGGCACCATCTCCCTCCAGGAAATCCAGCAAGCGGTATATTAGCGGGCTTGACGAAATTCTAACACCATCCCTGTATATTCTCCTGTTTTTTATGTCTTTTTCGAATCATTTTCAGATCCTCCCTAGCCGTGCCGTGACCCTAAAGGGTGAGCTTGGCAAGATGGCCATTCTGTGCCGGGAGAACTTCGTCAAGCGCACCAACTGGAAGGGCCTGGTGGAGGTCTTCCGGAACCGTCTGGAGACTGGTTCCTGGCGCAGCGAATTCTGGGGCAAGCTGATCCGTGGCGCCATCCTCATGGCGTACACCACTGGCGACCCGGAGTTGACGAAGCTCATCAAGGAGAGCGTCTACGACATCCTCTCCACCCAGGACGCGAATGGCTGCATCAGCACCGTGGCGCCGGAGAACCAGCCCGGCCTTTGGGACATGTGGGGGCGCAAATACGTCCTCATGGGGCTGACCCGCTACTGCCAGTACATCGACAAGGACCCCAAGGTGATCGAGGCCTGCCGCAAGATGCTGGACCACATCATGACCCAGATTGGCCCCGACGCCCGCCCCGCCACCGAAGTGGGCTACCACGGCGGCCTGGCCACCTGCTCCATGCTGGGCGCCGTGGTGCGGGTCTATCGTCTCACCGGCGACAAGAAGTACCTGGATTTCGCCAAGTACATCGTGAAGACCGGCTGCTACAAGGGCGACGACATCTTCAAGGCGGTGCTGGCAGGCGTGATTCCCGCCAAGCTCGGCACGGGAAAGGCCTACGAGATGACCAGCTGCTTCCAGGGGCTGGGCGAGCTCTGCCTGGAGACCGAGGACTTCCCCGAAGCCCTGGAGATCCTCCAGCGCTACTACGCCAGCGTCCGCGACCGCGAGATCCTGTGCACGGGCGTTGGCGGCGGCGGCGACACCTGGGGCGAATACTGGAGCGACATGGCGCTCAAGCAGAACATCAAGGACCCCAAGGCCACCGGCGCCATGGGCGAGACCTGCGTCACCGTCACCTGGCTCCACTACCTGGAGCGCATGCTCCAGCTCACCGGCGACGCGAAGATCGTCGACCAGTGCGAGCTCTCCCTCTACAACGCCATGCTGGGCGCCATGACCCTGGATGGCTACAACTGCACCCACCGGAACCCCACTCCCCTCGCCGGCGGAGCCCACAAGATCCCCGCCCCCGACCAGATGGTCCTCGGCTTCAACCACCCCTTCTTCGGAATGGACTGCTGCAGAGTCCAGGCGCCCGAGGGACTCGCCGTGGCGTCACTGTTTGCGGTCATGGCCACCATGGACGCCAACGCGCCCGTCTTCAACCTCTATGAGGACATGGAGGTCGACTACAACGGCGTCAAGTACCAGGTCGCCGGCGGCTGGCCCTTCGCCATGAAGGACGTCACCATCACCCTGAAGATGGATGCCCCGAAGTCCTTCCCCATCCTCTTCCGCGTCCCCGAGCGCGAGCCTGGGAAGGCCTTCCTGGAGGTCGGCGGAAAGACCTACGACGCCGTTCCCGGCACCTACCTCACCGTGGAGCGCGAATGGAAGGACGGCGATGTGGTCACCCTGCACTTCGACACCACGCTGCGCAAGCGGATGCTACCCACCACCCCCAATTCCTTCTGCTACATGAAGGGCCCGGTGGTCCTGGCGGAAGACGAACGCCTCAACTCCTACCACGGCGAGACCACCAGCTACCACGTCGCATTCCCCATGCCCGGAAAGACCGACAGATACCTCTGCGACTACGCCGGCGCCGGAAACGAATTCCTGGAGGTCAACCGCTTCCAGGTCGTCTTCGAAGAAGACCAATTCTAACTCCTCCCCATCGAGGAAGCCCCACAAGACGGCGGACGAGAGCACCACACACCCTCGCCCGCCGTTCGCTGTTTTACAAGAACTCTTGCGCCGCTCATGCGGCGGCACCAATGCCGCTTCGAATGCGCTGTTAGCCAAAAACGGCTCTTCCCCTAGCCGGAAACCAACCAAAGGACGGAGGGGCTGCGCCCCCCGTGCCCCCGCCTAATTTCTTCCGCCTACCGGCGGTGCCATTTTGGAGGGGCTGCGCCCCCCGTGCCCCCGCCTAATTTCTTCCGCCTACCGGCGGTGCCATTTTGGAGGGGCTGCGCCCCCCGTGCCCCCGCCTAATTTCTTCCGCCTACCGGCGGTGC
>CAVDSU010000012.1:0-21733 GCA_963611685.1 bacterium
GGCAGGGGTACGGGGGCGGCAGTCCCCGTCCTTTGGGTATCCTGCTAGGGAAAGAGCGCTTTTAGGCTAGCCACCAGCCACTAGTTGCTAGGTGCTTGCGGCGCGTGTTACGCTCCCTGGCAGGGGTACGGGGACGGCAGTCCCCGTCCTTTGGGTATCCTGCTAGGGAAAGAGCGCTTTTGGGCTAGCCACTAGCCATTAGTTGCTAGGTGCTAATACGCCCTTCCCGAGAGGTTTTCGGCGTAATTGACGAGTGCCTGGTTGACGACGCGGTTTCCGCCGGGGGTAGGGTAGTCACCGGTGAAGTACCAGTCTCCGGTGTGGTTGGGGATGCAGCGTCGGAGATCCTGGCAGGAGAGGAAGACCACCTTCAGCTCCGCCTTCAGGTTGTCGGGCTTGAGGCGTCGGCAGATGGCGTCGGTGATTTCCTGGTCGGAGAAGGGCTCGTAGAGCATGAGGGCGCGGTTCTTCATGCGGAAATCGGGTCGGTAGAGGTCCTCTTTTGCCAGGCGGACGGCCTCCTGGAGGAGCTCCTGCCGTCCGGTGCGGTGGATCAGGTCCATGCATGCCTGGAAGGCGACCAGCTCTCCGAAGGAGGCCATGTCGATGCCGTAGCAATCGGGGAAGCGGATTTGCGGGGCGGAGGAGACCACGACGATGCGCTTGGGGCAGAGTCGGTCCAGAATGGGCAGGATCGCCTTTCGCATGGTGTTTCCGCGGACGATGGAGTCGTCGATGACCACCAGGTTGTCTTCGTCGGGGTGGACGAGTCCATAGGAGACATCGTAGACATGGGGGAAGAGATCGGAGCGCTTGCTGGCGTCGCTGATGAAGGTCCGGAATTTTGCGTCCTTGACGGCGACCGTGCCGAAGCGGAGCTTATGGCCTTCGCGGTAGTCGTCCAGGGCGGAGAGCATTCCGTGGAAGCTGATTTGTGCGGTATTGGGGATATAGGAGAATACGGTGTGATCGAAATCGTGGTCCACGGCCTCCAGGACCTGTGGCACCACGGCGCCCCCCAGGGCGCGGCGCTCCTGCTGGATGTCGGCGTCGTTCCCCCGCGAGAAATAGATTCGTTCGAAGACGCACTTTCGGAGCTGCTGGGGCTCCATGCAGGGCTTCAGGGAGACGCAGCCGGCAGCGGAGACGGTGAGGAGGTATCCAGGCGGGAGTTCCTGGACGTCCTGGATGGGGAGATTGAAGGCGGTCTGGATGGCGACGCGTTCGGAGGCCACCACCACCACCTCGGGATCCACATGATAGAATGCGGGGCGGATGCCCTGGGGATCCCGGAAGGCGAAGGAGTCGCCATTTCCCATGACGCCGCAGATGGCGTAGCCGCCATCCCATTTTCGGGAGGCCTCACGGACTGCGGACTCCAGGTCGCCGGGATGCGCATCCATGGACTGGGAGAGAGAGATCAGGAGGACCTCGCAGTCCTGCTGTCCGCGGGGGTGGTAGCCCGCCTGGGTGAGTTCCGCGAAGACGCTCTTGGTGTTGGTCAGATTGAAGTTTCCGGCCAGGAGCATCGTCTTGTCCCGACGGAATTCCTCGCGGACCACGGGGTGGCAGGCGGCCAGGGTCCGGGTGCCGAAGGTGCCGTATCTCACGTGTCCCAGATAGACCTCGCCGCAGAAGGGCCGCTGGAGGGTCTGGATCTGGTCGGCGGGCGGTTCGGCTCCCGCCTGGGCCATCTTTGCGGAGATGCGTTCCAGCAGATCCGCCAGCGGCATGGAGGCGCAGCTTTTTTCCAGGTGGTAGAAGGGGTGTCCTGGAGGCACCTCCAGTCCCACGCAGGCGATTCCGGCGCCGTCCTGTCCGCGGTTGTGCTGCTTCTCCAAGAGCAGGGAGAGCTTTTCGTATCCGTAGGCGGCGGTGCCGTACTTCTCCGCGTAGTGCGCCAGGGGCTTTCGGAGCCTGAGGAGAGTCACTCCGCATTCATGCTGGATGCTGTCAGACAAGGAATTCTACCTCCGTGAATGGGTGGCAAACGGAAAGGAAGAGAGGGGGTGGTGTGGGGGCGATTTTTGGGCAAAAAAAGGGGGGAACCACCTTCCCAGACGATTGGGCCGCCTCTCGGGGAGGCGTAAAGAAGGATGGTTCCCCTTTTCATGGGGCGGCGGAGGAGGGCGTCCCTGGGAGGGTGCGCGCTCCCCCGCCGGGGGCGTTAGCTGATGAAGAGCATCTCGCGATACTTGGGCATGGGCCATACCTTGTCGTCCACAATGGCCTCCAGGTTGTCCACGTCCTTGCGCAGCTCGGCCATGGCGGGGATGATCCCCTTGCCAGAGGCCAATGCCTTCTCCAACTTGGCGATATCCGCGCTGAGGCAGTCCACGTCGGCGCCCAATTCGCTGCGCAGCGCCTTCACGGACTTGCTGGAAGAGCCATCGCCCAGGGAGACGAGCTCCTTCACCGCCACGGGGCGGATCATGCTCTTGGCGATCTCCAAGGCCACCTTTCCCTCGATGTCCAGACGGCGCTCGTAGTCTTCCTTGAAGACCAGATACCGGGAGTCCATCTCGACCTTG
Source organism: bacterium (assembly GCA_963611685.1). Taxonomy (GTDB): domain Bacteria; phylum Verrucomicrobiota; class Lentisphaeria; order Oligosphaerales; family Oligosphaeraceae; genus UBA1724. The sequence goes on from CAVDSU010000012.1 coordinate 2,532, forward strand.
GAGAGCACGTGGTACTTCTCCATGAGTGCCTGGTTCTTCTTGTCCTTGAGGGGCGTGATGGCCTCCAGGGAGGTGGGCAGATTGGGCAGTCCGCGGCGCTTCGCCTCGTCGAGCCACTCCTTGTTGTAGCCGTCGCCGTTGAAGATGATGCGGCTGTGGGCGGCGATCTCCTTCTTGAGCAGCGCCTGGAGTCCCTCGTTGAACTTGTCGGCGGAGAGCTTCTCCAGCTGGTCGCTGAGCAGGTCCATGGCCTCGGCGACGATGGTGTTGAGGATGGTGTTGACCTCGGCGCAGGACTGCGAGGAACCGGGTGCGCGGAACTCGAACTTGTTGCCGGTGAAGGCGAAGGGGCTGGTGCGGTTGCGGTCGGTGGCGTCGCGGCGGAGGGTCGGCAGGGCGTCGACTCCGATGCGGAGGTACGCGTCCTTCTCCTTGCTGGCCTTGGTGCCGTTCATCAGCTGGTCAATGACCTTCTGGAGCTGCTCGCCCAGGAAGATGGAGATGATGGCGGGCGGCGCCTCGTTGGCGCCCAGGCGGTGGTCGTTGCCCAGTCCGGCGGTGGCGCTGCGCAGCAGGTCGCTGTGGCTGTCCAGGGCGTGGATCACGGAGACCAGCACCGTCAGGAAGACCGCATTCTCGGTGGGGTTGCTGCCGGGATCCAGCAGGTTCCGGCTGCCGTAGCAGATGGACCAGTTGTTGTGCTTGCCGCTGCCGTTGATGCCGTCGAAGGGCTTCTCGTGGAGCAGGCAGACCAGTCCGTGGCGGTCGGCGTTCTGGCGCAAGACCTCCATGATCAGCATGTTGTGGTCGACGGCCAGGTTCAGCTCCTCGAAGATGGGCGCCAGCTCGAACTGCGCGGGCGCCACCTCGTTGTGGCGGGTCTTGGCAGGGATGCCCAGGCGCCAGAGCTCCTTCTCCACATCGGTCATGAAGGCCAGGATGCGGTAGGGGATGCTGCCGAAGTAGTGGTCTTCCAGCTGCTGGTGCTTGGCGGGCGGCGCGCCATAGAGGGTGCGGCCAGTCTGCAGCAGGTCGGTGCGCTGCAGATAGAACTTCTTGTCCACCAGGAAATACTCCTGCTCGGCGCCTAGGGTCACCGTCACCGGCTTCTCCGGCAGCTGGAAGCACTTCATCAACCGAAGCACCGCCTTCTTCAAGGCCTGCGTGGAACGCAACAGCGGCGTCTTCTTGTCCAAAACCTCGCCCGTGTAGGAGCAGAAGACCGTCGGGATGCACAGGGTGGCGCCGTTGGCGTGGCGCTTGATGAAGGCGGGGCTGGTGGGATCCCAGGCGGTGTATCCGCGCGCCTCGAAGGTGCTGCGCAGTCCGCCGGAGGGGAAGCTGGAGGCGTCGGGCTCGCCGACCGTCAGGGTCTTGCCCGAAAACTCAAAGAGCGCCTTGCCGTTGGAGACCTCCAGGAAGGAGTCGTGCTTCTCCGCCGTCCCGCCCGTCAGGGGCTGGAACCAGTGCGTGTAGTGCGTGGCGCCACGGGAAACCGCCCACTCCTTCATGGCACTGGCAACCTCGTCCGCAATGGCGGGATCCAAAGGCTGCATCCCGTTCAGAGTAGCCATCAACTTCTTGTAAGTGGACTTGGACAGATGCTCGGCCATCTTCGCATTGTCGAAGACGTCCTCCGCAAAGAAGTCCAAGACCTTGGCGCCCGCAGGCTCCGACGGCTCTGTGCGGCGGTCGGAAATCTTGCACACCGCATCGAATCTCTTTTGCATGTCAGTCTCTCCTTTGATGGATTGGGGCACGCCGGCTTCTAAAAAAAACGCATCCGCCGGCCGGACAGGATTGCGAAAAAGCAACGGACGTGCCAAATCCGAAAACGGGACACAACAGGGGAAAATCCACCCCACGGCACCCAGAAATGCCATGGGGAATTACAAAAAGTGTCGGCTTTTTGAAAACATGCTTACAAAATATGTAAGCGTATTTCAGAGTTTGTCAGCCTAGGGGGCCTCCTGTGGGGCTACGGAGGGGATTTCCCTGGTTCTGACGGCGTCTCTATTATAATACCTAAATGGCGGAAGGTCCGCCGGAGTGTCCTGGAAACTGCGGATTTGTCAGAATTTGTCTTTCTTTTACACTGGCACGTCCTTTGCTTTTTCGGCGGATGTTTTTTTATATCCGACAAGAAGGGAGTTCCCTTGGTGTGAGGATGGCGATGCCGTTTGATTCCCCGGGGGGGTGCTTCCGTCTGAAGGATTTCCGTTTTTGTTTGTTTGTTTTGTTGTGTTTTTCAACTTTTCGAGTGTGCCTCATGAAAATGGCTTACCGACAGTGTAGCCTCTCCCTTCCGAAGGACGAGGGGCTGTATCATTTTGGCAACGAGCATGACGCCTGTGGTGTTGGCATGGTAGCGAACCTGAGTGGGGTTGGCAGCCACGAGCTGGTGTTGCAGGGCATCACGATTTTGAAGCGTCTGTTGCACCGTGGTGCGGCGGGCAGTGATCCGTTGTCGGGGGATGGCGCGGGCATCCTGAGTGTGATTCCGGATTGCTTTTTCCGGGGTGTTTTAGGGGATGTATTGCCGGAATCTGGCCGGTATGCGGTAGGCGTGTTGTTTGGCGGCGTGGGTGAGGAGTCCCATTTGGAGCGCATCGTGTTTGAGGAGGGTCTGCGGTTCCTCTGCTGGCGGGATGTGCCGGTGGATCTCTCCCAGTTGGGCGAGACTGCCCGGAGCAGCTGCCCGTCGATCCGCCAGTTCTTCGTCTCCTTCCCGGAGGGCTTTGAGCGCCTTTCCCAGGATGCGTTGGAGCGGAAGGTCTTCGTGGCGCGTCGCCGTCTGGAGAAGGAGCTCCTGGACGCCTATCTCCCCAGCTTCAGCAGCCGCACCATCGTGTACAAGGGGCTGATGCTGGCCACCCAGATCGAGGCCTTCTACAAGGACTTGGCCGACGATCGCTTCGCCTCGCCGCTGGTGCTGGTGCATCAGAGATACAGCACGAACACCTTCCCGACCTGGCGGCTGGCACACCCCTTCCGCTACCTCGCCCACAACGGCGAGATCAACACCCTGCGCGGAAACCTGAACCACGCCCGCACCCGCGAGGCCTTCCTGGAGAGCCCGCTCTTCGGCGAGGACCTCAAGAAATTGCTGCCCCTCATCGACGAGACCCAGAACGACTCCGCCTGCCTGGACAACATGGTGGAGCTCCTGGTGCAGTCCGGGCGCTGGCTTCCCCACGCGATGCTGATGCTCATCCCCCAGGCCTGGGGCGTGAACTACCACCTGGGCCGCGACATCCGCGGCTTCTTCGACTACCACTCCGCGCTCTCCGAGCCCTGGGATGGTCCCGCAGCGGTCACCTTCACCGATGGCATCGGTGCCGGCGCCATGCTGGACCGCAATGGGCTGCGTCCCGCGCGGTATTCGCTGACCAAGGACGGCCTCTTTGTGCTGGCGTCGGAGACCGGCGTCTTGGACTTGGATCCCGCCGAGGTGGTCTGCCGCGGCCGCCTGAAGCCCGGCGAGATCCTGTGGTGCGATCTGCAGGCGCACCGGCTGATCCTGAACGAGGAGCTGAAGAACCGGGTGGCGCGGCAGTCGCCGTATCGCCGTTGGAGCCAGGAGAGCAAGATTCCGGTGACGGGATTGTTCGATTCCATTGCGGCGGAGCACGTGTCGGAGAACCTGAAGGAGCGCCAGCGCCTCTTTGGCTGGAGCCAGGAGGACGTGGAGCTGCTGGTGCGGCCCATGCTGGAGACCGGCAAGGAGCCCGTGGGCTCCATGGGAAACGACGCCGCGCTGGCGGTGCTCTCCCCCAAGCCACAGCTGCTCTTTCCGTATTTCAAGCAGCGCTTCGCCCAGGTGACCAATCCCCCCATCGACCCCATCCGCGAACAGCTGGTCATGAGCCTGACCACCTACATCGGCAACCAGGGGAATGTCCTCTCTGAGGAGGCGCACCGCGCCAGCCTCATCCGCCTGGCGCGGCCCGTGCTGACCGGCGCGGACCTGGCGCGTCTGGAGACCCTGGAGAAGAGCCGCGTGGAACGCCTCTCTATCACCTGGAAGGACGACCTGGAGGCCGCGCTCTCCGAATTGGAGGCGAAGGCGGTTTCCGCCGCCCGTGGCGGAAAGAACATCCTGATCTTGAGCGACCGCGAGGTCCCCGCCGACCAGATGCCCATTCCCTCGCTGCTGGCGGCCGCCGCCGTGAACCAGGCACTCTCCGCCGCCGGGCTGCGCCCCCCCGTGGGCGTGATCCTGGAGACCGGCGAGGCGCGGGAGGTCATGCACTTCGCGCTGCTGCTTGGCTATGGCGCCACCGCCATCCATCCCTACCTGGCGCTGGAGACCGTGGCCGCCCTGGCGCGGGAGCAGGATCCCGCCAAGGCCACCGAGAACTACATCTGCGCCATCGACAAGGGGCTGCTCAAGTGCATGTCAAAGATGGGCATCGCCACGCTGCGCAGCTACCGCTCCGCGCAGATGTTCGAGGCCATCGGACTGGGACGCGAACTGATCCGCAAATACTTCCCCGGAACGCCCAGCGCCGTGGACGGCATCGGCATCCAGGAAGTGGCGCAGGAGGTCCGCCGGCGCGTCCAGGAGGCCCGCGCGCCTCTGTCGCTGCTGCGCTCCCTGCCGGTGGGCGGCGCATACCGCTGGAGACGGGACGGCGAGCCCCATCTGGTGACGCCCGCCGCGGTCTGCAGCCTCCATGCCGCCGTCCGACAGGACGACCCCGAGAAATACCGCGCCTTCGCGGAGGCCACAAACCACCCCGAGACCCCCATCCGGCTGCGGGATCTTCTCCGCTTCCGCACGGAGGGCGTGCAGCCCCTCCCGCTGGAGAAGGTGGAGGGCGAGGACGCCATCCTGAAGCACTTCGTCTCCGGCGCCATGAGCCTGGGCGCCCTGAGCCCCGAGGCCCACGAGGCCATCGCCGTCGCCATGAACTCCCTGGGGATCATGAGCAACTCCGGCGAAGGCGGCGAGGGTCCCGAGCGGAACCTCCCCGGCCCCCACGGCGAAAACCGCGCCAGCGCCATCCGCCAGGTGGCCTCCGGACGCTTCGGCGTCACGGTGGAATACCTGGCGCGCGCCAAGGACCTCCAGATCAAGATGGCGCAGGGCGCCAAGCCCGGCGAGGGCGGACAGCTCCCCGGCGACAAGGTCAACGAGGAGATCGCACGCACCCGGCACTCCACGCCGCACGTGACCCTCATCTCCCCGCCGCCGCATCACGACATCTACTCCATCGAGGACCTGGCACAGCTGATCCACGACCTGCGAGCCGTGAATCCCGCCGCACGGATCTCCGTGAAGCTGGTCTCCGAGAACGGCGTGGGCACCATCGCCGCCGGCGTGGCAAAGGCGCACGCGGATGTGGTGGTCATCTCCGGACACGACGGCGGCACCGGCGCCGCGCCCCTGAGCTCCATGAAATACGCGGGTATGCCCTGGGAGATCGGCCTGGCCGAGACCCACCAGACCCTGGTGAAGAACAACCTGCGCGGAAAGGTTCGCTTGCAGGTGGATGGACAGCTCCGGACCGGCCGCGACGTGGTGGTCGCCGCGCTCCTGGGCGGCGAGGAATTCGGTTTCGCCACCGCGCTCTTGCTGGCGCTGGGATGCATGATGCTTCGGCAGTGCCAGGACAACACCTGCCCCGCCGGCATCACCACGCAGGATCCCGAGATCCGCAAGCGCTTCCAGGGAAAGCCCGAACACATCGTACGGTACCTGCGCTTCATCGCACGGGAGGCCCGCGAGATCCTGGCGTCCCTGGGACTCCACTCCCTGGACGAGGCCGTGGGACGCGCCGATCTGCTGGAAGCCGATCCCGAACGCAGCGAGGGAAAGGCCGCTTCCCTGGATTTCCACGACATGCTCCACCGCGTGGAGGGCGCGCAGATCCGCTGGGACGGACAGCGCCATCCCCAGCAGACCTACGACGACCAGGTCCTCTTCCCCGCCCTGGGAAAGGCGCTGGACGCCTTTGCGCCGGCGAAGGCCTCCCTCGCCATCGTCAACGCAAACCGCTCCGTCGGCGCGCGTCTTTCGGGACGCGTGGCATTGGCGAAGGGACTGGCGGGGCTGCCCGACGACACCTGGCACATCGACTTCCAGGGCGTGGCGGGACAGAGCTTCGGCGCCTTCCTGGCACACGGAATCACCTTCCGGCTGACGGGCGAGGCAAACGACTACGTCGGAAAGGGCCTCTCCGGCGGACGCATCGTCATTGTGCCCGATCCCGCTTCCCCCTGCGCCCCCGAAGAGAATGTCCTGGCCGGAAACGTCATCGGATACGGCGGCACCTCCGGCGAGATCTTCGTCAACGGACAGGTGGGCGAGCGCTTCGCCATCCGCAACAGCGGCTTCCAGGCCGTGGTGGAGGGCGTGGGCGACCACGGCTGCGAATACATGACGGGCGGCCGCGTGGTGGTGCTGGGCCCCACCGGCGTCAACTTCGCCGCCGGCATGACGGGCGGCCTGGCATACGTGCTGGACCAGTCCGGCGACTTCGATCTGCGCTGCAACCTGGATACCGTGGACCTGGAGACGGTCCGCGAGGACTCCCCCGAGGAGGCCGAGCTGCTCGCGTTGCTGGAAAAGCACCATGCCCTCACCGGCAGCGCCCTGGCAGGTCGCATTCTGGATCAGTGGAAGGAATACCGCGGACGCTTCGTCTGCGTCATGCCCGTGGAATACAAGAAAATCTTTCGGAGCGCACGATAAATGAGCAAGACATTCTTTGAAATCCCCCGCCGGGAGCACTTCTACCGCCCCGTCGCCCAGCGCCTCGGAGACCCCCGCGAAGTGGAGGCGAGCGTGCCTCTCCCCGAGGTCCAGGGCCTGGCGAAGCGCTGCCAGAACTGCGGACTGCCCTTCTGCCACGCCATGGGCTGCCCCCTCATGAACCACATCCCCGAAATGAACCGCGCCGTGGTCCATGGCGATTGGCAGGACGCCTGGCAACGACTCTCCGAAACCAGCCCCTTCCCCGAATTCACCAGCCGCGTCTGCCCCGCACTCTGCGAAAACGCCTGCTGCCTGGGCGGACTGGACTTCGGATCCACGAATGTCCGGCAAGTGGAGAAGGCCGTCGTGGAGACCGCCTTCGCCCGCGGATGGGTGACGCCAAGCATCCCCGCCTCTCGCACCGGCAAAAAGATCGCCGTCATTGGCGCCGGTCCCGCGGGACTCTCCGCCGCCGTGGCCCTCAATGACGCCGGACACGAGGTCACGCTCTTCGACCGCAATCGCCAGGTGGGCGGACTGCTGCGCTACGGCATTCCCTGCTTCAAGCTGGACAAGGCGGTGGTGGAGCGGCGCTGGAGGGTCCTGGAGGCCTCCGGCATCCACTTCCAGGGCGGCGCCGAAATCGGCAAGGACATCTCCGGCGCCTATCTCCTGAAGCACTTCGATGCCGTGGTGGTGGCAAACGGCACCCCCGTTCCCCGAGACCTGAAGGTCCCCGGACGGGAGCTGCCGCAGGTCTACCAGGCGCTGGACTACCTGGGCGACCAGAACCGCGCCACCACCGGCGAGTCCGACCACACCGCCATCAACGCCGCCGGAAAGCGCGTGCTGGTCATTGGCGGCGGCGATACCGGCAGCGACTGCGCGGGAACCGCGCTGCGGCAGGGCGCGCAATCCGCGCTCTCCCTCGACGTCATGCCCATGCCTCCCGAACAGCGCTCCCCCAAGACCCCCTGGCCCGCGTGGCCCTACCAGCTGCGCTCCTCCTACGCAGTGGAGGAGGGCATGCAGCGTTTCTGGAGCCTCAATACCCTGCGGATCCTGGAACGCGACGGACAGGTCGCCGGCGCCGAGGTGGTCCCCGTGGAATGGGAGTTCTCTCCGGAGGGCCGGCCCATGAAATTCGTGCCCGCCGGCCCCACGCACGTCATCGCCTGCGACATGGTGGTGCTGGCCATGGGATTCCTGAAGCGCACCCGCGCACAGGTCCTGGAGAGCCTGGGGCTGCCCGACCAGCCCAATGTGGTGCTCTGCGGCGACGCCGCCTCGGGACCCTCCCTGGTGGTCCGCGCCATCGCCGACGGCCTCAAGTGCGCCCGGCAGCTCGGGGGGCTCTAACAACCATTTTCATAACCAATCATCTTCTTGAAGGAGAACAAAATCCATGTGTGGATTCGTAGGCATTTTCGATGTCAAGGAGGGCGCCGCCGCCCATCTGCGAAAGCAACTCCTGCAGATGTCCCGGAAGATCCGCCATCGGGGACCGGACTGGTCCGGCGTCTTCGAGGGCGAACACGCGCTCATCTCCCACGAGCGGCTGGCCATCATCGACCCGCTCTCCGGAAAACAGCCCCTCATCAGCCCCGACGGACGATACGTCCTGGCCGTCAACGGCGAAATCTACAACCACGAGGAACTCCGCAAGGAGCTCTCCTCGGAATACCAGTTCCAGACCCACTCCGACTGCGAGGTCCTTATCCCACTCTTCCTCAAATACGGCGCGGATTTCCTCGACCGACTCAACGGAATCTTCGCCTTCGCACTCTACGATACCAAGGAGGACAAATACCTCATCGGACGCGATCCCATCGGCGTCATCCCCCTCTACCAGGGATGGGACGCCGAGGGACGCTACTACGTGGCCTCCGAGCTCAAGGCGCTGGAGGGCGTCTGCTGCATGATCCAGGAATTCCTCCCCGGACACTCCCTGCAGAGCGGACAGGACAAGCCCGTACAGTGGTATCACCGCGACTGGTTCCAATACGACGCCGTCAAGGACAACGCCTCCTCCATTCCCGTTCTCAAGGAGGCCCTGGAGGCCGCCGTCAAGCGCCAGATGATGAGCGATGTCCCCTACGGCGTCCTCCTCTCCGGCGGACTGGACTCCACGGTGATCACCGCCATCACCGCGAAATTCGCGCGGAAGCGTGTGGAGAGTGGCGACACCCAGGAGGCGTGGTGGCCGCGCCTGCACTCCTTCGCCATCGGCCTGGAGGGCTCCCCCGACTTGGCGGCCGCCCGCACCGCCGCCGAATACCTGGGGACTGTCCACCACGAGATCCACTTCACCATCCAGGAAGCGCTCGATGCGCTCCCCGATGTGATCTACCATCTGGAGACCTACGACATCACCACCGTCCGCGCCTCCACTCCCATGTTCCTCATGGCGCGTGCCATCAAGGCGATGGGCATCAAGATGGTGCTCTCCGGCGAAGGCGCCGACGAGATCTTCGGCGGGTATCTCTATTTCCATAAGGCGCCAGACGCCAAGGAGTTCCATGACGAGACCGTCCGAAAGCTCGGAAAGCTCCATCTCTACGACTGCCTCCGCGCCAACAAGGCGCTGGCCGCCTGGGGCGTGGAGGGACGCGTGCCCTTCCTCGACAAGGAATTCCTGGATGTGGCCATGCGGCTCAACCCCGCCGACAAGATGTGCCAGGGAAGAATCCTCCCCGCCACCACCGGCTCCCACGGAGACTCCCATATCGAAAAATGGATCCTCCGCGAGGCCTTCGCGGAGATGCTCCCGCCTGCCGTCGCCTGGCGCCAGAAGGAGCAGTTCTCCGACGGCGTGGGATACTCCTGGATCGATACCCTCAAGGAGATGACCGCACGCGAGGTCACCGACGCACAATTCGCACAGGCCGCCAAACGCTTCCCCGTCAATACCCCCGCCACCAAGGAGGAATACTACTACCGCGCCATCTTCGCGGAGCTCTTCCCCTCCGAATCCGCCGCCGCATGCGTGCCCCACGAGGCCTCCGTCGCTTGCTCCACCGCAAAGGCACTGGAATGGGACGAGGCCTTCAAACACATGAACGAACCCTCCGGACGAGCCGTCATGGGCGTCCACGAACACGCTGTCTAATAAATTGAATCCTCAACCACCGAATGCCCCGAAGACGCTCGCGCGGACACAGAAGCAACAGAAGACATTTTCCGTGTCGGCGCAGCCGTTTCCGTGTCTTCGGTGGTTGGAGTTGAACCACGGAATGCCCCGAAGCCGCTCGCGCGGGCACGGAAGCAACAGAAGACATTTTCCGTGTCGGCGCAGCCGTATCCGTGGATTCAGTGGTTGGATTTGAACCACCGAATGCACCGAAGACGCTTGCACGGACACGGAAGCACACAGAAGACATTTTCCGTGTCTTCAGTGGTTGGATGGAGGTGGGTAAGAGGGGGAGGGCATTTATAGTATGGGTTGTGCGTTCCCGGGGGTGGTCTCTGGGGCGTCGGAACGATGTTGTTCTTCTAGTTTAGTTTGGCGGAAGGCGTGTGTGTCGGTCCGCTGCTTTTGATTTTTGCTGTCCTATGCTGTCTGACAAAGAAGCCCTGAGCGTCGCGCGTGCGACGTTGTCCAAGATGACGCTGGAGGAGAAGACGGAGCTGCTCGGGGGGTCGGGCACGATGACCCTCCCCGCAATTGCGCGCGTCGGCATTTCGCACGAGTGGCTGATGAGCGACAACAGCTCGACGGTCCGTCCGGCGCTGCACCGTTGGGATTGGGGCTACGACGAACCGAAGAGCGAGAACACGAAATTGCCGTCGCTTTCGGCATTGGCTCAGACCTGGGATCCCTCCTGGGCGCGCAAGCACGGCGAGGTCCTGGGGGCGGAGATGCGGGACCGCGGCGTGGACCAGCTCCTGGGGCCGGGAGTGAACATTTTGCGCACCCCGCTCAATGGCCGCAACTGGGAATACCTGGGCGAGGACCCGTTTCTTGCGTCCCGGATGTGCGTCCCGATGATTCAGGGAGTGCAGAGCTACGACGTCGCGGCGACCGTCAAGCACTTCTGCCTCAACGACCAGGAGCTGAACCGCGACTTCGTGGACACGCACGTCGACGACCGGACGGTCAACGAGATCTATCTTCCTGCCTTCCGGGCGGCGATCAAGGAGGCGGGAGTGCTCTGCGTGATGTCGAGCTACAACAAGACCGACGGCGTCTGGATGAGCGAGAACAAGTATTTCCAGAAGGCCATCCTCCGCGACCGCTGGGGCTTCCGGGGAATCCTTGTCACCGACTGGGGCGGTCAGCACTCGACCGCCTTCGCCGCGAACAACGGCGGCGGAATCGACATGCACTGGGGGCAGGGCATCCGCTACAACTACTGCCCGAAGGAGGGCACACACCCGCTGGCCGACGCCGTGCGCGCCCACGAAGTGCCGGAGGCGACGGTGGACGAGATGGCGCTTCGCACCCTCTGGGTGATGGCGAAGACCGGCTTCCTGACGGGTGCGCCGCGCAAGGCGGGCTCCCGCAACACGAAGGCGCACCAGCGCGTTGCGCGCGAGGAGGGCGCCGCGTCCGTCGTGCTGCTCAAGAACAGCCGTGGCGTCCTTCCCTTGAATCCGAAGAAGTTGAAGAAGATCCTGGTGATTGGCAAGCTGGCGGGCGAGAAGCAGTGCCACCAGGGGTGTTCGGGGGAAGGCAATGTCCCGTACGAAATCACCCTCTTCGATGCGCTCAAGTCGCGCCTGAAGGGCGGTGAGGTCTCGCTGATGCCCTTCTGCGCGAAGCGGGAGCTTGTGCAGACCGATACCTCCAATGCCGCCATCACGGGCGGTCATGTGGAGCAGAAGACCTCCGACGACTGGTGCGGCGAAGAGGAGCTCAAGGCGGCGGCGGAGTCCGCGGACGCGGTGATCATCTTCACGGGCACGGAGCTGGGCTACCAGGAGAACATGGAGTCCGAGAGCCGCGACCGCGTGAGCATGGACTGGCCGAAGGAGCTGCAGGAGGCGATGCACACCATCCTCGGCTGGAAGCTGAAGAACCTCGTCGTCATCTCCCGTTCCGGCACCCCCGTGGGATATACCTGGACGGACAAGGTGGACACGATGATCCAGACCTCCTATCTCGGCATGGAGGAGGGCAATTCGCTCGTCGACGTCGTCTTTGGCGACGTGAATCCCAGCGGCAGGCTGGCGCAGAGCTGGCCCCGGTGCTACGGCGACACGGCGGTGGCGCAGATGGGCACCTACAACGACAAGGAGGTCCTCTACAACGAGCGCTTCTATGTGGGATACCGCTGGCACGACCACAAGAAGATCGCCCCCCTCTTCCCCTTCGGACACGGACTGAGCTACACCACCTTCGCCTACAGCAAGGTCGCCGCGACGAATGTGCGGGGACGCCTCGCCGTGTCGGTCACGGTGAAGAACACGGGGAAGCGCGCAGGCGCGGAGGTCGTGCAGGTCTATGCCTCCTATCCGGGCGCGAAGGTCGAGCGCTGCGTCAAGGAGCTGAAGGGCTTCCAGAAGATCTTCCTGAAGCCCGGCGAGTCGAAGCGCGTGACCATCCCTGTTCGCATCCGCGACCTGGCATACTGGGATGAATTCGAGCACCAGTTCCGCGTCGACGCCGGCGACATCGAATTCCTGGTCGGCTCGACCAGCGAGGATATCCGCGGCACTGCGCGCATCGCCATTGGCCGCGACTACCTTTTCAACGACTGACAAGTCACCTTTTTCCCTCCAGGAAGATGTCAACAGAAAGCCCCTCTTTTGCCCCTGCGGTCCTGACGCGTGGCGAGCTGGTGGTCAAGCCAAACGACTGCCCGAAATGCCCCTACCGCATGCGCATTGCGCCAGACGCCAAGACGGCGTTCCTCAACACCGCCAGGGTCTCGGAAGCGGAGTATCCGAAGATGGCCGAGCGCGCCTTTTCCCTCATGGAGAAGGCCGCTGACGCGAAGAAAGGCGGCGTGCAGCGTCCGCTCATGGGGTGGTCCAGCTGGAATACCTACCGCGTCAACATCTCCGAGGACATCATCCTGGGCGTCGCCGAGACCATGGCGTCGAATGGCCTGCGCGACGCCGGATACCGCTATGTCAATATCGACGACGGATTCTTCCACGGCCGCGACGAGTCCGGAAAGCTCCGCGTCAATCCGGTGCGCTTTCCCCGCGGACTGAAGCCCGTGGTGGAGCGCATCCACTCCCTGGGCATGAAGGCGGGCATCTACTCCGACGCGGGCGAAGATACCTGCGGGAGCCTGTGGGACAATGACGTGGGCGGCCATGGCGCCGGCTTCTACGGCCACGACGACCAAGACGCAGAATTCTATTTCCGCGAAATGGACTTCGATTTCATCAAGGTCGATTTTTGCGGCGGGCTGAAGCTCGGCCTGGATCCCCAGGAGCGCTACACCGCCATCCGTCACGCCATCGACCGCGTCAAGCCGAGCGTGCGCCTGAATATCTGCCGCTGGACCTTCCCTGGCGAATGGGCGAGGGACGTCGCGGAGTCCTGGCGCACCACCGGCGACATCCAGGCAAACTGGCCTAGCGTGAAACAGGTCATCGACGAAAATATCCCGCTGACCTCCTTCATGAGCCTCGGACACTACAACGACATGGACATGATGGAGGTCGGGCACATCGTCGGAAAAACCCAGACCGTCGCCGCCTACGACACCGGCCTGGAATACGAAGAGCAGCAGACGCACTTCGGAATGTGGTGCTTCTTCTCGTCGCCTCTGCTGATCGGCAGCGACGTGCGACAGATCGACGACATCACTCTGGCGCTGCTCACCAATCCCTTCCTGCTCGGCATGAACCAGAATGACCTGGGCGCACAGCCCCGCGTGGTCCTGCGCGAAGGCGAAAGCTACACTATGGTGAAGGACTGCGATACCCTGAATGGACCCTCACGCTATCTCGCCCTCTATAACGCCGGCGACGAGCCCCGTGCCTTCGAGGTCGAGCTCTTCAAGCTGGATCTCGCCGGAAAAATCGCAATATTCGATCTCCTCGAACGCGCCGACCTCGGAGAATTCACCGACAAATTCGAATTCACCGTCCCCCGACACGGCGCACGATTCTTCCGCCTCGACGCCGAAAAAAGACGGTAAAAAAACTCGGGATACAGGGAAACACAAAAGGCCCTTCGGAAAATCCAACCAGAGGGCCTTTTTTTGCAGCGGAGAAACCAAAGGACGGGAGGCTTGCCGCGCCCCCGCCCCCCTATGCACTTTCCACTGCTGGATGCGATAAGTGCCTAGTCACTAACCCGCTAAATACGAATCTATTAGCACGCCAGCCACGCATAAAGCAGCGCTCCCATGGGGAGGAGGCTGTCGACCATATCCAGGACGCCGCCCAACCCGGGGATCTTTCCGGAGTCCTTTGCGCCGGCGGCGCGTTTCAGGAGGGACTCGCAGAGATCGCCCATCAGTCCGACGGTGGCGGCGACAAATCCCATGAGGATGGCGTTCAGCCAGGTCAGATTCAGGATGCCGACCATCATGGAGTTATGTCCGAAGGTCACAAAGAGCTCCGCGACGACCACGGAGGCGGCGATGCCTCCCAGCAGTCCCTCCCAGCTCTTTTTGGGGCTGACGAAGGGGCACAGCTTGTGGTTTCCGCCCGGGAGCTTCGCGGTGGCGCTTCCGGCGGCGTATGCGCCGATGTCGGCCACTTTCGTGACCACCACCAGGAATGCCAGCAATGCGGGGCCCGTGGGGCCGAATTGGTAGAAGATCTGCGCCATGAAGGAGAGCGCCCAGCAGACCAGCGTTCCGATCAACACCACCTTCGATGCACTCTCCAGGCTCTTGCGGGTGACCTCCTGTCCAAAATAGAGGGCGAAGGACAGCAGGAGGAATGCCATGAGGAGCACGGGTCCGGGAAGGCACTGTGTCCAGGCATTCCCGATGAGCGCCAGCGCGAAGGCGTCAAGGAGGAGCTCCTCCTTCTTCCAAGGCAGGAAGCCGCAGAGCTGGCAGCCCTCGTGGTTTGCGCCAAAGAGCAGCGCGGCCGCCAGGAGCGCAAAGGCGCTTCGGCCCCAATTTCCGGGCAGGAAGAAGCAGAGGAAGACGACGGCGAGCAGCGGGATGGCGACCTTTAGGCGTTCGCGAAGCATGGTGGTGGTGGTATGGTTGGAAAGAGGGGGGATTTGCGGGGGCGCGCGGGGGCGGTGCCACAGGCAGGCATTATCTTACCCGGCGTGCATTGGGAAGGAGGCCTCCGCCTCCTTTTTTGACGACCTTCAGAATATAATTTAGGAAGAAAGATGCGTTTTCACGAAGAACTGACGAGTCTGCAGAATCCGAAGGTGAAGCAGGTGGTGCGGTGGCGGGATCGTCCGGATCGGGATGACAGCCAGGTGGTGTTGGCGGAGGGCTACCGCGCCCTGGTCCGCGCCTTGGCGGGCGGATACCCCCTGAAGGAGATCTTCGTGTGCCCGGAGATGTTCCCCGCCGAAAAGCACCACGAGGAGGAGCTCCTGCAGCAGTGGTCCGCCCGGGGCGCGCGGTTGATTCGCGTGGCGCCCGCCGCCTTCGAGAAGATGTGCTACCGGGATCGTCCGGAGGGTCTCTTGGGCGTGGGACCACAGATCCACCGCACGCTGAAGGACCTGAAGCGTGTGGAGAATCCCTTCTATCTGGTGGCCGAACAGATCGAGAAGCCCGGCAATCTGGGCACCATCATGCGCTCCTCCGACGCCGTCCAGGTGAATGGACTGATCCTCTGCGATTCCCGCACGGATCTCTTCAACCCCAATGTGGTGCGCGCCAGCACAGGGAACCTCTTCACTTTGCCCGTGGCCGAGGCGACCACCCAGGAGACCATCCCCTGGCTCAAGCAACAGGGCATCCGGATCCTGGCGACCTCGCCCCACGTGGATACCCTCTATACCCAGGTGGATCTCACGAAGCCCGTGGCCGTGGTGGTGGGCGCCGAGCAATTCGGCCTCACAAAGCCCTGGATTGAGCAGGCGGACCTGGTGGTGCGACTCCCCATGCTGGGCGAGGCGGATTCCCTGAATGTCTCTACCGCTACCTCGATTCTTCTCTACGAGGTCGTCCGACAGCGCCTGGCCGCCGGACTCCTGAAGGACCCCGGACGCGTCCCCGATTCCGCCGATTGCTAGAGACGGCGCAGGGGGGGGCTGCTGCGGCGGCTCCTCGGCGTCCAGGAGTCCATGAAAGAGAGCGGGAAGAGCCACTCGAAGCAGGAGGATCGCGCGAGTCGTCCTGGCCGCGGCGTGGTGCCGGGATTGCGCCTGGCGGTGACGGCGCTCTTCTTGGGGCTGGTGGGGGTGGTGGCATGGTATCAGCTGCGCCCCGACCGCGCGTTGACCGAGAAGGCGCTGCGGGAGCAGAGCCGTCTGGTATATGTTCCGGCGTGCCGCGGAGAGTTGCAGGACCGCCTGGGGACGCCCCTGAATGTGACGCGTCCCAGCTACGCCATCGTGATTCGTCCCGACCAAGTGCGGGATCCCCGCGACACCCGCGCCACCACGCTGGTGAAGCTGGAGGAGCGCATTGCCGCATTGGCCGCCGATCTGGGACCCGAGGCATACGCGAGCCTTCCCTCCCGAGAACGCATCTCACGGCATCTTCGACAGGAGCCCGCCATGCCCTTGGAACTCTGGGAGGACGTCTCCGCCGAAACCCGCGCACGCTGGCTTACCCTGCGTCGACAGCATCCCGCCACCGAGCTCATGCTCTCCTGGAAACGGGAGTACCTCCTCCCCGAAACCGCGCCACAGCTGCGCGGGAGCGTCCGGCGGACGACGCCGAAGGGCGGACAGGAGCGCCGCTATTGGAACGCCAATGCCCCGGAACTCTCCGGCGCCACGGGCATGGAGCGAGTGCTGGATTATCTGCTGGGGGGGCAGTCCGGCACCGAATTATTGCAGACCGATGTGCTCTCCTACCGCGCCAGCGTCCTGGACTACGAGCCCGCCGCCAAGGGCGACGATTGCCGGCTCTCGATTTATCTCCCCGCCCAGCACAAGGCGGAGGAGCTCTTCCGTCAGAATGGCCTCTCCGGCGCGGTGGTGGCGCTGGAGATGGAGACGGGGCAGGTATTGGTGATGCACTCCGCGCCCTCCACGCCCTTGGGAAGCGCCTCGAAGGGCGGTGGCGGCGACATGAACCGCGCGCTTGCCGGATACTATCCGCCGGGAAGCGTCATGAAGCCCCTCCTGGCACTCTACGCCCTCGAAAAGGGCATCGGCGCAAATATCCGCACCGTGGACTGCCCGGGATACTACCCCATCACCAGCAAGCGAAAGCTCGGATGCTCCCATGTCCATGGAAAGCAGGACATGAAGGAGGCCATCGCAAACTCCTGCAATGCCTTCTTCTGCACCCTGGGAAGCCAATTCACCCAAGAGCAATGGAACGACTTCGCGGAGCTCTTCGGCTTTGGGGAAAAGACCGGCGGGGATCTCTCTGAACAGGAAATCGCCGGCGTCCCCTTCTGCCCGAAATGGGTGAAGTCCTCCCGAAAGAACGACCGCGCCTGGCATCCCGGCGACGCCGCCAATGGCTCCATCGGGCAGGGCGGGTGGATTGTGACGCCCATGCAACTGGCCCTGGCAATGAATTTCGCCCTGACCGGGAAACTCCTGTCGCCACGATACTATCTCCAGGACGATATCCGCATCCGAAAACAACACGACTTTCCCGCTTGGGCGCAGACCTTGGTCAAGAGCGGCATGGAACAGTGCGTGCTCACCGGAACCGGCCAGAGCCTCAAGACCCCCACGGTCTCCATCCTGGCAAAGACCGGCACCGCCGAAACCGGACGCGGAAAAAAGCCACACGCATGGATGGTCGCCGCCGCCCCCGCGAATAACCCGAAATACCTCGTCGTCGTGACCGCAGAACACGGCGGCGGCGGCGGACGCGTCGCTGGACCCATCGCCCGCGAAGTGCTATTGAGCCTCCTTAATCTGGATAAAAATCCGTAACGCGCTAAACGCGCCCATATTGGCGAGCAAATACCACCGGTAGGCGGAAGGGCATAGGCGGGGGCACGGGGGGCGCAAGCCCCTCCGTCCTTTGGTTGGTGTTTGGCTGCCCCAAATGGCGGTTTGCTGAAAAAGGCGTTGATGCTGCGGTGGTTGATCGGGCTGGCTACCCAAAGGACGGGGGCTGCCGCCCCCGTACCCCCCGAATACTTTAGGGTAGCGGCCGCCCCCGTACCCCTGCTGGGTTTGCATGGGCAAGCATGGGCTACACGCAGCGGCTAGATCATAGGGCGAAGGTGGTAGGTAGTAGGTTTATAAGGCGCCGTAGGCGCTCTTACGCGGCGCACGCCGCAGAATCGTACCGCCGCATCGGGCGGAAGGGCGCCGCAGGCACCTTGCAGACTAGCGACTGGCTACTGGCGCCTAGCCACGTATTCGGGGGGTGCGGGGGGCGCAAGCCCCTCCGTCCTTTGGATATTCCCCCCCCTACTTCCGCCATGAATGGCGGAAGAGCCGCGCAGCGACCAAATAAAACTACTCCTTCCTCCCTTCTCCCTTTTCTGCTTCTCTCTATTTCCCTTGTACCAGCTTAATGGTATACTTCACGGGTTCTCCGGCGATGGGGGTATTATAGAATTCGCCGGGCTGGGGGGAGTTTGGGGAGAGGAGCTTCCAGTGGAGCTGGGAGAAGAGGGTATCCACCAGCTGCTGAATCTCGGTGTCCATGGCCAGAATCGTGAAGGTCAAGACCCCATTTTCATCGGGAGATGCGTTGCCCGCGGTGGTAGCGGGGTGTTTTTCCAGGAAGGCCTGGAGCTTCTCCTGGGAGAGCATCTCGGGGGCGACCCAGACCTGCGTGACCTCGCTCTCCATGGGAGCCAACCGCTTGCGACGAGAGGAATTCACCGTCTCGCCCCCCTGGGTAGAGACCGTCCGGACCTCCTGCGAAGGCGTGCGGAAGGCGGCTTGCTTGCGCAGGGACTGCTCGTCCCGGAAAGAAAATCCCCGGGGATCCGCAGTGGCCAGCTCGCCAGAGGGAACAACCGCTTCCGCGGGGGCACGACGGGGCGCCGCCTTCAGCGCGACGGCGTCATCCGTGGGGATGGTGGCAGCAGCAGCGACTGCGGGCGCGGAGGCAGTGTTTTCGATGCCCGCGAAGGGCGTCTCCGGGGCGGATTCCGGGATTGCGGGAGCGACCGCGAGTGCCTTCGCCAACTGCAGGGCAGGCGAGGCGTTGTCCTGGCTGCGATTGGTCGTCCAGACCACGCCCAGATAGCATCCCAGGCAGAGGCAGGCGGCCAGAGACGCCGCGCGCCAGAAGCCAAAGCGTGCACGACGCACCACGATGGCGTCCTCTTCACGGAGGAAGGCGGCCTCTTCGGCGGCCTCATGGCAGCGCGCCAGAATGCGCTGGGAGAGCCCCTGTGGAGGCGCCATATACTGGTCCAGCAACTGGTCCAAAAGCTGGTCCTCCCGGGAGGCGTCCTCCTGGGCGGATTCTTTCTTGTCCTGTGCGATAGTGTTTGCCATGGAGATGGAAATTTAGAGAAAACA
>CAVDSU010000012.1:21813-27983 GCA_963611685.1 bacterium
GGCAGGGCGTCTTTATCGATCCTCTTCCTTGAGGCCCAATGCCTTTCGGAGGAGTTCCCGTCCCCGGTTGATGCGGGACTTCACGGTGCCGACGGCGCAATTCAGCAGGGCGGCGATTTGGTCGTAGTCCAGCTGCTTCACATTGCGCAACAGCACCGCCTGCCGATAGACTTCCGGCAGGGTGGCCATGGCCTTCTCCACACGATCCCGCAACTCCACAAAAGCCACCTCCCGGTCGGGACGCATGCTATCATCGGGGAGTTCCATGCGGGACGGGCCGTCTCCCGAGCCGTTGTGCATCTGGATGGGCGCATCCACGCTCAGATTCTTTCCGGCGCCACGGACCTTGTTCCAACGGTATTTGTTGTTGCAGAGATTCGTGACAATGCGGTACATCCACGTAGTGAATTCCGCGTCGCCACGGAAGCGCGCCAGATGCCGGAAGATCCGCACGAAGGCATCCTGGACCACCTCCTCGGCGTCTTCCCGATTGTTCAGGAAGCCATACGCAATTTGGTAGGCGTGGGAGGAGTGCCTGCGCACCAGTTCGTCAAAGGCCTCCTGGTCTCGAGAATCCTGGAAGCGCCGCACCAGCTCTCTGTCGCTGGGGGGATTGCCATGTCCGGATTCTACGACCATATTCTCAGGAGGGAGTTCCTCGACTTGCCATCTTTCCCCGAATTTTTCCGGGGATGGGATTGGAAATATTCTGCCTCTCCGAAGGATTTCGGAAAGGAAAGGGGGAATTTGGCGGCCCTCTCCTGCCTGTCCCGCCCGCGTACCGGGCGCCTCGCCAGGAAATGCGTGAGTCGTCGCAGGGCGGGGAGGGACGGGGGAGAGAGTCGCCGAGTCTCGTCCGGGGTGGACGAGTTTAGAAGGCGGCCTTGATGAGGGCCATGAAGTCAGCGGCCTTGAGGGCGGCGCCGCCGATGAGGCCACCGTCGATATCGGGCTGGGCCAGCAGACCCTCGGCGTTGGCGGGCTTCATGGAGCCGCCGTAGAGGATGCGCATCTTGCTGGCGCAGACGGGGCAGAAGTGCTTCTGGATCAGTCCGCGGATGAAGGCGTGCACCTCCTGTGCCTGCTCATTGGTGGCGGTCTTGCCGGTGCCGATGGCCCAGACGGGCTCGTAGGCCAGGATCACGTTGTGGAGCTGCTCCATGGTGACGTCGGCCAGATCCCAGAGGACCTGCTTCTGGATGACGGCCTCGGTGACGCCCTTCTCGCGCTCCTCGAGGGTCTCGCCAACGCAGAGGATGACCTTCAGGCCCGCATTCAGGGCGGCCTTGACGCGCTGGTTCACAGTCTCGTCGGTCTCGCCGAAGTACTGGCGGCGCTCGCTGTGGCCGATGATCACGTGGGTCACGCCCATCTCAACCAGCATCTTGGCGGAAATCTCGCCGGTGAAAGCGCCCTTCTCGGCCCAGTGAACATTCTGGGCGCCCACGATGATGGGAGTGCCCTTGGCGGCTTCCTGGACGGCCGCGATGGTGGTGAAGGGGGGGAAGACCATGACCTCGGGCGCGTTCTCGCAGCAGCACTTGCCGTCGCAGGCGGCCTTCAGGTCAGCGATGAGCTGGGCGCCCTCGCTGGCGGTCATGTTCATCTTCCAGTTTCCGGCAATGACCTTCTTACGATCCATGATGAATTTTCTCCTTTAAAAAAAGTAGGACAGGAATTGTTGCAAGGGAGGGATGCTCTCCCTGACGCCGGGAAGCTTGGATTCATTTCCTGGGGGCGTCGGGGAGGGCGTTTGGCGACTGCTAGGACTACTCCTTGTCGTCCAGGGCGGCCACGCCGGGAAGGACCTTTCCTTCCAGATACTCCAGGGAGGCGCCGCCGCCGGTGGAGATGTGGCTCATCTTGGAAGCCAGGCCGCTCTTGTTCACGGCGCTGACGGAGTCACCGCCGCCGATGACGGAGATGGCGCCATTCTTCTCGGTGGCCTCGGCGACCGCCTGGCAGACGCCGAAGGTGCCCTTGGCGAAGTTGCTCATCTCGAAGCAGCCCATGGGGCCATTCCAGACGATGGTCTTGGCATTCTTGATGATGCCGGCGTACTTCTCGATGGTCTTGGGACCGATGTCCAGAGCCATGAGGTCGGCGGGAATCTCGTCGTCCACCGCGGTGATGGCGGCGTCGTTGTCGAACTTGTCGGCGGCCAGGTTGTCCACGGGCAGCACGAAGTCGACATTGTTGGCCTTGGCGTCGGCCAGGGTGGCCTTGGCGGTCTCGATGAGGTCCTCCTCGACCAGGGACTTTCCGACCTGGTGTCCCTGGGCCTTCAGGAAGGTGTAGGCCATGCCGCCGCCGATGAGGATGGCGTCGACCTTCTTCATCAGGTTCTGCAGGACCTCCAGCTTGCCGGAGACCTTGGCGCCGCCGATGATGGCGACGAAGGGATGCACGGCGTTCTCAACCGCGTTGCCCAGGAAGTTGATCTCCTTCTCCAGGAGGAAGCCGGCCACGCTGGGGCAGCCCTTCTTCTTCATGTACTTCGCGATGGAGGCGGTGGAGGCGTGGTCGCGGTGGGCGGTGCCGAAGGCGTCGTTCACGTAGACGTCGCCGTAGGTGGACAGCTTCTCGGCCATCGCCTGCTTCTTCGCCTTGAGGTCGGCCTTCTTGGCGGCGTACTCCTCGTCGCTCATCTCGTCGGTCTTCTTGACCTTGCCTTCCTCGGCCTTGTAGAAGCGGGTGTTCTCCAGCATGAGGATCTGTCCGGGCTGCAGGGCGGCCGCCTGGGCGTCCGCATTCTGGCAGTCTTCGGCGAACTGGACATCAATGCCGAGATCCTTGGACAGGTAGTCACGCACGGGCTTCAGGCTGAAGTCGGCCTCGTAGCCCTTGCCCTTCGGACGGCCGAGATGGCTCATCAGGATCAGGGCGGCACCCTGCTCCAGAACGTACTTGATCGTGGGCTCGGCGGCCTTGATGCGGGTGTCGTCGGTGATCTGGTGCTCTGCGTTCAGGGGGACATTGAAGTCCACACGCATCACAACCTTCTTGCCCTTCAGGTCCACGTCGCGAACCGTTTTCTTGTTCATTTCGTCTGTCTCCAGGTCTTTGGGGTGTTTTGGGGTCGAAGGGCCGCCGAACACGAGAAAAAACACGCTCGGCGAGCCCGGTTTTGGAAAATCGGCATAATATACCCCCCCTGCCTCAGCCTGTATGCGCGTGGCGCGCACGAAGAGAAAAGTCGTGGATGGGGAAGCCCAGCAGGACAGTGGAGACGCCCCCCGTGCCCCCCAAAGGATCCCCTTCGGGAGAATTATCGTGCCTTCAGCGCGCCAGTCAAGGCATTTCCATCCAGGGAGTTGTTTTCCAGGAAGGAGCCCTCGGAATAGTCGTTCCAGCTCGAGAGCAATAGGATTTTCGTAGGGGTGCCGCGGAGGGCCTTGAGCTGTTTCGACAGGGCATTTCCGCGCTTTCGGGGGAGATTCCAGCGGAGATCCCCGGGGCCTGGCGCAATGCCGCCACAGGCCCATTGACAGGGCAGGGTGGGATCCTGGGGGTCCCTCGGGCGATACGCCGGGAGTTCCTTTCCCAACCGGAGAATGGCGAGGGCCTCCGGGGCCTCCGGCGCCGGATCCGCCAAGTCGAAGGACTCGTGGACCAGCACCACGGCTTTGCCATCCTCCTGGAGGTAGTATGCGGGGATCTGGGGGAGGGCGAGTCGCCCCAGGAAATCCGCCAGATTCTTCCGATCCAGGGTCTGCGGGGACTCCCCCTGGGATTGCACCAGCGAAAGAAGGATCTTCAGCTGGTATTCGTTGGCCAGCTCCCCAAAACGACGCAGCCGCGCCAGGAAGGACTCCTGGAGGAGCTCCTCCGGAGAGACCTCCACCATCACTACGGAAATCTCCGCAAAGTAGATCCGCTGGAGATCCCGCTGCATCCGAAGATCCGTCCAGCCATTGTCCATGGGCACGGGACGCACCCCCAGGCGAAATTGCGCCTCCTGGTCGGTATGGGGGAGATAGCGCACCCAGATCTTGTAGTCCGGCGCGGGCTCGGCACGCTCTTCGCTACGGCTCGGCGCCACGCAGGAGGAGAGCAGGGCGCACGCCAGCAAGAACGGCAGAAAGAGTACGGTTAGCGTTTCTTGTAGTCTTTGCATATCTGCATGGGCTCCACATTCTTATGATGCAGGAGACACCGATTCTGGTAGAGGTTGAAAAGGGAGTGCGCGCAGGTGCGGCAGAATCGGGATTCCCCCTTCTCCAACGACAACCCACTGTCGCATTCGTCCGCACTGTCCCCAAAGAGACCATCCAAAACATCCTGGTCCCCAGGAGAAGAAGACCCAAAAGACGCCTTCGCACCACCGGACTGCGCCTTTGGAGCGCAATCCCCCATGGGCAGTTCCCGCCCACAAAAGGCACAGACAAACACCTTCCGGACCTCCCCAAAGAGGTCGTCACCTACAATTCGCTCCTCCTCACAGGAGGAAAGACCACAGAAAGGACAACGCATTAGGAAAAAAGATGGAAAAAGCTAAAATGACACGCCGGTAGGCGGAAGAAATTAGGCGGGGGCACGGGGGCGGCAAGCCCTCCGTCCTTTGGTTCGCTCCCCCAGGCAAAAGCACTCTAGCTATGCAAGGGACGTCACCGGGGGGGGCACGGGGGCGGCAAGCCCTCCGTCCTTTGGTTCACCCCCCAGGCAAATTACTCTCTAGCTATGCAAGGGCAGCAGTTCCTACTATAAACCACCCACAATAAGGCGAAATCTCCTCCCCCCACCCCTCGGGGATCGGGGAATATCTCATGTCGCATAACCCCGATTATGAGTTATTCTAGAGTCCTTCCCCCCGGGGGATTTTGCAGGAGTAGTTGTTTTTTGCGGAGGAAATGGGGATTTATGTGATTACATTTAGGGTGTTTTCCCTGAGGGGTCCTTCTTTTTGCTTCCCGAGTTTTTTAATCTTTCCATCCTCATTTACGATTCACGATGTACAAGGTTGCGATCATTGGTTGCGGTGGCATCAACCGCTATGCGCACACTCCCTTTTATCTGACGGACGCCGCGAAGAAGCGTGTGGAGGTCGCCGCGTTGTGCGACATTCTTCCGGACCGCGTGAAGTCCTTCCGTGACGAATTTCATCCCCAGGCGGACATCTACACGGACTACAAGGAGGTCTTGAAGCGGGATGACATTGACTACGTGGACATCTGCACGCCGAACTACCTGCACTCTGAGATCGCGTTGGCGGCGTTGCGTGCGGGCAAGAACGTCTTCTGCGAGAAGCCGGACGCCATCAATCCCGCGTTGGCGGAGGAGATGAAGGAGCTTTCGGAGAAGACGGGCAAGACTCTGATGTTCATGCGGAACAACCGCTATGCGGACATCTCCAAGGTCGCGAAGAAGTTCATTGAGGACGGTCGGATGGGCGAGATTTACGCCGGCCGTGCCTGCTGGCAGCGTGTGCGTGGCATTCCCGGCAAGGGCGGCTGGTTCACTACCAAGGAGCAGTCCGGCGGCGGTCCCCTCATCGACCTGGGCGTCCACATGATCGACCTGGCCATCTGGCTGATGGGCAACCCCACCCCCGTGGCGGTCTCCGGAAACACCTTCTGCAAGTTCGCCAACAACGACCTGAGCACCTCCACCGAGTCCGTCTACGGCGATGCGAAGGCGGACGGCACCTTCGACGTGGAAGACCTGGCCATGGGCATGATCCGCTTTGACAACGGCGCGATCCTCCAGATCGAGTTCAGCTGGGCCTCCAATGTCCTGAAGGAGTCCCGCTTTGTGGAATTGCGCGGCACCAAGGCCGGAATGTACTGGACCGACGGCGGCAGCCTGGAGATCGTCAGCGAGGAGTACGGCAAGATGAATGTCACCAAGTACGAGGGCAACTGCAACGAGAACATCCACGGCGCCAACCTGAACCACTACCTGGATGTCCTGGACGGAAAGGTCGCTCCCGACTTCGTGCCCCAGCAGGGCGTGAACATGATCAAGATCCTCTCCGCCGTCTACGAATCCGCCCGCACCGGAAAGGAAGTGCAACTCTAAAAAGAGATGGCCCCAGCCGCGGCTGCGACTGGGGCCCTTCTCTTTGAAAAAGGAGGAGGGAGGAGGGAGGAAGGAGCCCGCCTTCGCCAAGGCTACGGCGGGTCTGCGAGAAGTTCGGCCAGGGTTTCGCACGCGAAACCCATCGCCGGGAA
>CAVDSU010000013.1:0-8794 GCA_963611685.1 bacterium
CTTTAGGGCAGTGGCGGCATGGCGGGGTTCTTCTGGTAGTTCTGCCGGATGGTCCGCACTGCGGTGTCGTCGCCCTGTCGTTCCAGGATGGCGAGGAGTTCCTGGACGGCGGCCACGTAGACCTGCGGCGCCATGGCGGCCTGGGGGGCGCTGCGTCGGGCGGTCTCGTATTCCACGCGGATCTGCTGGTAGAGCTGGATGGCGGCGGACTCGTTTCCCTGCTGGAGATGGCAGCGCGCCATCAGGAGCTTCGCGCGCGCCTGGAGAGCGCGGTCGCCGCCGCCGTGTTGGCGGAGGATGGGATCCAGGCACTGCATCGCCTCGGGGGCGCGTCCCAGGGCGTAGAGGAGTTCCGCCTGTCGTCCGGCGGCGGCCAGTGCCAGGAGGGAGTCGCGGGGCGACTTTTCGCGGGCGCGGGCGAAGAGCTTCAGGGCCTCTTCGGGGGCATCCTGCCGGGTGAGCAGATCGGCTTCCAGGAAGGCGGCGCGTGCCAGGATCTCGGGTTCCTTTCCGGTGGCGGAGAGATCGCGGAGCTTCTGGAGGGCATCGGCGAGGGTCTCCTTGGCTTGGGAGAGGCAGAATGCCTCCTCGTAGGCGGCGCGCTCCTTGAGGGCGCTGGTGGCCTGGAGGTAGTTCCCGACGGCTTTATAGAGCGTGGCGGCGTCCAGGTAGTCCTGCCTTGCGGAGAGGTGGTCGCCCAGCCGGAGGGCGATTTCGGGGGCCTCGGCGGCCTGGGGATACTGCGTCAGGAAATCCCGCGCCCAGGCCTCGGCCTCCGCGCGGTTCAATGCCATTCCCAACAGGATATTCTGGTGCTTGGCCAAGCGGAGCTTCTCTTCGCTCATCTGGGGATGGCGCTCCAGGAACTCCTGGAGGATGGACAGCGCCTCCTCCATGCCGGATTCGCCCTGCGCCAAGGCGCGCTCGTGCGCCTCGAAATACGCCTGTGTGGAGAGGGCGTCGTCGGGGCAATTCCGGGCGACCTCCAGCAGTCCGGCGAGGGCGGTCTTCGGTTCGGGCTGCGCCTTGGAGAGTGCCAGGCGTGCCTCCCAGACGCGGGGGGAATCGGGCCGTTCGGCGAGGAAACGCTGGAATTGCGGGATGGCCTCCAGGGGCTTCTGTTCCAGCAGGAGCCGTCCGGCCTCCAGGCGGGCGTCGGCGGCCTCGGGGAGTTCTGCGGAGAAGGAATCGGCCACCTGGAGATAGAGCTCCACCGCGCGGGGCTCCTGGAGGCTCTTCTCTTCCTGGGAGGCCGCCAGGAGCAGCGCGTCGCACGCTTCCTTCGGTGACTGCGCGAGCCGTGCGGCCTGCTGGTATGCCTGCGAGGCCTCGGCGCCCAGGCCCTCCTGTGCCAGGCAGAGGCCATTTTTCAGGGCGGCCTGGTGCCGTTTGGCTTGTGGGAGGCTCTCGTCTTGTGCGGCGCTCTGGAAGAGCTCTGCGGCGCTTCGGCGTTCCTGGAGTGCCATGCGGACCTCGGCGAGCCGGAGGGTGATGGTGGCGTCCTGGGGGAGTTCTTCGTGGAGCGTGGTGAGCAGTACGCGGGCCTCCTGGGGCTTTCCGATGGCGCAGAGCGCCTCCGCCTGGCAACGTCGCGCCTCCCGGGCGCTTGCGTCGTCGGGGGCCACGGTGGCGGCGTCACCGTAGAGCTTTGCGGCCTGTTCCCTGAGGGACTCCCGCTGGCAGGCCTGCGCCAGGGCGGAGAGCACCTGCCACCACTGACGATCCGCCTTCTGGGGAAGGCGTCCATCCAGGCCGCTGTCATGATAGAATTGCGCGGCCTGTTCCAGCTTCCCTTCGCCGAGATCGCAGCGGATGCGCAGCAGCTGCAGGAGGGTGCGGTCGTGCTGGTCGGAATCGGCCTGTTCCAGCTCCTGGATCAGCTGGCGGGTCTCCTGCCAGACGCCCTGGGAGAGCGTGGCGTCCAGGAGCCGCCAAGTGAGCTTCTCGCGTTCGGGGGATTCGGGAGAGAAGTCCTCGCGGTGCTGGACCAGCAGAGCGCGGCTCTTCTCCCACTGCCCGGTGGCATTCCAGGCATTGGCCAGCGCCTCCAAGAGCTGCGCCTGCTGCGGGGGCGTCTTGAGGGACGGCGAGTCCAGTAGCGGCGCCAGGAAGTTCAGCGCGGTGGGGTAGTCCTCCTCTTTCACGCAGGCGAGTCCCGCCAGCAGCCGCGCCTGGTCTTTGGTCTCCTGGGAGAGCGCCGCGCGCTCCGGGGAGAGCAGCTCGTTTGCCTTCTGCAAGGCGTCCTTCGCATCGCCGTCCAGGAGGCAGGCCTCGATGAGGCGCAGCGAGATCTCGCCCCATTCCGCGGGGGATTTTGCCTCCTGCAGCGCCACGGAGAAGTACCGGCGCGCATTCTTGTAGAGGCGTTCCGACATGGCCTCCTGGCCGTATTTCCAGTTCAGATTCGGGGGCTCCTGGACCTGTGGGAAGAGGAAGACCGAATCCTTCCGGGCGGCGTCCTGTGCGGGAAGCAGGCAGGGCGTGGCCAAGCAGAAGAGCAGGAGCGTCCGGAGGAGGTGCAGGGGGAGGTTGTTCATGGGGAGGGGGGACGTCGTCGAAGGAGGAAAGGGGATGCCTACTTATTCGGCGTCAGGCTGGGCTGCGGGCTGGTCGTCGAGCTGTGCCTGTGCTTGCTGGAGGAGTTCCTGCGTCTGTGCGAGGAGGGATTTCATGCCCTGTACGACGACGTTTCGGAGGTCGGCGCCGGTGGGCTTCTTGGGGCAGGGGAGGAAGACCTGGAGTTGCTGTGGCTCCTGGACGTCGCATTCCGTGGCGTTGGGGGGCAGTTTTTTGTTTTTTGCAGGGCGTTCCTGGATCAGGGTGATCTCGCAGGAGAGCGTGAAGCCCTCGTTGGCCTTCCAGAGAATGGAGTTCAGGTAGCAGTTCGCCTTGAGTGGCGGCCTTTGGTTGGCGGTGCGCTCTCTGCCGAGGGCGGCGTCGAGGAGCTTCTGGAGGGGCATTGCCCAGCGGCATCCGGGAATGGAGACCACCTCGCCCTCGGGAGTGAGGTAGCGCATCTCCTGGGTCTGGTAGAGTCCCGTGGGGGTGAGGGCAATGGTCTCGTTTCCGCTTGGGGCGATGGGCTCCAAGGCGTAGAATTTCGTGGCGTCGCCTTTGTGGAGGCAGGAGGACAGGAGCAGCATGGCAGCCAGGGGCGCCAGGAGGGCGGCGGGCAGTCTCTTCATGGGGTGTGTTCTCCTTGGTGGGTGGTGGTGGCGTGCGGGCTATTCTCCCAGGAGCAGTGCCTGGGGATTGCGGTTCACGGTCTCCAGGAAGAGCCGCAGCTGGTCCAGGGTCTGGCGGCACTCCTGGAGGGTGTCGTCGAGCTGCTGGCGTTGCGGGGAATCGGGCTGGGAGGCGTTTTGGAGCTGTTCCAGGATGGGCTGTGCGGTCTGGAGGGCATTGCCGGCGTCCTGGAGGGTGTCCTGGAGCTGTCGGAGGGCGTTGTTGAGCTCGGGGCGGGTCTCCTCCAGGGCGCCGTTGGCTTGCGAGAACAGCGCGCGGGCGTCGCGGAGGGCCTCGGTGAGCTCCTTCTGGGTCTCGGGGAGGGTGGCGAGGACCTGTCGCGCCTGCTCGCCGGTCTTCTGGAGGTTCTGCAGGATGCTGGGCGCCTGGTCGCGGACGAAGACCGCGGTGTCGGAGAGATTCCGCAGAGTGTCGTCCAGGTTGTCCAACAGCGCCTTGGACTTTCCCTCTTCCACGAAGACGGAGACCTGCTGCAGGAGTTTCTGGAGGCTGAGGAGGTTGTTTCCCAGTCCCTGTTCATCCACCTTGGTGCTCAGGCGCGCCATGAGGGAGAGATGGGAGGGGATGGTCCCCTGTGACCAGAGCTGTTCGGCGAGCCACTTTGGCTCGGTGGGGACGGTGTTGAGGAGATTGAGGGAAATATAGATCTGTCCGGTGAGGAAGGAGAGCGTCTCCAGCTGCGCGCGCAGGTGGTGCCGCTGGACGAGGCGTCCCAGGAATGCGTGTGCCTGTGTCAGGTTGTTGGTGCTGTGGGGGAGGAAGGCGAAGAGGTGGTGGGAGTAGAATCCCAGCTTTTCGGGATAGATCTTGATGCCGACCTCCACGGGCATCACGTCCTGGTGGATGTCGGAGTCCTCCAGCTCCCGCTCCTGGCTCGCCTGAAGCGGGGAGTCCTCCTGGGGCGCCAGGTTGATGCGCTCCACCTCGCCGATGGGAATGCCTCGGAACATGACGGGGGAGCCCACGTTGAGGCCCTTCACGCTGGCCGGGAAGTAGATCCGGTAGTGCAGGGAGTCGCGTCCCAGCCGATTGCCGCCGATGGTCATCAGCAGGAAGACCATCAGGGCGACGGCGCCCAGGACGAAGGCGCCGATGAGGGTGACTTGCTTGGAATTCTTCTTCATGGGAGGGGAAGGTGTTCTGCTGCGGGGCGCGCCTGTTCGCCGGGGAGGATTCCGCCGGTGAGGAATTCGCGGACGGGCGCGGGGGCCTCGGGTGCGCAGAGTTCGCGTGGGCTCCCGGTGGCCAGGAGGGACTTCGTGCGGGGATCCAGGTAGATGGCGCGGGTGCCGGTGGCGAAGATGCTGTCCAGGTCGTGGGTGACCATGACGATGGTGGTGCCCAGGGAATCCCGCAGCTGCAGGATCAGCCGGTCCAGGTCGCGGGCGCTGACGGGGTCCAGTCCGGCGGAGGGCTCGTCAAAGAAGAGGATCTCCGGATCTAGGACCATGGCGCGGGCGAGACCCGCGCGCTTCTTCATGCCGCCGGAGAGTTCGGAGGGGTAGTAGTTTTGGAAGCCGGCGAGCCCCACCAGTTCCAGCTTGCAGCGGCAGATTTCCCGGATTTCGTCGGCGGGGAGGGTGGTGTATGCCTGGAGGGGCAGGGAGAGATTTTCTTCCAGGGTCATGGAGCTCCAGAGTGCGCCGCCCTGGAAGAGCACGCCGCAGTTTCGCCCCAGGAAGGCGCCGCGCTCTTCGTCGGAGAACGCCCATAGATTCTGTCCCAGCAACCGCACTGTGCCCTCCTCCGGCGGGAGGAGCCCCATCAGGTGCTTCAGCAGCGTGGACTTTCCGCAGCCGGAGGGCCCGATGATCAGGAAGACCTCGCCGGGCTCCACGCGAAAGTCCAGATGCTCCATGATGGTCCGGGCGCCATACGCCATGGTCAGGCCCTGGACTTCGATGGGGGGGATGCGTTCGCTCATGGGAGGGGGAGGGGGAATCGTTCGCTCGGCGGTCAGATCTTGAGCAGCACCGTGATGATGGTGACCAGCGAGGTGGCGATGACGATGCAGACGATGCTGTAGACCACGGCGGATGTGGTGGACTCGCCGACGGCGGCGGCGCTGGAGCCGCAGTGCATTCCCTGGTAGCATCCGCAGAGGGCGTCCAGGATGCCCAGGATGGCGCAGGTGACCACGCCGACCAGCAGGTCGCTGACGCGGGTGGTGGTGACGAGGGTGGTCCAGTAGCTCTGGACGGTCAGGTCCAGGTCGAAGACCGCCACGAGCATTCCGCCGAAGATGCTGACGAGGTCCCCGAAGAGGGTGAGCAGCGGCATCATGAGGCACATTGCCAGGAAGCGCGGCATGACCAGGAAGTCGACCAGCGGGACTCCCAGGGTCTGGAGGGCGTCCAGCTCCTCATTGACCTTCATGGTGCCCAGCTCGGCGGCGTAGGCGGCGGAGTTCCGGCCCGCCATGACCACGCCCACCATGGTGGGGGTCATGAGGCGGAGCATTCCGATGCCGACCAGGGAGGCCACGTAGGGCTGCGCCTGGAACCACTTCAGGGGGATGGATCCCACGAAGGCGAGGACGAGTCCCATGAGGAAGCTGATGAGGGAGATGATTCCCAGGGCGCGGGGGCCGCACTCCACCAGCTGCTGCCGGAAGTCGCAGGCGCGCATGGAGCTTCGGAGGGTGCAAAGCCGCCAGAGGCCCAGGGAGACCTCGCCGACAAAGCGGACGATCTCCAGGAAGATCCCCCACAGCTCCAGTCCCCGCGTGCCATATCGGTGGAGCAGCGAGGAGTCCTGGTCGCCACTGCTTTTGGGGGCGGGCGCATTCCGGCGGCCCTTCGAGCCCAGTTCCAGGAGCGTCCGGAGGCCTCGCGGCAGGCCCTCCAGATCCGGCGCAGTCGCGCCCGCCTTCTCGGTCGCGGCGAGGAGTGCGGAGAGGAAGACCACCAGCGTGGAGTCCCAGGACTCCAGGGCATCGGCTTTCAGGATGCGGAGCACGGGCGCCTCGGCGCCGCTGTCGGCGTTTTGCGCCAGGAATGCGGTGGGTGTGGGATGGGGGGCATTCCGGTCCCAGGTCCCGGAGAGGAGGAGTGTCCCGTCCTTCAAGATGGCCTTTGCTTCCGCCATGGTGGGGGGTTAGGAGAGGGGCGTGTCCTCGGGGGGATGGCGGAGGGCGCTTCGCAGGCCGGTGAGGTTCTTCTGGACGTTTTCCAGGAGCTGTATGCGGGTGCGCAAGGCGGTGATGAAGGCCGGATATTCGCGGATCCAGGACTGCTGCCGCGCCAGGATCTCGTCGATGTATTTTTGGACTCTCTCCAGGAGTTCCAGGGCGCAGGGGAATTGCCGCAGGGCGATGCGGTCGTAGGCGGAGCGGCAGCATCCGCAGGCCATCCCGATGAACCCCAAGAGCTCCAGCTGCATTCTAGGCGTGCAGAAGGGCAGGTTTTGGAAGGAGGAGACCTGCGACCAGTCCACCGCCAGCATGAAGAAGGTATTTGCCAGGGCGGCGGCGTGCGTCGCGCTGTCTGCGGCGAATTGGTCGGCGGGGGAGAGGGCGTCGTAGGCCTCCTTGTCCGCCTGCTCGGCCTCCTGGGCATTCTCGGGGTTCTCGATGCGGTCGAGCATCTCGTTGTATTGGAGCTCGAAGGGGGAGTCCTCGCCCTGGTAGAGGGTGTCGCCGGGAGGCGGCAGGCAAGTGAGGGTCTCTAGGCCGTCCAGGAAGTCCGCGTCGTAGCCCATCTTCTTCAGTTCCTCGCGGCAGAGGTCCTCGCAGGCGGGGAGCTCCCGAAAGCGGTCCAGCAGGCGCATGTAGTCGCGCACCAGGTGACCGTGCGCCTGCAGTGCCGACTTCGCGCCTCGGCGCGTGCTGGGATCGATGCCTAGGAAGTCCATTGCCGTGGGAAGAAGAGAAGAAGGAGGAGGGAGTTGGTGGGCGTCGCGGGGCGTTGGCTTTTTACATCGCGGCGACGATCTGTCGTCCGAATTCGGAGCAGCTGACCAGGGTGGCGCCCTCCATCTGTCGGGCGAAGTCGTAGGTGACCGTCTTTTGGGAGATCGCCTTCTCCAGTCCGCGCACGACCAGTTCGGCGGCCTCGCGCCAGCCGATGTGTCGCAGGAGCAATTCAGCGGAGAGGATGAGGCTGCCGGGATTCACCTTGTCCTGGTTGGCGTACTTGGGGGCGGTGCCGTGGGTGGCCTCGAAGACGGCGGCGCCGGTGCGCGCATTGATGTTCGCGCCGGGGGCGATGCCGATGCCGCCGACCTCCGCCGCCAGGGCGTCGGAGATGTAGTCGCCATTCAGGTTCAGGGTGGCCACCACGCTGTATTCGGCGGGGCGGGTCTGGATCTGCTGGAGGAAGGCGTCGGCGATGACGTCCTTGACGGTGATGGTCTTTCCGGTGACGGGGTTGGCGAAGGAGCACCAGGGTCCGTCGCCGATGGGCTGTGCGCCATATTTCTCGCGCGCCAGCTGGTATCCCCAGTCACGGAAGGCGCCCTCGGTGAATTTCATGATGTTGCCCTTGTGCACCAGGGTGACGGAGTCGCGGTCCTCGCGGATGGCGTAGTCGATGGCGGCCTCCACCAGCCGCTGGGTGCCCTCCTTGGAGACGGGCTTGATGCCGATGCCGCACTGCTGCGGGAAGCGGATGCGCGCGAAGCGGTCGGGGAATTCCGTTTTCAGGAAATCCAGGATCTTCTGTGCCTCGGGGGAGCCGGCGGTGAATTCCACGCCGGCGTAGATGTCCTCCGTGTTTTCGCGGAAGATGACCATGTCCACCAGCTCGGGATGCTTGGCGGGGGAGGGCACGCCCTCGAAGTGTCGCACGGGGCGCAGGCAGACATAGAGGTCCAGCGCCTGGCGGATGGCCACATTCAGGCTGCGGATGCCGCCGCCGATGGGGGTGGTCAGCGGGCCCTTGATGCCCACCAGGTAGGTCCGGAAGGCCTCCAGGGTCTCGTCGGGAAGCCAGCTGCCCGTCGCCTTGAAGGCCTTCTCGCCCGCCAAGACCTCCTTCCACGCCAGCGAACGCTTGCCATTGTACGCCTTCGCGACCGCGGCGTCCACCACCGACTGCGTGGCACGCCAGATGTCCGGACCAATGCCGTCGCCTTCAATGAAGGGAATGATGGGGTGGTCGCCGGTGACAAGGCCGTTGGGGCCCATGGTGATGATGTCGGACATGGAAATGCTCTCCTAGATGCAAAAGAGATGAAAAAAAGGCAGAGGGTACGGATACAAAAAAGGGGTGCGCCGACAGGGCGCGCGTCAAACCCCGAAATATAATGCGCACGCAATGAGCCCGCCTTCGCCTAGGCTACGGCGGGCGTGCGGGGGCGGCAGCCGTTTCGGTGCCTACAGTGGTTGGCTTTGAACCACGAAAGACATGGAAGCCGCTTGGCGTATTGACGCGGATGCGGCATTTCCGCCGAAGATCTCCAAAGGACGGAGGGGCTGCCGCCCCCCGCACCCCCCGCCTAGGCTCTTCCGCCTACCGGCGGTACGCTACCGGCTTTTGGGGTGCATTGCGGCGTGTGCCGTCCAAGGGCGCGTTTCGCAAGAGGCTCTCCCATGCGTTTCGGTGCCTTC
>CAVDSU010000013.1:8885-27828 GCA_963611685.1 bacterium
CGTTTCGGTGCCTTCAGTGGTTGGTTTTGAACCACGGAATCCCCTGAAGCCGCTTGCGCGTATTGACGCGGATGCGGCATTTCCGCCGAAGATCTCCAAAGGACGGAGGGGCTGCCGCCCCCCGCACCCCCCGCCTAGGCTCTTCCGCCTACCGGCGGTATTGTTAGTCGAAGGAAATATTTTGGATGTCTTGCTTGCCCCAGCTGCGCTTTTTAGGGGAGTCCACCAGCCCTCTGCGCAGAAGAAGCTTCAGTCGCAGCTTGGTCTTGAACCAGAAGCCCACGGGGCATTTCATGGCGCACAGGCAGAAGGTGTATCCGTAGGGATGATGGAAGCTCTTCCAGAACAGCCACGGCTTGTGGTGTCCGGTGAAGTGGACGATTCCCGGATGCCGAATGCTTTCTTTGACTTCGTCGGCGTCGTACATGTTTTCCACGGGGGGATTCCGGTAGACGGAATTGATGATGTTCCAGCGTTGGGGAAGCATGGTGTAATTGCCGTCGAAGAAGGCATTCAGGAGCCCCTGGTCGGCAAACTTGCACCAGCTCTGGTTTTCCTTCAGGAAGACGGACAGTTTCTCCACATATCCCTCCCGCCGCCATTGAGCCAGGTCCAGCAGTAGGACGCCGGCATTGAACATGGGCTGTTTCTTGTTGTAGATGCGCCTTGCAGGCTGCAGGCCGGCGCGGTCCCCCACGCCTCCGAGGGGCCTGCCCTGGAGGTCCTGTTCCCATAATTGCACAATGTTGTCCAGCGCAATCACATCGCAGTCCAGATAGATGCACTTTTCCACATCCGGCAGCCGTTCGGCCAGTTCTAGGCGGTAATACGTAGGCGAGGTGTTTCCTCCCCAGCGGCGCGCGAATGCCTCGGTGTCGACGGGGTGGTTCTCGATTTCCACATTGGAGCTCTGGAAGGGCAGGAATTTTTCGAATGCCTGGTTTGCTACGTCTCGGGTGAAGATATGGAAGTGCAGCTTTTCCCCGGACTTGTGCCAGTGGATGACCGAGTATACGGTGATGACAGCAAAGTCCAGGTAGTTGAGGTCCGTGGCGAGTGCAATATGGATGGAGGTGTCGCTCATGGGTGTTGGTCGGTTTACGAGGTTGGGTTGCAAAAAGCTTATTTTCCGCGCTTCAGGCGTTTTTCGACGCCGGAGGCGACTCCCTGCAGGAATTCCCGTTTTTCGCCCGGGGTGAATTCGGCGTTGTCCTGATATGCCTGGAGGATGGTCTCCCATTCCTCTTGCGGGAGGTGTTTCTTTCCCAGCAGATAGAATCCGGCGGAGACAATGTTTCGGATGGCGCCGGGGAGATGGCGTTGTTTATAGAGTCGTGTGCGGTCGTTGTCGATATAGCAGAAGCCGTCTTGTCCCTCGGTCCAGAGGTAGTTTCCCGGATGGCAGTCGCCGTGTACGAAGCCGGCCTTGTGGAGACGCGCGAGCTCGTGTCCCAGTCGCAGGAGCATCTCCTGTCGTGCCTCTCCCTGGAGGGGGAGGCCGCCGCGGCTGCCGCAGAGGCAGTCGGCCACCAGCCGTCCAGGCGCCTCCTGGGTGACCAGGAGATCCACGGGGCGTCCCCAGGGGCGCCAGGGGCGGAACCGCGCCGCCAGGAGCACCCTCGGCGCCAGGAAGCCATGGGACTCCAGGTCGCGGTGGACGCGGAGGATCTTCAGCGCCAGGGAAGACCGGAAGCGCCATTTCAGGGAGGCGAGGGCCTTCTCGCGGTCATCGCCGAGTCCCCACAGCACCTTCAGGTAGAGCGCGGGGGCGTTTTCGCCTTCTGGGGAGGAGAGTCGCGCGATGCGTCGGAGTCGCAGGGAGCGCACGGTGGTGCCGGGGGCGCTTTGGAGCCAGTCGGTCAGGTCGTCCAGGGGCAGGGATTCCCCCTGGGGGGCGACGAGTCCCCGCCAGCCCTGGGAAGAGAAGGGACGGTATTCGCTCATTCCTTTCCTTCCAGGAGATCCACGATGGCGTCGGCGCGGCGGCAGAAGTCCTGCGTCGAGGCATACTCGCGGGTGCGCTTTGCGGATTCGGGGAGATTTGGCAGGACTTGCGCCAGCGCCTGGTCCAGTGCCTCCTGCCGGAAGGGCTCGGGGATGACGGGCATCCCGGTGGGCTCTACCAGGGGCGAGAATCCGCAGATGGCGGTGCACAGCACGGGCAGGCCGTTTGCCATGGCCTCGATGAGGACGGTTCCCGTGCCCTCGGAGCGCGCGGGATGGATCAGCAGGTCCGCCGCCAGATAGAGTGCGCCCACGCTGGGGCGCGGGGGCAGGGCGAGGACCTGTTCCTGGGGAAGGCCGGTCTTTTTCGCCAGGGACAGGATGTCCTGGGCGGAGTCGCGTCCGATGATCGCCAGGCGGCAGCGCCGTTGCAGTTCCTGCGGGAGGGCGGCTACGGCGCGCATGGCGCGGTCCACGCCCTTTCTGCGCAAGTCGGTGCCCACCAGGAGAATCAGGAGGTCGTTTTCGGCAAGCCCCAGCGCGCTGCGCTCCTTTTGCCGGAGTTCCTGCTGTTCCTGGGGACTTTCAGGCGGGAGGCTTCCGTCGTCCAGCCCTGTGGGCAGCAGCACGAAGCGTTCCGGGGGCAGGGCGTATTCCTTCTGGAAGTCGATGAGCTGCCGCTGGCAGATGACCAGGATTTTCTTGATTTCGGGGCAGAGGAGGGTGTCGCGCTCCTGCTGGAGGATCATGCGGTAGCGGGGGAGCATCCGCAGGAGCCATCCCAGCCGGCGGCGGTGCAGGAGGGTCTTCATGCATTCGTCAGCGGCGAAGTAGAATTGTGCGCCGGGGATGCGGTTCATGGCGAGCTCGCAGTCGTAATGGCCCCGTGCTCGCTCCCGTGCGACCATCCGGGAAAATTGCGCCATGCGCCCCAGGTTGGTCCACGCCTTGGGCTCCGGGAGCAGCTTGATTTCCAGGCCGGGAAGGTCCTCCGGACGGGGTCCCTCCCAGCGCGTGGTGCAGAGGACCACCTGGTGGCCGCGCCGGCAGGCATTCCGGGCTACGCGGAGGGTGTCCATCTGGAGCCCGCCTGCGGGGAAGTATCGATAGAGGGAAATCAGGAAGCGCATGGGGAAAAAGTCGTTTTCTTGGGTGTCTTGTCCTGGGATGTCACGAAATGCCAGCCGCAGGTCTTCTGCTAGGGGAACACTCGTCTTGCCTTATGCGGCGCCAAAAGCCGTCGGCGGGGCTGCATAAGAAGGATGGCGCGCTTAACTTAGCGGGGACCCGGGAAACTGCCGAAATTGCGTTCCCGTGCCAGGCGGGTCATTGCGGGCACAAATTCCGTTTCAGGAAATCATATCCGAGGGCTTGTATGGGTGGCATGCATTCTTCGACGCGTGCATAGTCGATGGGGCGTTCAAGCACCTCCATGACCTCGGCGGGCGTGGCATTTTCATCCAGCAACCGCCCTTCCAGGCCAAAGCGTCCCAGCACCTCGTGGAGCCTGGAGAGTCCCCGCTTGGCATTCGCCAGCACGACGAATTGCTTGTGGAAAAGGATCGACAGCACGGTTCCATGGAAGGAGTCGGTGATCACGGTCTCCGCCTGGTCGATGCCAGCCAACCACTCCTCCAACGGGATGTAGTCCGCCAGGCCGGCTTTTTTGTTGATGTCCGGAATGAGCGTGTGGAGCCAATTTTTCCTGCAGTTCGAGACTTCTTGGGCCAAGCGTGTCTTGTGGTCCAGGGCATCCAAGAGGTATACGGCAAGCGAATGGGGGGCGACCACGCAGTTGGCTTTGCC
This sequence comes from bacterium, assembly GCA_963611685.1. GTDB lineage: Bacteria > Verrucomicrobiota > Lentisphaeria > Oligosphaerales > Oligosphaeraceae > UBA1724. The sequence goes on from CAVDSU010000013.1 coordinate 12,636, forward strand.
GGAGTACAGCGCCCGGTAATCCTCGGCGGACAGCAGCAATACGGGGTCCGGGACCCATTGCGCGTTGTCAAAGCCCAGGCATTTGGCGCACAAGTCCACCGCGGAGCTTTCGCGGACAGACACGTCGTCGAATTCCTGGATGAGCTCCCTGGCGACCGCGCCCGCCTTGTCCTTGTATTCCCATTGGTCGCTTCCGAAGGAGGCGGCATAGCTGATGCGGCGGATGTCGTGCCGGTTGTGAAGGAAGTCAAGGAAGTATGCCCCCAGGCGCTTTCCCGCATAGCACGGCCGCCAGACCTGGTCGCTGCCCACAATGACGGCGACGCCCGTTTTCTGCGCCATGAACTCCTTCAGGGCCTTGGGGCTGTTGAATTCCTGGGTAGTCGCGATGTTTTCCGCAACGAATTGCCGCAAGGCGAGCTGTCGTCTATGGATATCGGATTTCAAGGGCACGTCGCGGTATTTCCAAAAGTGCTTGATGTGCCTTACGACATCATGGAAATAGTATCCGAACTTGTGACGGTTTCGGTAAAGCACCGTCTCTGGGGAATGTCCAAGCCGTTTCAAGGCTTGTTGCAAGGCATAGTTTTGCAGGGTGCCGCCATAATTTTGTCCCAGTGGCAGTGTCAGGATATAGGCCTTCATCGTTTCTGTAATCCGTATCAGTTATGCCGGAACAACTTGTGAATGAATTCAAGGAGGGACTTCCTTTGGGGGCGTGGATGCAGCGGACCGCTGGCGAATTCCTCCATTACGGCATCGGGGGTCTTTGAGGCCAGGAGCGCCTCAAAAAAGGCGCCCCGCTGCCCGTTGGGCGAAACCGGCCTTTCCAGGGAGGGATTCCCCGCCAGAACCCAGGAGTATTCGCATTCCCGGAAGGAACCGCCGTCTTTTGCCTGCAGCAGCAGCTCTTCGCCCTTCGGGGTGTTTACGCAGCAGCACGACAACCCGGCGTCGTCGTCTTTGTGGCGCAGGTGCTTTTCTATCTTCCAGAAGTCCCCTATGGTCAGGTCTGAGCCGCAGCGCTGTTTTTTGTATTTGCAGTGGTAGCAGGACGGGCGCAGCGAGAGGTTTTTCAGGAAGAGGCGGAAGAAGGTGTCCTGCGTGAAAGGCAGCGACAGGGTGACGGGGGCGTTGTCTTTTGTCCCCTCAAAGGAGATATGGTAGTTTCTCCAGCCATGGACCTTGTTTCGAAAATTCACTTTCGCGAACGCGGTGACGCCCATCTTTTGCATCGTGGACTTTCGATGGATGTCCCAAAGCAGGGACGATGGGACGCCATGGCATAGGATTTCAATGGTCGACAGGGACTGTGGCCGGTCTTTTAGAAATTGATGCAGCGCGGCGATCTGGCATGCGGTGCCAAAAAAGAGCACCTTTTCCCCCGAACGGAGGAGCTGTCGAATGCGCTTGTAGATGTCTCCCGTGTTGGCCTGGAGGTATTTGCTGCCCATGAACTGCCGCAGCGCCTCGGGCGTCTCTGCCAGGTCGAATTCCACCGCGGAGGCATCGTGGTTCCAGCGCACTCCGGCGACATGGCAGCCATTCTTCACGGCATTTTGGGCAAAGAGGCTGAAGAGCCCGCCGGAGGAGCTGTTTGCCAGGAGGTCGTTGTCGTTTATGCGCGCCGCATAGCAGGTCGGTGTGGAGCGCCTTCTCGGGAACGAGTTTGGGACGGGCCATTCCTGGCGCGAGGGGCATGCCGAGAGGCACGCGCCGCAGTGAAGGCAGGACGTCGAGTCGATTTGCGGATACAGGAATCCCTCGGCGTCGGGAAGCAAGGTGATGCATCCCTGCGGACAGGCCTGTGCGCAGGCGCCGCAGCCGCAGCAGGACTCTTTGTCTGGCAATAAACTCATCCTTGGGGGGAAGGGAGGCAGTGAGGCCCCCCCCGGCGAAAACGATGCGGAAAATGGGAAAAGGCTCCGCGGGGCGGGTGTTGTGTTCCGCTTGCGGGAGAAGGGATTTTATGGATTATGCAGCAGGAGGCGTCGGGGCATCCCGTCCATGTCGTCTTTTTTGTTTTGTGGTGTTGTCCAGCTACCAGAATCGGAGGGTCCAGTTCCAGTGGCGTTTCAGCGCCTGGAGGATGAGTCGGTGTTTCGGCTTCCCGTATTTTGCGATGACGGGGAAGAGGATTTGGTTCCATAGCTCCGAGTCCACCGTGTCCTGCAGAAGGGTCGCCGTGTCTTTCTTCCCGAACTTCTGGATGGTCCAGAGGAACTCCTTGGATTTTCTCAGAAGGAGTGCGTCGTCCTTTTCGGATGCGGCCTCGTGCAGTCGACGCAGCAGCAGGGAGAGGTCCTTCAGTCGTTTCTCCGCCTGGATCGTGACGGTGCACGAATTTTCGGAGAGGAGGTATTCATATCCGGCGTAGTCCCCGAGGATGCCCACTTTTTTGCTGTTCAGCAACGCCGTGTTGGCAAACAGCGTGTCTTCGCCGAAGCGCATGTCCTCGTGGAATCTCGTCCGGTTTTCGACAAGGAGCGCTTTTCGGTAGATCTTTGCGCAGGAGCTGTCGAAGTAGTTCTGGAAGCGCAAAAGGCTCTCGGAGGAGCCGCAGGAGAACTCCTGTCGAACGGCGGGCGAGTAGGTCATCCTGCCTGGCTGACCCTTCGAAATATTGCATGCGACGATGTCGAGGTCCTTTTGGAGCGCCTCCGCCACGAGCGTCTCGCAGAATCCGGGGTCCAGCCGGTCGTCGGCGTCAAGGAAGGCGAGGTATTCCCCGGAGGCGGCCTCGATTCCGTGGTTGCGCGCGGCGGAGACCCCCTGGTTCTTCTCGTGGGAGAGGCAGACGAGGTTCAGCTTCGCGTGCTCCTGGTAGTCCTGGACAATTGCGGCCGTGTTGTCCTTGGAGGCGTCATTGACGAAGACGATCTCCACATTCCCATAGGTCTGGTTTCGGACGGAGTCCAGGCACGCAACCACGGTCTTTTCTCCGCAATAGCATGGGACAATGAGGGAAACAAGAGGCAACGGGTCTGTCATTGTCTTTGCGGTCATGGCATGCGGGCTTTTGCCGGGGGCGTTCATCTCCCCTGCCTGCGGAAGGTCTTCCCTGCTGGGTGGGTGCTTGTGGGAGGGCGGGAGGGCAGTCGTGGTGTGTGTGGCGGTTCCTACCAGAGGATGTCTTCGGCGGGGAAGACGGGGCCCTCCTTGCAGGAGCGCAGGTATCGCCAGCCCTCGGGGGAAGAGGCGTCCTTCGCCTTGACCACGCAGCCGAAGCAGGCGCCCACGCCGCAGCACATCCGTTCGTCCAGGCTGACTTCGCAGCGGCAGGAGGGAGTTTTCTCGGCGAGTTGCGCCACCGCCTTGAGCATGGGGCGGGGGCCGCATGCCATGAGGAAGGCGTCGGGGTGCCTCTTGAGCTCTTCCTCGAGGAGCACGGTGACGAAGCCCGGCTGTCCCAGGGAGCCGTCGTTGGTGGCGACCGACACTTGGCAGCCCAGCGCCTGGAATTCGTCGACGAGGAGGATGTCGCCTTTGGAGCGTGCGCCCAAGAGCACGAGGGGCTTCGGGGCGTCTGCGGGGGTGTCGTGTGCGGTGAAGAGCATGGCGGCGCAGCCGTATCCGCCGCCCAGCAGGATGGTGGGGCGCTCCGTGGAAATGGGGGAGAAGCCGTGTCCCAGGGGTCCCAGGAGGTCCAGGGAGTCGCCCTGGCGGCATTGGGTGAGGGCGTCGGTGCCGGCGCCCACGACCTTGTAGACCAGGGTGAGGACGCCGTCGTTCACGTCGCAGATGCTGAAGGGTCGGCGGAGGACATGCGCCTCCAGGTCGGGGACGGCCACCTGCACGAACTGTCCGGGGCGGGCGGCATTGCAGATTTCGGGTGCCTGGAGGCGGAGTCGCCAGTAGCTCTCCTGGAGGTGTTCCTGTTGGAGGACGGTGGCGGTTTCCTGAAAGAGTGTGTTGTCCTGGGACATTTATTGGATTCGCTTGCGGTTTTTGCGTCGGATGGCTCCGGCTTGGATCTCCCGGAGGCCCTTCTTGTCGGGCCAGCCGGCGCGCTTGGCGTAGCACTCCAGGAAGTGGAGGCTGATTTTGTCGCCGAAGCGCTTCAGGAGGCTGTAGGTCATTTGGGCGAGGTTCCGCTGCTGCTGGAATTGCCGGACGGCGGCGGGGGGAACCCACGTGCGGTCGTTGTCCAGGTAGGCGATGCTTCGCTTGGCTTCGTCGTAGCAGAGATTCCGGAGGATGCAGTCGCCGTGGGCGAAGCCGGCGCGGTGGAGTCGTTGGATTTCCACGGCCAGCATCTCGGCCAGCCGGTGCGGCGTCATGCCGGTCGGCAGGAAGTCCCAGAGATTCGGGAGCGGGAGTTCTGCGGAGATGAAGAGATCGCGGGGGATGATCCCGCGGCGCCTGCGGACGGCCAGGATGGGCTGCGGGCAGAGGAAGCCGCGGCGCAGCAGCGCCTGCGAGGCATCCCAGGTCTCGATGGCGCGGGAACCCCGGAAGACCCATTTGCACCAGGAGAAGAGGTCCCGAAAGTGCATGCCGGCGTCGGTCAACGCCCGGATGTCCTTGAGGTACACCACGCCCAAGTTGGTCTCGATCCGCCGCACGTCCCGGCAGTCGTAGCTCACAATGAGCTTCCCCGGATGGTGCGACAGCCAGTTGTCCAAGTCGGCGAAGTATTTCGCCCACTTCTCGTCGGCAACATAGCCCTTCCAGCCTCGGCTCTGAAAACGTACTCCTCTCTCTGTCATGGCGCGTCCTCCTGCGGGTTCTGGGGTGGGGAAGTCAAGTCGGAAAACACAAGGAGAAAATAATCCTCCCCGGGAATTCCACGGAATGCTCGGGAGAAAGCCGCAGGCGCCTGCAAGGGCGGCGGAGGATCCCTCCGGCTCGGTCTCTTCAGGAAATGGTCTCGGTATCGGGATGACACGACAATGCCCCGCGGGGGCAAGGGGATGTCATTCCTGTCGGCGGGGCACTGCGGTCTCTTCAAATGGAAGGATGGATGCTTTCTTCGTGGCCGGAAAGGGAAGAAATTCTGGTTCGAGGTCAGGAAGCGAAACGGGAAAAGCGGCGGCGGAGTTGCGGAATGCTGTAATTCCTTGGGTTTCAAGGAGTTATGACAAAATATCCGGAATCCGCCGCCCGATGTCTTCGTGGGGGAGTTCTACCGGGTCACGAACTCGGTGGGGGTCAAGCCGGTGGAGCGCTTGATTTCGCCGCAGTGTCCATCGGCGTAGACGGCATTGATGGCGTCGTTGTGGATCCAGGTGGTGTCGGTTTTGCTGGTCTGGACCAGGTAGTTCACGCCGTAGTCGTCATCCAGGTTGACCGCCATGGAGGTGCGCCAAGTGGCGCTTCGGTCGGAGGTGTTCTGGAGGTTGTTGCAGGGAGTGAAGGCCTTCCAGATGGTGAGGGGGGAGCCGATGTTGTCCCAGTGCTCGCAGTTTGCGTCGCTGACCAGGATGCAGCTAGAGGAGAACTTGATGCGGCTGTTCTTGTTGGAACGGCAGGTGGTCTCGCCCTGTGACTTTCCCTCGGTCACACCGGTGATGTCGGTGATGAGGGGGTTGGTGGTGTAGGAGGAGCTGATGTTCTTCTCATAGTAGTCCACCGCGTTGAAGGTGCTGGAGGAGCAGGAGAAGACGCTGCGCAGGACCATTTCGGAGGGGGCGTCGAGCTCGAGTCCCAGGTAGGGGTAGAGGAGTCCGACCCAGCTCACAATCTCGCTTGTGCCGCTGGCGTTCTTGGCCTTGGTGCAGGCGGCGGGGTAGTTGCTCTTGTTGTCGTCGCTGTAGTTGATGAAGGCGACGCCGATGTTCTTGAGGTTGCTTAGGCAGCTGGTGGCGCGGGCCTTTGCGCGGGCGTTGCTGACGGCGGGCATGAGGAGACCCGCCAGGATGGCGATGATGGCGATGACGGTGAGCAGCTCGATGAGGGTAAAGGGACGGGACTGTTTCATGGTTTTCAAGCCTCGTGGGGGTTGTTGGATATGGGGTATTTATGGGTATGCGATAGGCGCTTGGCGGGGTGGCGCTTTTCCGGGGAGAATCCCGCCGGAGGAGTCGCCGATGTGTCTTCCATGGGAAATTATAGTCAAAAGATCGTGGGAAGGCAAGAGCTGTCGCCAAAAAAAGCGACCCCGGCAATGTAGTTTTCTTGTGGGGATTTTCCCGGATTTTCGTAGGAAAGCGTGGGATTCCCGGGGATTTTGTGGGATTTCGCGAGTGGAGGGCGTTTTTTTTAGGCGGGGAATTCCTGTTCCCAGAGCATGAGGCAGTATGCGGCCCAGAGGAGCGGCGCGTGGTTTGCCTTTTCCTGGATGTGCTGGAGGGCGGCCTTCTGGAGGGCCTTTTGGTTTAGCAGGCCGTGGGTATCCCATTCCGAATGGGACTCCACCATCTTGAGGAGCCTTTTCTGGAGGGGTCCCCGGAACCAGTCTGCCAAGGGGATTCCGAAGCCTCGTTTGGGGGCGGCGAGGGTCTCCTGGGGGAGGAAGGGCGCGCCGATGGAGCGCAGGAGGCGTTTGGTCTCGCTGGTGGTGACGCGGTAGTCTGGGGGCAGGGAGAGTGCGAAGTCCGCCAGGTCGCGGTCCATGAGCGGCGCGGAGAGCTCGATGGAGGAGGCGCTGGCGGCGATGGTCTGCTTTCGGCAGCCGTCGTCGGGGAGGTAGTGGAGCAGGTCGAGAAGGTTGTATCGGTCCAGGACATCGGGGGTGGCGACCTCCCGGAGGTCTTTCTTCCACTGTTCCCAATAGGGGGGCGCCACGGGATCCCTCAGGATGCCATTGCGCCAGGCGTTGGAGGTCGTCTGCTGGAAGGTGGCGTAGGCGCGGAGGGGGGACTTCGCGAAGATGTCCAGGGCGCGGGAGAGGGTCCCCAGCGTGGAGCGGTTGTCGCGGGGCGAGGGCAGGGGGAGGCGCACCAGCGTTGCCAGGGCGCGGGAGAGGGGCTCCAGGAGGAGCGGCACGCGGTGCCGGTAGAGCATCGCCTGGTAGCGGCGGTATCCGCCGAAGAGCTCGTCGCTGCCGTCGCCGGTGAGCAGCGGCAGGTCTTCGGCGTCGGGGTGGCTCATGCAGAGTGCGCACGCCAGCAGGGAGGAGTCGCCGAAGGGCTCGGCGGCGCGCTGGATGAGTGCGCTCATGCGGGAGAAGTCGCGTGCGGTTGCCTGGACGACGGAGAAGGGCACCTGCGCATTTTCCGCGGCCTTGCGCGCCAGCGCGCTTTCGTCGTAGGCGCTCTGGAGGAAGGAGACGGTGAAGGCATGGAGGGGCAGTTCGGGGAAGTGCTTCCGGACCATTCCCAGCAGGGTGCCGGAGTCGATGCCGCCGGAGAGCATGATTCCCATGCTGCGCTTGCCGTGGAGGCCCCGCTGCAGCGCCTGGTGGATGAGCTCCTCGCCGCGGTGGCAGGCGTCCTCCCAGGTGGGGATGGGGTCGCCCTCCTGATAGAAGCGTGGGCGCCAGAAGGGTGTATGGGTGACGGTGCCGTCTTTGGCGAAGGCGGTGATGTGTCCCGCGGGGATCTCGAGGATATCGCGGAAGAGGGTCTTGGGGGCGGGGATATAGCTGAGGGAGAGGTAGTCGGAGAGCGCCTGGTGGTCGACGGCGCGGGAGAGCCCGGGCAGATGCGCCAGATTCTGGAGTTCTGCGGAGAAGAAGACCTTCTTGCCCAGGCGGGTGGCGAAGAGGGTCCGCTGGCCCAGGGGATCCCGGACGAGGAGGACATTGCCCTTTTCGTCTACGCAGACGGCCAAATAGGGCCCGATGACCTCGTCAACGGTCTTTCCCAAGTCGCCGGTTTCCTGCCAGCGCTTCAGCAGGAGTTCCGCCTGGGAGAGATAGGCCTCGGAGGAATCCTTGGGGGCGCGGCGCCAGCGTTCCAGGGCGAAGGGCCTTCCGCGGAAGAGGACCTGCCTGCCGTCGTCGCCTTTTGCGAAGGTGACGTTGGAGGCCTGGAGATAGGCGAAGTCCCCCTGGAGGAGATAGGCGTCTCGTTCGCGGGGGAGGATATTCTGGAGGAGTTCCAGGTCCTGCGGGGTCTGGGAGGCCTGGATGGATCCGAAGAAGAGGAACATGGGTCTCGAGAGGCTTTGCCCTCGCTCACTCCGGCGCAGCGCGGGGAGTGCGCGCTGGAGGGGGGAGGCTGCGGGGGGCGTCCGTCTGCCGGGGTCTTGGCGGCGTCGGGGAGAGGGAAGGGGGAGGGGAGGCGGAGGCGGTCCGGGCGGAAAAGCAAACGGCCCCGTTTTCTTCTACAGGGAGAGGAACACGGGGCCGGGAGTCGTTCGGATATGTTGGTGGGGTCGGGGGTGGTGGGCGCCTACTTGTCTTCCTTGTCGGAGACCTTCAGCTTGCGCACCATGTCGGCCAGCTCGGTGCCGGCGCGGAACTTCACCACCTTGCGGGCGGGGATCTTCACGGGCACGCTGGGATAGCGGGGGTTGCGCCCCATGCGCTGGCGCTGGGTCACGATCTCGAAGACGCCGAAGCCGCGCAGCTCGATGTGTCCGCCGCTGGCCAGCACGTCGCAGAGGGTATCCAGCATCGCCTTCACGGCCTCAAAGGCGGCGCTCTGGGTGATTCCGACGCGCTCCGCCACGGCGTTGGCGATCTTGCGCTTGGTCATAGTCTGGGTCATGGGATTCTTTCTCCTGGGAATTCTTGTTGCCTCCGGGCCGACTTGTGCGGGGAGGAGTTTGTGCGGGACAACGGGTGCGGGGAGGCGGGGTCGCGAAATCCCCCGCCGGCACCCGGCGGCTAGACCGCCGGCGCGTCTTCCCGCCTTGCCGGATGCGGCGTGCGGGGAGGGCGGCGGCTTGCCGCGGGAAGAGGCCCCCGGATTCCGCGGCTGCAGGAGTCCGGGGGAAGCGGAATGGCCTCCAATATAATCACGGAAAGTCATTCCCGGCGTTACGCTTCCGGGAAATCCGGAAGGTTGACTTCCGGATGCCCGGCGTGCGCCGCTTTTTGGTGTGTGTGGGTGGGATCAGTTCGGGAGCGTCAGCGAGATGGCCAGGGAGGCGTCCACGTCCTTCGCCAGCTTCTCCACCAAGTCCTTCGGCACCGGCTTGTCGGTGTAGAGGATGGCGAGAGAGCGGGTGCCCTCGGTGTTGTGGGGGGCGTGGATGTCCTCGATGTTGATCTGGGCGTCGCCGCAGACGGTGGTGATCTTCGCCAGCACGCCGGGGCGGTCCTGGTATTCCGCCAGGAAGAGATTGCCCACGGGGCGCATGTAGATGTTCTCGAAGGTGTTGATGCGGGAGACGATGAGCTTGTGCTCGGCCACGGTGCCGCGCAGGGAGGCCTTTCCGTTGGGGGTCTCCATGTCGATGGTCATGGCATTGCCGTAGTTCTTGCGCTCGTCGGCCTCGCGCACGTCCAAGAGCACGCCGCTGGCCTTCAGCGCCGCGTCGGCCTCGTCGGGGGACTGCTTGGCGTCGCCGGCATTGTTGGTGAGGGCGGCGGTGATGGGCGCGGTGAACCACTTGGCGAAGGGCTTCAGGTTTCCGTAGTAGCTGCAGCGGATGGCGGAGACGGGGGTGTCGCCGATCATGGCCTTCGCCAGGGTCGCCAGGCGGAATGCCAGGTGCTGGTAGATGGGATCCAGTCCATCGGGGAGGTCCTTGTTCACCACATAGCGGGTGATGCCCTGCTCGAAGTATTCCACCAGCTCCTCGCCGGCGCGCTTGGCGGCGGTGTAGTTCGCCTCGGTGGTGTTGGCGCCCAGGTGGGGGACCATGATGGTCGCCACGTCGGCGATGGTCTTGGGGCCGGGCACGTCGGCGGGATAGACGTCGTTGCAGTAGACCAGGCCATTCTCGGCCTTGGCGGCGCGCAGGTCGTCCTCCACCACAATGCCGGCGCGGGCGCAGTTGACCAGCACCAGGCCCTTCTTCGCCAGCTTCAGCAGATTGGCGCCGATGAGCCCGCGGGTCTCGTTGTTTTCGGGGATATGGAGGGTCACGTAGTCGGAGTTGCGGAAGACCTCCTCCAGGGTGGTCAGGGTCACGTTCAGCTCGTCGGCGCGGCTCTTGGAGACGATCGGGTCGTAGGCCAGGATCTTCATGTCGAAGCCCTGCGCGTGGCGCGCCACCAGCTGTCCGATGTTGCCCAGTCCCACGATGCCCAGGGTCTTGCCGGTGATCTCGTGTCCCATGAACTTCTTCTTGCTCCAGCCGCCGGCGCGGGTGTCGATGTCGGCCTCCACCAGATGGCGGGAGGCGGCCAGCATCATGGCGAAGACCTCCTCCGCCACGGCATTGGCGTTGGCGCCGGGGGTGTTCATGACGTCGATGTTCTTGCGGCGGGCGTACTTGATGTCGATGGTGTTGTATCCGGCGCCGGCGCGGACCACGGCCTTGAGCTGGGGCAGCAGGTCGATGATCTCGGGGGTGATCTTTTCGCTGCGCACGATGAGGGCCTCGGCGTCGGCATTGGCCTGGCAGAGCGCCATCAGGTCGGCCTCGCTGTCCTGGACCACGGCATAGCCCTTCTGCGTCAGATAGTTGGCGGCGACCTTGTCCAGCTTGGTGGGAATCAGTACCTTTCTCATGTCGAATGAATTCTCCTAGATGGAGGGAGGGAGGGATTGCAAATGCGGAAAATGTCTTCGGGGCCTCGCTTGAGGCGAAAAACCCCGAAGGCCTCGGTGGTCGGGAAGCCCCCTCGTCTGCCTGGGGCCCCGCGGCAGAAATCTGCCGGTGGGCTCCAGGAGTGGGATGGGGGATCGGGACGCGGGGCGCTCCGGGGTTTTCAGGAGGCGGGAACTAGTGTCCCAGTGCCTGCAGCAGGACGCCCGCGGCCACGGCAGAGCCGATCACGCCGGAGACGTTGGGACCCATGGCGTGCATCAGCAGGAAGTTCTGCTTGTCGTCCAGGAGGCCCTCCTTGTTCACCACGCGGGCGGCCATGGGCACGGCGGAGACGCCGGCGGCGCCAATCATGGGATTGACCTTTCCGCCAGTGAGCTTGCACATGATCTTGCCCAGGATGAGTCCGCCGGCGGTGCCGATGGAGAAGGCGAAGAGTCCGAGCAGCAGGATGCCCAGGGTCTCCAGGTTCAGGAACTTGTCGGCGGACAGCTTGCTGCCCACGGTGAGTCCCAGGACCAGGGTGACGATGTTGCACAGGGCGTTCTGGGCGGTGTCGCTCAGGCGGTCGGTGCACATGGACTCCTTCAGCAGGTTGCCCAGCATCAGCATGGAGATGAGGGGGGCGGCGTCAGGCAGCAGGAAGCAGCACAGCAGGGTGATGACCAGGGGGAAGAGGACCTTCTCCAGCTTGGTGACGGGGCGCAGCTGCTGCATGCGGACCAGTCGCTCCTTCTTGGTGGTCAGGGCGCGGATGATGGGCGGGAAGATGATGGGCACCAGCGCCATGTAGGAATACGCGGCCACGGCGATGGATCCCAGCAGATTGGGGGAGAGTCGGCTGGAGAGGAAGATGGCGGTGGGGCCGTCGGCGCCGCCGATGATGCCGATGGAGGCGGCGTCCTTCAGGGAGAACTGGATGGGGGTCCACTCATTGAGGCAGACGGCCAGGAAGAGCGCGCCGAAGATTCCCAGCTGTGCGGCGCCGCCCAGCAGTGCGGTCTTGGGGTTGGCGATGAGGGGACCGAAGTCGGTCATGGCGCCCACGCCCAGGAAGATGAAGAGCGGGTAGATGCCCAGGTTCACGCCCTCGAAGAGGATTCCCAGGATGCCGTCGGGACCGGCCATGCCAGCCAGAGGGATATTGCTGATGATGGCGCCGAAGCCGATGGGCACCAGCAGCAGGGGCTCGAAGCCGCGGAAGATCGCCAGGTAGAGCAGCAGGAGTCCCACGCAGATCATGACGAAGCGTCCCACGCCCAGGGTCCACTCCAGCTTGGTCAGGCTGATGAACTCGTTCAGGCCCGTGGACTTCCACAGGTTCTTCAGCATGGTGCCGGCCTCGATCTTCACGCTGCCGGAGGGGGTCACGGAGTCGTGGCTCACCAGTCCGGGGACCAGCACGCAGATGACGTCACCGGGATTCAGGGTGTGGGCCAGCTGGAAGTTCTCGCCCAGCTCCTCCACGGTGGCGGCGATGCCCAGTCGGAGCTCCGGCTTGCTGCGGGAGGGGATGGGCTGTCCGGAGGGGGTGGTGTCGTAGGTGGACTTGATCTTCAGGATGGCCATGGAGCGGCCGGGGCGGTAGGTCTTGCCCTTGTTCAGGTTGGCCTGGTAGACCACGGCGGGGTTGGGCCACACGTATTTGACGACGATGCGGCCATTGTCCAGCTGCTCGCAGGCGAAGACGCCGTCGTTGGTCTGGAATTTCAGGGTGCCGAACTCCTCCTGCTGGATCTCCCCAGCGGAGATCTTGCCGGCGGGCGCGGCGCACGCGGCGTCCTGGGCGAAGAGGGGCAGGCAGAGGGCCGCCAGCAGGACCGCGAACATTGTGAGGGAACTCTTTTTCATTGCTTACTCTTTCCTAAGGGGTAGAGGGCTTCAAGGGAAAACGGCTTCCCGCCGCTCCGGAAAGGCGAGGGCGCCAGCACGGGGACTCTTGCTCCCCCGGCAAGGGGAAAAACGAGTCCCGTCGGCGGCGATTCCTCCTTCCCTTCCGGGACGGCGCGGACGGACTCCTAGATGTGGGCCACAGTCTGGCCGTCGCTCAGGGTGTCGCCCACGGAGACGTCGATGGACTTCACAACGCCGTCCGCGGGGGCGACGATGGGCTGCTCCATCTTCATGGCCTCGATCACCATGATCTCGTCGCCGGCCTTCACGGCGTCACCCACGTTGGCGGTGATGCGGATCACCTGTCCGGGGAGGGGCACAGTGACGGGGGTTCCCTCGCCATTGCCGGCAGCGGGCGCGGCGGCGGGAGCGGCGGCCTTTGCGGCGCCGAAGGTGACGTTGTAGGACTTTCCGTTGACGGTCACGGTGGCAGCGTCGCCGGCGCCGGTGGCATTCACCTGGTAGGCGGTGCCATTGACGTTGACGGTGACGGGGCCGGCGGGAGCGGCGCCCTTCTTGGCGGGGGCGGCCTCGGCGTAGCGAACGCCCATGGGACGCTCGCCCTTCAGGAACTTCAGGCCCTTCGGGTTGCTGGACTCGTCGCAGGTGGCGATGATGAAGATGTTCTCGTCGGTGACGGGCAGGCCGTTCTCCTCCAGGACCTTCTTCGCGTGGGCGATGCCCTTGTTGGGATCCTTGTCGTTGAGGGCGCGGGGATCCTCAGTGGTGGGCTCCAGCTTCAGCTGGGCGGCGGCCAGCTTCACGATCTCGGGATCGGGAGAAGCGGGGGTCTTGCCGAAGTATCCCAGGACCATCTTGCCGTATCCGGGAGTGATGGTCTTCCAGGTGCCCTGCATGACGTTGGCGAAGGCCTGCTGGAAGTAGAACTGGCTCACGGGGGTCACGCTGGTGCCGAAGCCGCCCTTCTCGACGACCTCGCGCATGGCGGAGACCACCTCGGGGAACTTGTCCATGCAGTTGTTGTCCCGCATCATCTGGGTGTTGGCGGTCAGGGCGCCGCCGGGCAGGGGGCACAGGGTGATGAGGGGGTTGGTGGTCTTGGCTTCGGGCGGGATCATGTACTTGGACATGCACTGCAGGAAGACGTCCTCCACCTTCATGATCTTCTCGGGATCCAGGTCCAGGGTGTACTCGGTGCCCTTGAAGGCGTGCCACATGGTCAGGATGTCGGGCTGCGAGGTGCCGCCGGACATGGGGCGCATGGCCAGGTCGATGATCTCCGCGCCGCCCTCGATGGCCGCCATGTAGCACTGCACGGACATGTCCGCGGTGTCATGGGTGTGCATCTCGATGGGGCAGTCCTTCTTGCCGGCGGCGTCCAGGCGTGCGCGGGCGCCCTTGATGGTCTCGCGGATGACGGCGGGCGGGCAGGTGCCGCTGGCGTCCTTGAAGCAGAGGGAGTCGAAGTGCATGCCGCTCTCCAGGATCTTGTCCAGGATGCCCAGGTAGAACTTGGGGCTGTGGGCCTCGGTCTGCATGTTGGGGGGCAGTCCCATCATGGTGATGGTGGTCTGGTGCTTCAGGCCCGCCTTGTGGATGCACTCGCCGCTGTAGCTGATGTTGCGGATGTCGTTGAGGGCGTCGAAGTTGCGGATGGTGGTCATGCCGTGCTTCTTGAACATCTTCGCGTGCAGGTCGATGATGTCGCTGGACTGGCTGGAGAGGCCCACCACGTTGACGCCGCGCGCCAGGGTCTGCAGCTCCACGTCGTCGCCCACGACCTTGCGGAAGGTGTCCATCATCTCGAAGGCGTCCTCGCCGCAATAGAAGAAGGGGCTCTGGAAGCGAGCGCCGCCGCCCACCTCCAGGTGTTTCCAGCCGGCCTCCACAGCCGCCTCGAGGGCGGGGAGGAAGTCCTTGGAGACCACGCGGGCGCCGATGACAGACTGGAAGCCGTCACGGAAGGAGGTGTCGAGGAAGCGGATTTTTTTCATGGATGCTTTTCTCCTTTTGAGGTAGGAAAGGGGAGGGTGTTGGTTGATTGAGGGAGTGAGGTGGAAAGGATGGTAGCTCTCTGCGGTCCGGCTAGATTCGTCCGCTCTGGCGCAGGGCGGCGGCGATGACGGCCACGGCCTCGGTGTCGTCGGCCTTCTGGGCGGCGGGCTTCTTCTTGACGGGCTTGGTGGGCTCGGGCAGCAGGTAGGCGTACTTGGCGGCTAGCTTGGCGAAATACTCCGTGATCCAGACCTGGATGAAGAGGAACACGAAGACGAATCCCATGCCGAAAAGCAAGAGGATGGCTGCACTGGCGAACATGGTTTAGATACTCCTTTGCGAATGCAAATGGGGGATTTCTGCAAGTACGGGGGGACGAAGGGAAGGGGGAGCCGCGGCCGGAAGGGGACTCTCCTTTATCCTGGTCTCCCAGACCTCGACGACGCGAAAAAAACACCCTGGTCGGGCGTTTGGCGAAACCCGATAATATAACCCCCCCTCTCCCACTTTCGGACACTTTCGGACAGATACGGGATTTCTTTTTCCGCGTAGGAGCTCCGCAGCCGAACGCGGGTAGATTCCGGCGTGGGGGTTCGCAGGAAGATCTCCAAAGGACGGAGGGGCTGGCGCCCCCCGTACCCCCGAATTAGTAGCTAGACGCTAGTGGCTAGTGGCTAGTTTATAAGGTGCCGCAGGCGCCCTTCCGCGGCTTTGCCGCATTGCCGAACGCCGCTTTCCCCTAAGGGGGGTGCGGGGGGCGGCAGCCCCCCCGTCCTTTGGATATCCCCCCCGCCTTCCG
>CAVDSU010000014.1:0-26532 GCA_963611685.1 bacterium
TTTTTTTACTTTTCCCTCAAGGGCCTACTGGAGATTCGCGTAGGGGGAGGGACCGAACATATTCTCTTCCGGCTTTCCCTTATAGAGGAAGAGCAGGAACATGACGGTGGGGGCGCCGACGAACCAGAAGAAAGGCAGGAAGAGCCAGGCAACCCAGTTGTTGCAGACCTTTGCGATGCGATCGAGGACCGTATTGCAGGACTCGTCCAGGTTCAGGAAATTCACGACGAAGACGATCGGCAGGCCCACGCAGCTCAAATACCACATCCAGAAGCCGGACAGCCCGAGGTCATGAAGTCTGCGGACGGACACGGACACGAGGGGAATCAGCAGGAGAAGGTTAAGGACCAGGAAGATTATGCCAAGCACAGCCAAGAAGAAAGGCGCGAAAACAAGGCCGCAAAGCCCCGTAACAACCATTTCGACAACATAAAGCAGAATAAAGGCCACCAGGAAGGTCCAGAAATCGGCGCGGGAAGCGCGTCCGGCAAAAGAGAAGGACTTCTTGAGGCATTCAAGAATCCGTGCCATGAAGTTCTTGCCCGACTGCTTCGCAAAGTCCTTCGCCTGGGATTTCAAATTCTCCATCTGATCATTTTCCATCGTCTTACTCCTTTTTTGGGGATTCTCTACTGCAAAAAACTCTTCATGCCCGACGGAAAAGGAACTCCGCCTCTTGGCGCGGCGGTAAGATAGCCTCCGAAAGCGTAGCCGTCATGCGGCCCCGCCCATCGCACGGCAATCATGCGCCAAAGCCCCCAGCAGGAGGTCAAAAGACACTCCCTCCTAACACCTGACGCCGACGCTGGGATTTCGCATGCGTCATATCGGCGAAAACACACTAGATATTGGGCCGCAATCCTAACAAATCCTACACCTAGTGGCATTTCCGGGAGTGTCCCATAACTTTTATAGGACTTTTTTCATTGGCTGTATATGGTTGCGGCATGGGGGGTTGCGCAAAAGTGCAATGGGGACTTAGAGAGAATCCCCCCGTCATACTAGATATTGGGGTTTGCATGCCTTTTTCCGCTAGATATAGTATTCGTCGCGCCCTCCGGAAGGTCCCCTTGAAGAAGCATTTCCTTCTGGTGCGCCTGGCCGACGCCTTTTTTCTCTGCCTTTGCCTTTCGCCGCTCCGAGGCTGTTCCCCGGGGCGGCGTCTTGCGCAGGGGGGATTTCCCTCCGTGCGAAGTGCCTCTTTCCTGGAACATTCTATCCCCCTCCAACCATCTATCCATCCCTATGGAAAACACCTCTCAAGCTCCCTTTCTGAAGTTCCGCAAGCGGGACGGCCTGGTCGTCCCCTTCACGATCCAGAAGATCGCCACCGCCATCTACAAAGCTGGGCAGGCGGCCGCGTCCCAGGAGGGCCGGGAGTTCACCCGCGAGGAGGCGGAGAGCCTGGCGCAGGATGTGGTGCACCAGCTGGACAACCCGCTGTGCGAGTATTACGTGAATGCGGACGCCAAGGGCAACCGCATTCCGAACATCGAGGACGTGCAGGACGTCGTGGAGATCACGCTCTCCGAGCACCGCTTGCCCGCCACGGTGGCGGCCTACAAGCGCTACCGCAAGAGCCGTGAGCGCGCCCGTGAGGCCATCCGCGTCAGCGACAAGGGCTCCAAGAGCAAGAAGGGCGACCTGACCGACCAGAGCCTGTTGCTGGTGGAGTCCATGGGCGACGCCTCGTTGGGCACCTGGGACCGCACGAAGATTGTGCGGAAGCTGGCCGACAAGCTGAACATGGAGTTGGAGGAGGCCATTGCGGTTGCCAAGGAGGTGGAGAACGAGATCATCGCCAGCGGCATGAAGCGGGTGAACACGCTGCTGATCCGGGAGATGGTGAACAACGTCCTGGAGTCCCACGGCTACAGCGGCCGTCTGCGCGACCTGTCCATCTACGCCGTGCCCCGCGAGTTCGTGGAGAACCTGATGTACTCCAAGTCCAACGAGAACAGCAACATCGTCAACAACAACCCGGAGGCGGTGAATCTGTCCATTGCGGAGTTGGTGCTCAAGCAGTGGGGTCTGGACGCCATCTTCACCCCCGAGGTCAAGGCGGCGCACGACACCGGCGCCATCCACCTTCACGACCTGGGATACCCCCACCGCGTCTACTGCTCCAGCCACTCCATCGAATACATCAAGAAATACGGCTTGTGCGGCCTGACGAACCTGAATACCGAGTCCGATCCCGCCCGCAGCGCCAGCGTCCTCACCGGACACCTGAACACCTACCTGGCCTCCATGCAGGCGAACTACGCCGGCGCCCTGGGCATCGCCTACATCAACATCTTCTATGCGCCGTATCTGGTGGGCATGGACGACAAGCACATGAAGCAGGTGGCGCAGGAGCTCATCTTCAATGGCTCCCAGAACGCCTTCTCCCGCGGCGGACAGACCCTCTTCCTGGATTTCAACATCCACACCGGCGTGCCCAAGTACATGCGGAATGTCCCCGCGGTGGGTCCCGGCGGGCGCTACCAGCTCAAGGACGCGCAGGGCGTGATCCATCCCCTGGTGGAGCGCCTTCAGGAGGCCACCGACGCCAACGGCAACCAGCTGATGAGCCTCTACTTCCAGGAAGAGAATGGCCAGGAGCGCCTGGTGCTCCGGGAGCTCTACAGCGAGAAGCTCGGCCTGCACATTGACGACTCCGTGACCAAGGAGCTGGAGAAGCGCGGCGAGCACGTCGTGTGCTACGGCGAATACGAGACCGAGGCCCGCCGCTTCACCAGCGCGCTGCTGAAGGTCTGGGGCGAGGGCGACCGCCACGGCCGCATCTTCGAATTCCCCAAGTGCGACTTCCATGTCTCCGCCGAGACCTTCGAGGATCCCGAGCAATACAAGATCTTCCAGGAGGCCTGCCAGCTGGCCAGCCACAACGGCTCCACCTACTTCATCTTCGACCGCGACGAGGTCACCCTCTCCGCCTGCTGCCGCCTGCGCACCACCATCACCGACAACCGGATGCTCCGACACCCCGAGTGCCTCCGCTTCTGCGGCTTCCAGAACGTGACCATCAATCTGCCCCAGTGCGCCTTCCGCGCCTCCCGTGCCGGCAACCGCACCTACGAGGGCACCTGCCAGGAGATCGACAAGATGATGGACCTGGCAATCCAGGCGCACCTGCAGAAGAAGAAGATGATCGCCCTCATGATGTCCGAGCCCGGACGCCCGCTGTGGCAGGTGGGCAAGAAGGCCTGCGACGGCCGCCCCTACATCGAGCTGGACAAGTGCACCTACATCATCGGCATGCTGGGCATGAACGACATGGTGAAATTCCTAACGGGCAAGGAGATGCACGAGAGTGACGAGGCCTACGACATGGCGTTGCGCATCACCACGCACATGTATCTGCGCACCAAGCACTACACCGAGGAGCTGGGCCTGAAGTTCACCCTCGAGGAATCCCCCGCCGAATCCGCCGCGCGCCGCCTGGCGAAGGCGGACCTGCTCTACTACCGCCCCGAGGCGCTCACTTGCTACAAGGGCGACTCCGAGGACGTGGCCTACTACACCAACTCCATCCACCTGGCCGCCGAGGCGCCCGTCTCGCTGGTGGAGCGCATCCGCAAGCAGGGAGTCTTCCACTCCCTCATCGAATCCGGCGCCATGATCCACGCCTTCGTCGGCGAAGAAAAGCCCTCCGCCGAGGCCATCGGAGAACTCATCCGACAGAGCTTCCTGCGCACCCAGGCCGCACAGATCACCATCTCCCCCGAATTCACCTACTGCCAACACTGCGGACACCAGTCCCGCGGACTCCAGGAGACCTGCGCACAGTGCGGCTCCCACGACGTCTTCGGGCTCACCCGCGTGGTAGGATACTTCAGCAAGATCCAGAACTGGAACAAGTCCAAGCGCTACGGCGAATTGGTCAACCGCCATCGCGGCGACTACGCGGTGGCCTCCGCCGACGCCGACGGCAACGACGCCATGGAGACGGCCGACTAGCCCGTCGCCGTCAACCGACAAATCCCGTTCCCATTCCAGGAGAACTCCCCTTATGACCATCGCCGAAAAGCCCCTCGTCGTACACGTCTTCGGAAAGCCCGGCTGCGCCAAGTGCGCCATGCTGAACCGCCGTCTGGACAAGATGCTGGCGGAAGACCCCCGCTATGCCCGCTTTCACAAGGAATACCACAATGTGCTGGAAGAGGAGGGCCTCATGACCTTCTGCAAGACCGAGTGCCTGAATCCCAGCCGCATTCCCGCCATGATGGTGGGCGTGCAGGACGAAAACGGCAAGCCGAACTTCCTTCCCAATCCCGCCCCCGACACCGCCGACCCCGTCTGCAAGCACTCCAAGCTCTACCAGTTCCTGGGCGTGCAGACCGACTACTCCGACGAAGGAAAGGGCATCATCTCCCCCGAAATGATCCAGACCATCCTGGACGAGGCACTGAAAATTGCCTGACCTACAGGAAAAATCCGTCATTTCCGCGTTCATGAGGCGCCCGACCCTGGTGGACTACCCGGGACACCTGGGCGTCCTCATGTTCACCAGCGGATGCAACTTCCGATGCGGCTTCTGCCATAACCCAGACCTCATCGATGCCACAAGCGCCAAGACCTTCTCCTTCGCCACGCTCAAGGAGCGACTGGACAAGTATCGGGAGGAGTGGGTCAAGGCGGTCACGGTCTCCGGGGGAGAGCCCACCATCCACGCCGGACTCCCCCAGACCCTCGCCTTCCTGAAGGAACAGGGATTCCTCCTGAAGCTGGATACCAATGGCTCCAATCCCGCCATGCTCCACGAAGTCCTGCCGCTGCTGGACTACGTGGCCATGGACATCAAGTGCTCCCTCCCAAAATATCCGGAATTCGTCCACTATCAAAACCTGGAAAACATCCGGGAATCCATCCGCCTGATCATGGATCAGGCAAAGGACTACGAATTCCGCACCACCGTCCTGGAAGCCGTCCATACCCCCGACGAAATCACCGCCGCAGCCCAGGACATCCGGGGCGCCAAACGCTGGATCTTCCAGCCATTCGTCCCCCACGAAAACCTCCCCCAGGAAAGCCTCCGCACCACCCCACGCACCAGGCCCTCCGTCCTCCAGGACTGCGCAAACGCAGCAAAGCCCTTCGTCCTGGAAGCCCTGGTGCGCTGAAGGGCGTTATATCAAATAAGCTGAGGGAAATAGGGGGGAAGGGGGAAATCGGAATCGTTGTCTGCCTTCGCCTAATGCATAATTTCTGGCGTTTTCCGGGAGGCATTTCCTGGCGTTGCCGGGCGGGTGGGATTTTATTTATAGAATCGATCGAGAGAGTGCAACGACTGGGAAAGGCGGAATACATTACGCACTCCTTTGCGCCGGAAGACGATTCCGGCATAGCAAGGACCTTGCAAATGCCGCATTTTCGATTCAATACCGAAGCCGAAACCAAGAAATGTAGCCATGAAAAATAGACTCTTCACCCTCATTGAATTGCTGACGGTGATTGCCATCATCGCCATCCTGGCGGGGCTCCTCCTGCCCGCCGTTGGCCGCGCCCGCGCTTCCGCCCAGAGGATTTCCTGCGTCAACAACCTGTCGCAGATAGGCAAGGCCGAGGCGATGTTCACCGTTGACCACAAGGACAAGATCTGCCCCACGAATGACCGGGGCAGGCATTACAACTACGTCTACTGCCTTTGGAGCTACATCGGGGAGAGCGAGAAGATCTTCATCTGCCCCACGGACCCGAACGAAGAAAATGGCCTGGACCCCGACTGGGACAACGATTGGCGGATCACCGATGAGGAGAAGAAATTCCTCCACTTCAGCTATCTGGTGAACGGGCGGTCCGAAGGCCTGAAATTCCAGTACGGCTCCCACAAGAGCAACAGCCCTGACCTCCAACTCCTCACGCAGAAGATGAAGCAATGGCGGAGTGCCGCCACCATCAAGGCGCCCTCCCGCACCATGAGCGTAGCCGAAGGATATGGCTACTGGCAAACCGACGAAGGCGGCTCATACGGCGGAATCGGAGAAAACTCCGAAGTCTCCTACTCCGATTTCTGCAACCGCTACGACAATGGCCTGCGCGACAAAACCGGCCTGAACGAAGACGTCCGTCGTCTGAACCTGGGAGCCCACGACAATGTCTCCAACTACCTCTACCTGGATGGCCATGTGGAGACCCTCAACGCAGAAGAGGCCGACGACCAGTTCAAGGCCGGCGAAAAGAAATCCAGCTGGTATTTGCCGTTGCAGTAGACCCGTTCCGCCCCCTGCCTCCCGGAGGTCCCCCCACTTATGCGGCGGGGGCCTCCTTTCCTTTCGGGGCACTATGGCGGAGCAAAGAGGGGGGGCTGATTTCCGCAAGGGGGGTATCCCCCGCAGTCGCCGTGTCTTCTGTCCTCCTTGTGCATGGGGAGCACAAGGATTTTCGGAGCGGGATGTGGTGTGCGTTGGAGAAAAGCGCATTATGGTACGCGCATTGCCGGCAAGATATGATGCCAGGCCCCTATGCTTTTTCCTGACTTGAAGCCATTTTCCCTGTAGAAAAGATTCCGTGGTGGCGGCGTTGTTTCGGAGGAGGATCTCCGTATTCCGACCCCGTCGCGCGGCGCACTCCTTCCCCCGTCTTGCCTAGCAAGGACTCCTGCCATAGGAGCCCGTTTGCAGGCACGCGGGACTCCCTCTTCCCTCTCCCTGCCCTCTTTCCCGTGAAGAATCCGCATCTATCCCGCACCTCGCTGATAGGCTGGCCCGGCATCTGCGCACTGCTGGTGCTGGCGCTGGACCAGCTAACGAAAGCCATCGTCTGCCACGTCTGGCCAGTGCCGGGCGCTGGCGACCTCGTGGTCATCCCGGGCATCTTCCGCCTGGTGCACTGGCGTAACACGGGCGCGGCCTGGGGGATGCTGGAGGGCCGCAGCTGGCTCTTGGGGATCTTCTCGCTTGTAGTGGCGGCGGCACTGGTCCTCTTCTGGCGGCGCGTCGTGGAGAAGGACTCCCTCTACGCCATCCCCTGCGGCGTCCTGCTGGGCGGAGTGCTGGGGAACATGATCGACCGGCTCTTCTTCCCGGAGGGCGTCGTGGACTTCCTGCGCTTCGAATTCTGGCCCGCCTTCAATGTGGCGGACAGCGCAATCTGCCTCTCCGTCTGCTTCTTGGCGGGATACGAGCTCTACCGGAGCTGGCGGAATCGCGGAAAGGCCCCCCGCGGAGAAGGCTGACGGGCATGGGGGACGCCATCGTCATTCTGGGACCCACCTGCTCCGGAAAGAGCGCGGTGGGCGCCCGGCTTGCGCACCGACTGTCCGGAGAAGTGATCTCCTTCGACTCCATGCAGGTCTATCGGGACCTGCCCATCGGCACCGCGCAGCCCACCGCAGAGGAGCTCTCCCTGGCGCCCCACCACCTGGTGGGATTCCTGCCGCTGGAGGCCCCCTGGAACGTGAATCTCTTCCTGCCGAAGGCACAGGAACTGCTAGACGGCCTGTCCGCGCGAAAGCGCGCGGCGGTATTCGTGGGGGGCACGGGGCTATATGCGCGGGCGCTGGTCTATGGCTTCTCCCTCATGCCCGGCGATCCGGAACTCTCCGAGCGGCTGCGCCAGGAGGGGGAGACCCCGGAGGGCCTCCAGGCACTGCGGGAGGAGCTCAAGAGCGCGGGGGATCCCCCGGTGGACCTCCTCCAGAACCCGCGGCATCTCCTGCGCGCCGTGGAGGTCCTGCGGCTCACCGGCACCCCGCCCTGGCTCCTGAAAAAGCGCCACGAGTGGCCCCGGGAGGGCTTCCGACAATTCTGCCTCCTGCCCGACTTTTCCCGCCTCAAAGAGCGCATCCGTGTCCGGACTGCGGGGATGCTGTCTGGCGGCTGGGTAGAGGAGTGCGAGCGGGCGCTGTCCCTGGGGCTGGAGAGCGCGCCCACCGCCTGGCAGGCGCTGGGCTATCGCGACCTCGCCGCCTGGCTGAAGGCGGGATGTCCGGGGGGACGCGCCGCACTCCAGGAGACCCTGGCGAACCGCACCATCCAATACGCCCGAAGACAACTCACCTGGTTCCGACACCAACACCCCGGCGCCGAATTCCTGGAAATCAAAGAATTTTGCGGAGACACCGCTGACGCCCTGGTGGAGGAGATCCTCCGGCGGCTGCAGACGCCCCCGCCGAACCGTCCCGCCACAGAAGAAAACGCACAAGCGTAGAAAGCCATGTCTCTCATTGTCATCACCGGCGGCATTGGCGCCGGCAAGAGCACCGTCCTCAAATGCCTGGAAAAATTAGGGGCGAAGTGCGTGGACACCGATGTGCTTGCCCACCAGCTCTATGAGCCCGGCACGCCGCTTCTGGCGGAGATCCTGGCGCACTTCGGGGACGACCTAAAGAAAGAGGACGGCTCCCTGGACCGCCGGATGCTGGGCCGGAAGATCTTCGCGGATCCCCGGGAGCGGCAGTGGCTGGAACAGCGCATGCACCCTGCCATCCGCGAGAGCCTAGGAGAGCAGGAGAAAGCCGCCGAGCCCCAGCCGCTCTTCGCCGCCATACCCCTCTGGTTCGAAAGCGGATGGTACAAGGTGCGCCCCGCCCAGGCGGTGGTGGCGGTCTGCTGCCCCCCCGAAATCCAGCGTCACCGCCTCCTCCAGCGCGGATGGACTCCGGCGGAGATCCGCCATCGCCTGGACGCGCAACTCCCCATGGAGGAAAAGCGCCGCCGTGCCGATGTGGTCATCGACACCACCGGCTCCCTGGACGAGCTCCAGGAAAAGTGCTCACGGCTCCTCCTGCGCTGGCTCCCCTAGCGCAAGCGCACGACCGCTTTCCCGATCCCAACCAACACCCACAAATCCCCCCTCATGGCCAATCCCGAAGAAAACCCCAACGACGAGACGAAGAGCTATACCTTCTCCCCGCAGGATTCCTCGCCCGATGACGACCAGGAACAGCATGCCCCGGAAAAGGACGCACACGACGACTTCGCTTCCTCCGCCGAGACGCCACTCTTCAGCTCCCTGATCCCCAATCTGGGAACGGGACTGGTCACCCTCTCCAAGCCCGGCACCACCGCCGCCGCCGTCACCCTGCCCCCACCCCGGCGCACCCCCACCAAGGCCGAAAAGAAGCGCATCCCCGATACCCCCAAGAAAGCCCGGGAGACGGGAGGCAGCAACGGCAATGGCCCCCAGGCGCCCGCGGCACCTGCGCGCAAGCAGAAGGCCTCCCCGAAGCCCCAGGGCCAGAAGGGCCGCTTTGTGCGGGACGACGCGGCCATCCCCGGCGAATTGCTGGCGGATTTTCCGGAAGACGAGGTGATTCTCCCCGCGTATGTGGACAAGGAGCCCGAGAAGGTCGCCGAGCGCCCCCGCCTCTGCCGCCCGCACCTGCTGGGCACCGACACCGAAATCCTCGTCACGCTCGCCGAACAGCTGGGCATCGCCCTCAAGGACTGCCCCACCGCCGGCGACCTGGTGGACCGCATCATCGAGGTCAATGCCCTCCGCGACTGCTCCGCAGAACAGACCACCTACGGCGAAGGCGTCCTGGAAATCAGCCGCGACGGCTACGGCCATCTTCGCGCCGCCGAACTCAACTACCAGGAGTCCCCCGAGGACATCTACCTCACGCCCATCTACGTCAAGCGCTACGGCCTGCGGGTGGGCGACTGCGTGCTGGGAGCCATCCGGCGCCCCCGGGAAAACGATCCCCGCTGCGCCATGGTGCAGATCCTGGCCGTCAACGGCGTCCCGCTGTCCCAACGGCACGGGCTGCACTCCTTCGAGACCCTCACACCCTTCTATCCCACCCAGCGACTCCTCATGGAACGCGGACGCGACGAGCTCTCCATGCGCGTCACCGACCTGGTCACCCCCATCGGACGCGGACAGCGCGGACTCATCGTGGCGCAGCCCCGCACCGGAAAGACCATCATCCTCCAAAAGCTGGCGAACTCCATCCTGGAGAACAACGACGACATCACGCTCATCGTCCTGCTCATCGACGAACGCCCCGAGGAGGTCACCGACATGAAGCGCCTGGTGGACGCCGAGGTGGTCGCCTCCACCTTCGACGAGCCCCCCGAACACCACGCCGCCCTCTGCGACCTGGTCTCCGAACGCGCCAAGCGCCTGGTGGAAAACGGCAAGCACGTGGTCATCCTCCTGGACTCCATCACCCGACTGGCACGCGCCTACAATACCCTTGCCCCCAAATCCGGACGCATCCTCTCCGGCGGACTGGACGCCAATGCCCTCCATAAGCCAAAGCGCTTCTTCGGCTCCGCCCGAAACATCGAGGGCGGCGGCTCCCTCACCATCCTGGCGACCGCACTCATCGACACCGGCAGCCGCATGGACGAGCTCATCTTCGAGGAGTTCAAGGGCACCGGAAACATGGAGCTGCACCTGGACCGCCAGATGGCCGACCGCCGCGTCTTCCCCGCCATCGACATCACCAAGTCCGGCACCCGCCGCGAGGAGCTCCTGGTGGACCCCGCCGAACTGGAGATCCTCTGGCAGCTGCGAAAGGGCCTCTGCTCCATCGGAGACCCCGCGAACGCCATGGAACGCCTCATCCTCAATCTGCGCAAATACAGCACCAATACCGAATTCCTGCTGGCCATCCGGCAGCGCAGCACCCGGAACCAGGGCGAATAGACCGCCCTCAAATCCGCCCCACGGGAAAAACCGTCGCGCGACGCGGTTGCAAATTCGCTTGACCGCTTAAATTACGCCCCGTTTTCCCCGAAGAACAGCACCCCCTTCCCTAGCAAGCACAAGGAGAACAAGCAAAACTATGGCTGGTGACACCATCAAATGCCCGCACTGCGAATGCAAGGTGCGGCTTTCCGAAGTGGAAAAGGAAGACGGCTTCTGCCCCGAATGCGGACAGCTGGTCATGGCCTCCTCCCTCCAGAATGACTTCGACAACGACATCGACGACGACGAAAACATGGACCTCGATGGCGAGTACGAAAGCGAGGACACCTGGGACGACGAGGAGGAAGAGCGCGACATCCTGGAAGAGCTCAACGAGGACGACGACGCCCTCGACGAGAATGGCATGCCCCGCAAGCGCCGCCGCGGCGGCGCCCGCGGTTTCAGCGCCCCCAAGAGCAACCCCTCCGGAAAGAAGGGCCGCAAGAAGGCGTAGCCACACGCCGCTGGACACCACCACCACCACATGGCCGAAACCCCAAACAGCACTCCGCCCCTGGACCTCATGCCGGAGATGCCCGCGCCCCCGGATGGCGCCGTCTACGACGAAGACGCCATCCAGAGCGTGGACCCGGTGACGCACATGCGCCACCGTCCCGGCATGTACATCGGCGCGCTGGGCAACGGCGACCACACCGACGACGGCGTCTACGTCCTCTTCAAGGAGGTGGTAGACAACTGCATTGACGAATTCCTCATGGGCATGGGGCGCCGCGTGGTGGTGGCGCTCTCCCCCGACAAGCTCCTCTGCGTCCGCGACTTCGGACGCGGAATCCCCCCGGGGAAGCTGGAGGACTGCGTCTCCAAGATCAACACGGGCGGAAAGTTCAAGCTCGGCAAGGACGGCCAGCCCATGGCCTTCTCGGCCTCCATCGGCATGAACGGCGTGGGCCTGAAGGCGGTGAACTTCCTCTCGGAGACCTTCGAGGCCATCAGCTACCGCGACGGAAAGTTCTCCCGGGTGCTCTTCCACGAGGGGCATCTGGCGGAGAAGCAGGAGAATCTGCCGACCGCCGAGTCCAACGGCACCTACATCGCCTTCCGGCCCTCCACGGAGGTCTTCGGCGAATTCCACTTCGAGACGAAGTTCCTGGAACGCCGGCTCCTGCACTACGCCTGGCTGAACCCGGGGCTCTCCCTGGAGTTCAACGGAAAGAAGTTCTACTCCCGGCGGGGACTCCTGGACCTGCTGGAGAGCAAGATGGAGGCGGAGCCCCTCTACCAGATCATCCACCATCGCACCGACAAGCTGGAATTCGCCTTCTGCCATACCGGCTCCGCCAACGAAAACTACTACTCCTTCGCCAATACCCAGTTCACCAACGACGGCGGCACCCACCTGGCCGCCTTCAAGGAAGGCGTGGTGAAGGCGGTCAACGAGCTGGCGCCAAAGGACAAGCCGTTCGATCCCGACGACGTCCGCGGCGGACTCTTCGGCGCCATCGCCATCCGCCTCCAGAATCCGGTCTTCGAATCCCAGACCAAGCACAAGCTCTACAATCCGGAGATCCGCGCGGGGCTGGTCGCCGACATCAAGGCGGCGATCGTCCAATTCCTCTACAAGAATCCGGAGGTCAAGGAGGCGATCTTCGAGAAGATCTCCCGAAACGAGTCCCTCCGCAAGCAGATCCAGAATATCCGGAAGGGCGCCAAGGAGCTTGCCTCCAAGAGCACCCTGAAGATCCCGAAGCTGCGGGACTGCAAGTTCCATCTCAACGAGACCGACTCGCGCCGCAAGCCCGAGGACAAGGAACACTGCCAGAACTCCATGATCTTCCTCACCGAGGGAGACTCCGCTGCGGGAAGCATCATGCAGACCCGCGACGCACAGTACCAGGCGGTCTTCGCGCTGAAGGGGAAGGTCCTCAACTGCGTCAACGCCACCCGCGAAATCCTCTACTCCAACGAGGAGCTCTACGGGGTCATGCGCGCCCTGGGCACCGAGGACACCATGGAGGACCTCCGATACGCAAAGGTGGTCATCGCCACCGATGCCGATCCCGATGGATACCACATCCGGAATCTCCTCATCATCTTCTTCCTGAAATTCTTCCCGCAGCTCCTCTCCGCAGAACACCTCTATATCCTCGACACGCCCCTCTTCAGCGTCCGCTCAAAGTCCAAGAAGCCCATATACTGCTACTCCGAACAGGAACGAGACGCCGCCGTCAAGACGATGGGGCGCGACGTGGAGATCACGCGCTTCAAGGGCCTCGGCGAAATCAGCCCCGGGGAATTCGGGCAATTCATCCGCGGGACCACCATGAGGCTCCAGCTGGTCACCGTCGACAACGCCCGAAAGCTGGATAGCTTCGTGGATTTCCTCATGGGCACCAAAAACACCACCGCCCGCATCAACTACATCCTCGACCGACTCATCTAGCCGAGCGGTCAAGAAAAAAACAAATATCCCCCACCCACCCCCATGCCGGAACGCTTGCCACAGGATTGGGACGAGGCCATGCCCGGCAATGACGCCGCGGCACTCGTCCAAAGGGTGGACGACCTCCGGCGCCAGGGACACAAGATTGATCCGCCGGAGGGAAAGCTCTTCACCGCCCTCCGGCTCACCCCCCTGGCATCTCTCCGCGCCGTGATCCTGGGACAGGATCCCTACCATACCCCCGGCGCCGCCATGGGACTGGCCTTCGCCGTCCCACGAGCCACAAGGCTCCCGCCCTCCCTCAAGAATATCCGCCGGGAATACGCCGCCGACCTGGGACTCCCCGAGCCCGACTACCCGGATCTGAGCGCCTGGGCACGCCACGGAGTGCTCCTCCTCAATACCATCCTCTCCGTGGAAGACGGAAAGCCACTCTCCCACAAGGACCTGGGATGGCAAGAACTCACTGACCAGCTCCTCCAGGCATGCAACGCCCTCCCCCGCCCCGTCGCATTCCTCCTGTGGGGCGCGCCCGCTCAGGCAAAACGGCGACTCCTAGACGAAACCAAGCACGTGGTCGTCACCGGAGTGCACCCCTCCCCACTCTCCGCATACCGCGGATTCTTCGGGTCACGACCCTTCACGACCATCAACAACCTCCTGGCACAGCGAGGCGCCCCGCCCATCGACTGGCGCCTCCCCCAGGATACGCTCTTGTAAAAAAACCTCCTCCCCCCCAACCATGAACACGAAACTCATTGCCCCGACAATGTGTCTCGCCTTCGCCTGCGCCATGTTTGCAAATCCCACCCCACTCCAAGAGAAAATCGCATCCTCCCACAAGATCCTCGCCGAGGACACCTGGTATGGCGGCCATCGCATAAAGTTCGATTTTGAGGGCTTCACCGCGTGGGTCGTGGAGCCCGTGAACGATGCGGCAGAGGGCCGTCCCTGGACCTGGACAATGCAGTGGGCGGAGGCCTTCGTGGACCGCACGGGCGTGCCGGATCTGCTGAAACAGGGCTTCCACCACGCCACCATCGAGCTCTTCGATACCCGCATGGACGCCAGGGGTCTGGCGAGTGCGGCGGCATTCCAGGAGTTCCTCGTAAAAGACCTCGGCTTCGCGCCGAAGGCGAATCTCATCGGCATGAGCTGGGGGGGATTCTTCTCCATCCGATACGCCGCGAAGTATCCGCAGAATGTCCGGAAAATCTACCTGGATGCGCCGCTGCTGCAATTCGGCGCGGACTTCGCAAAGGGCGGCACCCCCACCGAAAATGCCGCCACCATCGGCCCCTGGGCAGCACAGACGCCCGCAGACGGCGATTGGCTGAAAAATCCCGAGATGCCCATCAATATGGCGGAAAAGGTCGCCGCGGCAAAAATCCCCGTGCTGCTCCTCTATGGCGGACAGGACCAGACCGTGAACCCCTCGGCAAACTGCGAGCTCTTCCGGGAACGCTTCCAGGCCGCCGGCGGCGAAATCCAGGTCGAAAGCCGACCCCTCTTCGGACACCACCCACACGGCCTCGATCCCGACAAGACCACACCCATCACCGACTTCTTCCGGAAATAACCCGCCGACGCCCACCCGGGGAAACGGCCGAAAACCAAGGGTTTTGACTCCTGAATCTTCCGCCACCCCAAAAAGGAGCTTCAAATGCCGATAAGCAAGAAGGACCCCGAGATTCCATGCTGGCGATTGCCTGGCTTTGATTACTCCCGGCCCTTCTACTACATGGTCACTCTAAAGCGCCTGCCCGGGCTCCTGCCTCTTTCCGCAATTGTATCGCCGGGACGCTGCGAGATGAGTGGCATCACCCGGGCCTTCGTGCATATCATCCGCGACTTCCATAAGCGGCACCCGGGACTCGAACCAATCGAATGCTTCACGGTCATGCCGGATCACCTCCACCTGCTATTCAAGCTTGCGGAAGCGCCTTCAAACCCTTCTATTGCGCCTAGAACACTGAATTTCTATGTCGAGGCACTCTCGAAAATGCTTTCAAAGGCCTACTGGAAGGTCGTGACAACGGCAGACAGCCCCGCCCTCCAGACAAGGCTACCCACAAGCGTTGCATCATCCCCCTCCCCCACCCCAATCTTTTCCACCAGCTGGCACGACTGGATCGTGAAAAGCAAAGGCCAACTCGAAGCCTTTACCCAATACATCCGCGAAAACCCCGCACGATATTGGCTTCGCCAAACGCACCGCGAATACTTCCAGCGCATAAGCGAAATCGAATTTCTTGGGCACAAATGGTACGGCTATGGCAATCCCGCACTCCTGCAACTGCCCGTGCTTACCCCCATGCGATACTCGCGCAAACTCCCAAAAGACGGCGAGGAATGGAAGGCCGCGGTCTCCCAAGCCATGCGCATCGGCCCCGGCGGCGCAGGCATCGGCACCTTCCTAAGCCCCTGCGAAAAGGCCTGCGGACATGCCCTGGGACTCGCCGGCGGACAATGGATCGTCCTCTCCCCAGAAGGCTTCGGCGAACGATGGCACCCCGGACGCCAATACGAACACGCCTGCGCCAAGGGACGCATGCTCTTCCTCTCCCTCTGGACGGCAACGCCAAGAAAGCCCACAAACGCCGAACTCTACGAGCGCTGCCACCAAATGGGCGACATCATCGTCAATGGCCTGCAATCTCACCCCTCCCCCTACCCACGGGAAGCAAACTAAGGGTCTTGCCTCTTCCACCACACACCGCCGCCGCTTCCGCCTACCCAGGGGAAGCAAACTAAGGGACTTGCCTCTTCCACCACACACCGCCGCCGCTTCCGCCACCCAAGGGAAGCAAACTAAGAGTCTTGCCTCTTCCACCCCACCGCCGCCGCCGCTTCCGCCACCCAGGGGAAGCAAACTAAGGGTCTTGCCTCTTCCACCCCCCAAAAAATCCCGCTACATGGCAATTTAAATTTTTTTCCGCGCATGGAGCTCTTTTGAAATTCCCACCCAGGAGACTCTTTTTGGGGAGCCTCCCCCCAGATCCGTCCTTTCCAGGCACAAAAAAAAGACCGCGACTCTCGTCGTGGTCTTTTTTTTATGGAAATTTGGAGCGGGTGATGGGAATCGGACCCACGTGGTCGGCTTGGAGGGCCGAAGCATTACCATTATGCTACACCCGCATTCTCGAGGGAACGGCGCTTACTATACACTCCACAAAACCGTTTTCCAATCCCCCGCCACAAAAAACGGTCGGCTCCCCCGATTGCCCTGCTTCGCCTTCGCGATTTATTCCAGCCGGAAGAGGTAGGTGGTATTGGGTTTGGAGTCGAAGGTGAATTGTTCTGCCTCCTGGGAAGACAGAGTCTTCTCTTCGGGCAAAAGTTGCGTGATCCTTTGGGCTTTTCGCGGCAGGGCGACCGTTCGTGTCCCTCCGCCGGACTCCCCGAAATGCAGCCCGACATACCCCTGGTTCGCCACGAGAATGCCGTCGGTGCCGGTGTAGTAGAGATGCACTCCCGCATCCGCCAGGAGCCGTCGAAGGCTCATGGGATCGAGGAAAGGCGTCAGCGCCAGGAGGGTCGCGCCGCCCGTGGGATGGCGCCAAATCACCTGCGTGACTCTGCGAGCGCCTCCGGGGTTGGAGGGCGGAAGGCTCTGCACCACCTGCAAGGAGGAATCGTCCGCGGGGACCTCCACCTCCAGGGCGGGGACGATGTCGTAATCCGGGAAGTATCGCACGATGCGCGTGCCCTCCAGGCTATCCGCGCCGGGAATGCCCGACTGCTTCAGCGTCTTGTAGGTCCAGTCGCTCTTCCGAATGCCGGGGATGCCCGTGAGCTCCTCCATGCCCGAGAGCTCCGCGCCATGGGCCTCGTCCAGGTATCCGGCGTGATGGAGCCACACCAGGGTCTTTCCCTTGTCCCGCAAGCGCCTCGCCTGCGCCACCAGGTCGGGATTGTGTCGCACCTGGTTCACGAAGATGTATGCCTGGTAGTCGGGAAGGCGCGGGTCCTCCAGGTCGCAGGAGAGGATGGTGTCGCAGGGGGCGCCTGCCAGCGTCAGGGCGTACCGCACGCGGTCGGCGGCGGCGTTGTCCAGGTAGATCTTCTCGCAGGACTGGTAGAGCGTGGACTCCATGTCCACCACCACCGCCACCTGGGCGGCACTCTCGCAGGAAATGCGCTCCTCCCAAATGGGGCGTAGCTTCTTCAGGTATTCGCCGACCTCGGAATCCCCATACCACCCCTGCCCGAAATCAAAATACCAGAAGCCGCAGCCAGCACAGAGGGCGTTCATGAAATCCCGCGCCAGGAGCTGGACGGTATCCCGGGGGGTCTTCGCGTAGCAGTGCCGCGCGCCGGCCACCACGTGGGTGCGCGTGTCGGCCTCCACGACATGGAGCTTTCCACGAAGGCGGAAGCTCTCGGGAATCCCCCGGGAGATCTGCGCATATCCGAAATCCCGGTTCCAGGCCTCGTAGGGCGGCGGTGCGCTGCAGAAGTCCACATAGGGACTGTCCAGGACCTCCTGCAGATAGGGATGCTGCCCCACGCCGGAAAAGGGCATCCCGAAAAAGTACCCGTAGTAGTTTCCCACCAACTTGCGGCCGCCACAGGCCGCCTTGATCACCTTGTCGCCGCCGACCATGAGATCCACGGTGGTGCGCGTGATGCAGCAAATGGTGTCCAGCGCGCGGGCGTCCAGGACGGGGTCGTAGAGCGCGCCGCCCTCCGGCGCCCGGCGCTCCGGGAGAGTCGCCATGGAGGCGTTATCCAGAGTCACGCAGGGATCCCCCCACGCCTTCTGCAACGCCTCGTCCGTGCCGTATTTCGTCCGGAGGAACTCCCGGAACTTCCGGCGCATGGGCTGGGAGTCATCGGGGGCGTAGCTCATGCCGTAGTAGTGCCATTCCCGGTAGAGCCCCATGTCGAAGCGATATCCCATGACGCGCTTGCCCCAGGGCTGGGATTCCACGTATTCCACCAGCGCCTTCAGATAGCGGTAGAGCTCCTCGCGATAGAGATCGCTGGCGAAGGAGGGCGCCACGAACTTGTCGTTGTTCTCTGCATAGGAGACCCTCCCCTCTGGATCCAAATAGACGATGAGCTCCTCGGGATGCGCATCCATCCACCAGCGGGGCGCCGTCCGGCACTCGACGTCAAAGAGAATGCGCACATCGGGATCCAACAGCAACGCATCCCAGGGCCAAAAATCCAACAGGGAGAAGTCGTATTCCCCCTCCCCCCGCCAAATGTCCTTCAAATCCGCCCCCATGACCTGAAAATGCAACCCGGCATCCCGGAAATTGCTCACGCTCTTCCCGAAAGCGGCATCATCGAACTGCTGGTAGTTGTGCGAACTGTAGAGAATCGGCGCGTAGGAATCGCCTCCTATGCGGAGCATGGGACGCCCCAGCTGGTATTCCACCCGCACCACCGGATTCTCCTCGGAGGCCAAACGCTCCCGGACGGACCGCAGGCGCGCCCGACGCTCCTCCCCCGCGCGCTCCCGCTGCACACTCTCCACCTGACCATAAAGCGGATCCAGAAAATAATACCGCGGCCAGGCGCCCCCGCTCACATCCCCGTGAGTCGACGGCACCACCGACGACGCCACCCCGCCACGCCAGGAGGACTCCTTCGCGCAACGCCAGGAGTCCGGACTGGAAAAGAACTCCTGACAGGCCCCATCCGCTTTCTCCAGGGTCACCTTCGCCAAAACGCCGCCAATCCCCTGCCCATTCACATTCCGCAGTTCCAGACGATGACGCCCCGGCGTCAGGACCGCCGTGAGGTCACAGCGCCGACAGGGATACTTCTTTCCCCCACCCCGCACGGAGGACACGCCCTCCATCACCCGGCCATCCACTGACACATCCCCGCCGTCGTCCAGCAAAAAGTCAATCCGCGCAGAAACCACGCCCTCCGGGACCTCGAACTCCGTCCAATAATACCGCGACACACCCTGGCTCTCCGCCGTCGACTCCGGATAAAAAAGCCACCACGGACGACGATACTCCTGCCCCCATGCCAACGACGCCACACACACCCAGACCCACACGACAAACCGAATATCCAGAATCTTCTTCATGAGGTCAGATCATAAAAAACGCCCACACTAACACGCCATCCGGGACCACATCCCACGACGCACACAACTCCCGTCACCACAATATTCTACCCAAAATCTCCCCCCATGCCAATACCCCACAAAAACTTTTTATGCTTTTTCCTAGCCCCCCCCTGTCGAGAAATTGTGTGCGCCTTGGCCGACTTTTTAGGATATAAGGTCCTTCGGCTACTTTTTGAGTAACTGAAGTGCCTGGAGTTTTTCGGGGGTGATGGGTGGGAGGATTCGTGCGAGTTCCTGGTCGGTGGGGGAGAAGAGGATCGCCACGGGGAATTCGGTTTGTTCTGGGGGGACATGGAAGGACGCCTTCAGGATTTCGAGGTCCTCGGGGGCGTCGCAGGTCATCCTCACCACGGCGACGCCGCGGTTTTCCAGGAGCTCCTTTGCGAGCCTTCCCGCCTTTCCCAATTCCTCATCGGCATTTCCCAGCAACACCAGCATGGGCCCGCGGGATGTGTTGTCCGCGGGCTGGAGGGTCTCTTGTTCCGTGGGGGGCGTGGTGGCGGCCGCGGGGGTCGCCTGGTTCTGTGCGTACTGTTCCTGCTGGACATTTTGGTCGTAGCGCCAGAGGACCCACGCCACTGCCAGGAGCACAATGAGGTATATGACGACTCGTGCGGGGAGGAGGGAGCGTCGTTTCAGGGGCGGGAGGGAGAATGGCATATAGGTGCTACTCCTGTGGGGTGGAGAAGAATTCCTTCACGGCGGCGCGGAGGGCGTTTCCGCGGTGGCTCAGCTGGTTCTTGACCTCCTGGGGGAGTTCGCCGAAGGTCTGGTCGTATCCCTGCGGGATGAAAGCGGGATCGTATCCGAAGCCGCCGGTGCCGTGGGTCTCGTGCGCCATGGTCCCCTGGACCTCTCCCCGCACCACGCCCCGCAGGGTGCCGTCGGCATTTGCCAGGGCGATCACGCAGACGAATCGTGCGCGGCGGTCCTCCACCCCCTGGAGCTTCCCCAGGAGCTTCGCCAGATTCCGTCCGTCATTGCCGCCCTCCCCCGCATAGCGCGCGGAGTAGACGCCGGGCTCGCCATGGAGCGCCAGGACCTCCAGTCCGGAGTCGTCCGCCATGACGGCGCAGCCGAAGTGCCGCGCGGCCTCGCGCGCCTTCTTGGCGGCGTTTTCCTCGAAGGTCGTGCCGTCCTCCTCCACCTCCGGCATCCCGCCCATCTGGGCGGCGCTGACCACCGTCACCCCCAGGGGCTCCAGCATCTGCGCATATTCCCGGACCTTGTGCTCGTTGGATGTAGCCAGAACGACCTTCATGGATGAATTCCTCGCTGCGTTGTCGAAATGATTTTTTTATCGTCGCGGCCGTGCCTCGCCGGAGGCGCGCTTCAGATGCACCTGCAGGATTCCGATTTCGGCGGGGGTGACGCCGTCGATGCGTGCGGCCTGTCCGAGATTTTCGGGCTGCCGTCGCTTCAGCTTCTGTCGTGCCTCGGGGGAGATCCCGGGGATATCGTAATGGAAATCCCGTGGGAGGGACCACTTTTCCAGCTCCCGCATTCCGCGTGCCTGATTTTCCTGTTGGGCGAGATATCCCGCATAGCGGGCATCCACCGTGAGCTGCTGCTGCACCCGCGGGGGGAGTTTCGGCAACTCCGGGTGTTCCTCGTAATGGAAATCCGGGCGCGCCAGGAGCTCCACCACGCTCTTGCCCTCCAGGCGAATGCGCGACAGCTCCTCCTTCGCCTGCAACAGCTCCGCCTCCAGGGAGCGCACGCGGTCGTATGCGGCGGTGGTCGCCAGGCCGAATTCGTGTCCCAGTGCGGTCAGGCGGCGGTCGGCGTTGTCCTGTCGGAGTGCCAGGCGGTATTCTGCGCGGGAGGTAAAAAGTCGATAGGGCTCCACGATCTCCTTGGTGACCAAGTCGTCCACCATGACTCCCAGATATGCCTGATCGCGTCGCAGCCGGAGGGGCTCGCCCTTCTGGAGGGCGCGGCGTGCGGCATTGACGCCGGCGAGCAATCCCTGTCCGGCGGCCTCCTCGTATCCGGACGTGCCGTTGATCTGTCCTGCCAGGAAGAGGCTGGGGTATTGTCGGAGCGCCAGCGAGGTATCCAGCTGCGAGGGCATCACCATGTCGTATTCGATGGCGTAGGCGTATCGGGAGATGAAGGCGTTCTCGCAGCCGGGGAGCGAGCGGACCATCTGCCACTGGATCTCCACGGGCATGGAGGTGGAGAGGCCATTGAGGTAGTATTCGTCGGTGGAGTCGCCCTCGGGCTCCACGAAGATATGGTGGCAGGGGTGGTCGGTGAAGCGGACCACCTTGTCCTCAAAAGAGGGACAATACCGCGTGCCGATGCCGTGGATGGCGCCGGAGTACATCGCCGAGCGCTGGAGGTTGTCCAGAATCAGCTGGCGGGTCTTTTCGGTGGAGTGCGTCAGATAGCAGCGCCGGCGCTCCAGGCGCAATTCCCCGAAGAAGGGGACCCTTCCGCGGTCCTCGGGACCAAAGGAGAAGCACGCGCCGGAGGCGTCGGCCTCCTGGGGCTCCATGGACGAGAAGTCCAGGGTCTTTCCCAGCACGCGCACGGGGGTGCCCGTCTTCAAGCGCCCCATCTCCAGTCCCAGCTCCCCGCCCAGGAAGCGCGAGAGCGCCAGCGATGCGGCGTCGCCGGCGCGTCCGCCGGTGGACTGGCAGAGGCCGTAGTGGAGGGTCCCTCCCAGGAAGGTGCCTGTGGAGAGCACCACGCAGCGTGCGCGCCACTCTTCGCCGAAGGCGGTCTTCACGCCGCAGACCTGCCGGTCGCCGTCCAGCAGGAGCCCCACCACCTCGCCTTGGAGCAGATCCAGGTTCTCCTGGAGCTCCAGCACGAACTTCATTCGGCGCTGGTAGAGCGCCTTGTCGCATTGCGCGCGCGGGGAGTATGCCGCCGCGCCCATGGACTGGTTGAGCATCCGGAACTGGATGGTGGTGGCGTCGGCATTGCGGCCCATCTCGCCGCCGAGGGCGTCGATCTCGCGGACCAGCTGTCCCTTCGCCACGCCGCCGATGCAGGGATTGCAGGACATCTGCGCCAGGTGGTCCTGATTCAGCGTGAAGAGCAGCGTCCGTGCGCCCAGGCGTGCGGAGGCCAATGCGGCCTCGCAGCCGGCGTGTCCGCCGCCCACCACAATCACATCATAGATGGTATCCATGGGTGAGCCCATGAAGAGTCCTCTCGCCTCCCGTCAAAAAAATAGCGCACGACGCCCCCCGCAGGGCATCCCGGCTGCCAGGCACGGGCCTCGGGGCGTCGTCTGCGAAAACAAAAAATCCCGGCCACCACAAGGGTAGCCGGGACTGAAATGGTGCTCGGAGCGGGACTTGAACCCGCACGGATGTTACTCCATTAGGCCCTCAACCTAACGCGTCTGCCAATTCCGCCACCCGGGCATGTAAATGTCGCTGTACGGCCCTCTCGGGCTGACAACGCGGGTACTGTATCCGTTTCCGAAGCGTTTGCAAGTGTCCCCGCCCCAAAAAGGGACATTTTCTCGGGGCGGGTTGTGTGCTAGAGATTCAGATTCAGCTTGACGTTGGGGAATGCCACGAGCCGCAGGAGGATCACGGCCTCGAATTCGTGGTCATCCCATCCCACGCCGCCCATGAGGGTCCAGCAATGGAGCTGTCGGGTGAGGTAGTAGTGGTGTTCCTCCAGGTTGTTCTTCTCGAAGTCGTATTCCGCGCCGATTTCCAGGCTCGTGATGGAGTTCAGGGGGATATTGACCTGTGCGGAGAGGGTGTCGGCGCTCTGGAAGTACCGCTTCAGGTAGCTGGACTCGCCGGTGAAATCCGCCAGCGAGGAGCCCATGGAGTAGACGGAGCGGGAGAGGTGGTCGTTCCGGTAGGTGTATTTCAGGCTGAAGGAGCCGGTCTCCTCCTCGCCGAAGCGCACGCCCACCTCGCCGCGCTGGATCTCGCCGGCGCCCACGTCGTGGAGGAGGGTCCCCCAGAGGCGCAGGTCCGTGCGGGGCTGGAGGACCAGCCGGGTGCCGAAATCGCCCCAATGGCGGCCCGTCTCATCGCCCACGCGGTGGTGGACATCCAGGTAGTTCTCCAGGGAGAGGAGCGTGCGGGCGTGCCCGCCGTCGTCGCGGGTGAGCCAGCGCTGTTCCAGTCCCAGCCGCAGGAAATTCTGCCGCTGGAGGCGGTCGACCTCGTCGAAGAAGTAGAGCCTTTCGCGGTCCACGGAGGGCGCGCCGGAGTAGGTGTAGTTGAAATATGGCTCCACGATGTGGCGCAGGCCGTCCATCTCCAGCCAATCGCACTTGGCGTCCATCCAATCGCTGGTGAAGGCGGAGCGGCCCTCCAGTCCCAGCTCGGTGGCGATGCGCAACCGGCTGCCGCCGCGGTCGTCGTATCCGCCGTCCACGGGCCAGGAGTTGCTGGGGTCATCGGGGTTGTCGGCCTCGATCCACTCGGCGAGCTGCTTCTGGGTGACGCGGGACTTGCTGGTGCGGGAATAGGCGGTGGCGCGGACGCTGGCGCGGGGAGTCAGGGTGAGGGCGTCGAAGAGCTCCAGGGGCGCCTGGAGGGTATGGAGGGTATCGGCGCGGAAGCTGCGGTAGTCCTCGGGATCGCCGTGGCGGCGGGGATCGTATTCGCTGGCGGGGATGAGGACCTTGCGGTCCACCTCGCTGTCACGCCACTTCATGGTGTAGAAGCCGGCGCTGGAGTGGGAGGAGTAGACCAGCGGGACGCCCAGGTCCAGCAGCGTATTCCGGGGGATGTCCAGGGACCACTCGGGGAGCTGTTCGCCGACGGTGTAGAACTGGTTCAGGCGGGGGCGCGCGGTGATGGCGGAGTGGAGCCATCCGTTGTCGTAGGAGAGCGTGGCGAAGGAGCGGGGCTGTCCCCAGTGCCGCCAGTCGTGGCGGAACCAGTCGTCCAGCATGGAGATGTCGGAGAGGTAGTCCACGTTGAGGCGGAGGCTCCAGTTTTCGGCGAGCTCCTCGCGCAGATAGAGCTTCAGGCGGAAGCGGTCGTCCTGCGAGCGGAAGCGGCGGTCGTATCCGGGGCGAGTCTCGGCGGGATCCTGGTCGTGGAGGGCGTAGAGGGTGGTCTGGACGTCGCGGGCGTCGGAGCGGTAGTCGGTCTCCTGCCCCACGCCCAGTCCGCGCTTGGTCATGCCATCCACATAGACCTGGCTGCTGCCCTGGCCGCCGTGCTTCCAGAGACGCCCCAGGCGCAGATATGCGCCGCGCTTGCCGGAGTATCCGGGACGAAAGACCATTCCCGCCATGTCGTCGGCGGTGCCGAAGAGATAGGGCAGATAGAAGATCGGGAGATCGCCCACCCGGAGAGTCGCGTGCTTTGCGACGACGGTGTTGTCCGTGCGGTTATAGCGGATTTCGGAGGCCTGGATGCGGTAGTGCGGGTGTTCGCAGTCGCAGGTGCTCATCCAGCCATTTCGAATCACCTGCCCCTCGTCGGCGCCCAGGCTCTCGCCGGAATCGCCGCCCAGGTGCCAGACCTCGGTGTCCATGCGGAAGGGCCCGAAGGCGACGGTGGCGTCGTCCAGGTTTCCCTGGAGCGCGGGCGCCTGCCAGCTGCCCTGACCCTCCATCGAGATCACCACGTCGCCGCTGGCGGAGAAGTCCTTTGTCTGCTGGTTCACGGAGGCCTGCTGGCAGGTCATGCGGATCTTCCCGTAGTCGACCACAACATTGCCGGAGGCCTGCGCCACCGCGCTGTCCACGCCGTAGCTCAGCTCGTCCGCCTGGATCTGCAGCATCGCCTTTTCGGCGGCGGGCTCGGCGGCATTCAGGCACAATGCGGCGCAGAGGATGGCGAGCGTCAGGAGGGAGCGGAGGAGTCGGCTCATAGGAGGGTGAGTATCCTTGGCGGGGTTATTCGGTGAAGAAGCGATTTTCCACGCAGCGGCAGAGTGCGTGGTAGACGGGCAGGTGGAATTCCTGGATCTGGTAGGTCTCGCGGGCGGGGACCCGGATGGCGACGTCCGACTCGCGCCCCAGACGACCACCCTCCTCGCCGGTGAGACCCAGCACCTTCATGCCCAAGGAACGCGCCACCACCACCGCCAAATGGACATTCCGGGAGTTGCCGCTGGTGGAGATCCCCAAGAGCACATCGCCGGGACGCCCCAGCGCCAAGAGCGCCTGCGCGTAGTCCAGCTGGCCATCCAGGTCATTCCGGGCGGCGGAGAGCGCCACGCCCAGGCTCGTCAGGGGAATGCACGGGAGGCCCCGCTGGAGCTTTCCAGAGAGCAGCTCGCCCTCCTCCGGGGTCTCGGCGTAGTTCCGCAATTCCAGCGCGAGCTCGGAGGAGACCGGACGGCGCTTGCAGAAGCCCTTCAGGAATTCGCCGGAGATATGCTCGGCGTCGGCGCAGGAGCCGCCATTGCCGCAGACGTAGAGGCGTCCGCCCTGCTGGAAGGCGTCGCCTGCCACGCGGATGGCGTGGCGGATGGCGTCCTCGCAGACGGCGAGCGCGGGGTAGCGTTCCAGGAGTTCGTCCAGGGGCGCGAAAATAGCCACGGGGTGTTCGTCGGGGGTCATTGGCGTTTCTTCAGTTCCTGAGAGGCCTTGCGCAACACCGACTGCTCCCGGCGCGTCAGCTGTCCGAAGCCCTGTCGGGAGACCTTGTCCAGAATGCGGTCGAGCTCCGCCTGGTCGTAGGTGACGTCGCTGAAATCCTGTTCGGGGGGCGGGGTGGAGGGATTGCGTGGGGGTCGTCCGCCCGCGAAGGGATTTGTGCCGCGGCGGCCACGGGTGGCATTCCGGCGGGTGTGAGTCAGCAGCCGATGCATGTAGAGCAGTCCGCCCAGGGCGCCGCCCAAATGCGCCATGTGCGCCACGCCGTCCAGGGGGCCGCCCAGGGAGCAGATCTCAATGATGCAGTAGACCAGCGCCAACACCCACAGCCGCACGGGCAGCGGCGGGAAGAACAGGAAGAACTGCATCTTCGGGAAGGCAATCGCCGCCGCCACCATGACGCCGAATTCCGCGCCGGAAGCGCCCACGCACATCGCCTCGGTGCCGGAATTCGCCAAGAGGAAGAAGACTCCGCCCAGGATGCCCGAGAAGAGATACAGCGACAGGAAGCGGCTCTTTCCCAAGGCGGTCTCCACAATGCGCCCGAAGAGCCACACGCCGTACATATTCAGGAGGATGTGGGTGAAGTTGCCGTGGAGGAACTGGTATCCCACCAGACGCCATACCTGGAGGGGATGCTGGGCGTCTAGCGCAAAGATGCTCTCCAAAAAGCCATTCCCTAGGCACTGAAGCAGGAAAAAAACGACATTCGCCAGAATGACCAAAGTCACGCCCGAAAAGCCATGGGGATTCCGGGGATCCAGGGGATTGCCGCTATTGCGATAGTAGTCTCGGTCGCTAAACATGAAGGCAAGGTCTCCGTGCCCCCACAAAAGAGCGCACTCCTCGCGGGGAATGGGG